>JBJKQF010000200.1:0-24208 GCA_046705545.1 Terriglobia bacterium
AAAGGCCTCCGCTCGAAAAAATTTTCGGGCCCGGCGGCTGGCTGGCGCGCCATCACCCGAGGTTCGAATACCGCCCCGGGCAATTGCAGATGGCCGAGGGCATTGAGTCGGCGCTCGAAGACGGGCAGCATCTCATCGTAGAGGCGGGTACGGGTACTGGGAAGACCCTCGCGTATCTGGTGCCGCTCATCCGCAGCGGCGAACGCGTGGTAATCTCAACCGGAACCAAGAACCTTCAGGAGCAGCTTTTCTTTAAAGACATTCCTTTCCTCAAAAAACTCTTCCCGGGCCTTCGGGTCACCTTGATGAAAGGACGGCAAAATTACCTCTGCCGACAAAAACTCTACGACATCGAAAAGCAACCGGTGCTAAATGGGCTGGAAGAAGTTTCGCTCTACGTACGATTGCAGGAGTGGGAAACGCAAACGGAAACCGGGGACCGCGTGGAATTGGGAGAACTGCCCGATTCAAGCGAGCTCTGGTCGCGGGTTGACGCTCGCCGGGAAGCCTGCACCGGCCAGAAGTGCAAGCAATTCGAACGCTGTTTTGTAACCTGGATGCACCAACGGGCTGCGGAATCCAACTTGATCATCGTGAATCACCATCTGTTTTTTGCCGACCTCTCCCTCAAGGAGATGGACTTCGCAAGCCTTTTGCCCGATTACTCCGCGGTGGTTTTTGACGAAGCCCACGAAATGGAAGACGTAGCCACCCAGCATTTCGGCCTGAAAGTCTCCAACTATAAGGTTGAGGAGCTGGCGCGGGATACCGAACAGACGCTCAAGCTCAAGAGCCTGGAAGGTGCGGAAGTTCAGGGCGCAATGCGAGAACTCCGGCGCCACGCCGACCTTTTTTTTGAACTGTTCCCCGCCGAGGAAGGCCGGACGAATTTTGACAACCGTGAGAGCTTCCTGGAGGTTCACCGCGGCAAATACTCAGGCCTGATTAACGCCCTGGTGCGAATGGAAACCGAGCTTCTGCGCGTCAAGGACCGCCCGGAAGAGATCAATAACCTGGCGCGCCGCGTGGAGGAAACGCGGCAGGCACTGGAAAAGATCTTCGAAAGCCGCGACCGAGGCTTTGTTTATTGGTGGGAAAGGCGAGGCCGAGGCGTTTTTCTGGAAGCCTCGCCCATCGATGTTTCGCCGATCTTACAGGAAAGGCTTTTTGAACGCGTGCGAACCGCGGTTCTGACTTCGGCCACCCTTTCCGTTTCCGGAACCTTTGACTTTCTGAAACACCGCCTGGGGGTCAGGCTGGCGCGGGAAAAGATTCTGGAGTCGCACTTCGATTTCGCCCGGCAGGCGCTGCTTTACACGCCTCTGCACCTTCCCGATCCGCGCGAGCCGGCCTTTTCGCCACGATTGGCGGAGGAGATCATTGCCCTGCTGAAGATCACGAAAGGGCGCGCCTTCCTCTTGTTCACTTCCTACCAGCAAATGCGCGCGGTGCATGAGCGCGTGCGCCGCAGAATTCGCTACCCGCTGATCCTGCAAGGCACCGCCCCTCGCACGGCACTGCTGGAAAAGTTCCGGTCCACTCCGCACGCCGTACTCCTGGCCACCAGCTCTTTCTGGCAGGGTGTGGACGTGCAAGGCCAGCAACTCAGCGCCGTGATTATCGACCGCCTGCCCTTTGCCGTCCCCACGGACCCCGTGGTGGCGGCCCGAATCCGCCAGATCAACGAAGACGGCGGCAATGCTTTTGCGGAGTACCAGATTCCGGAGGCCGTCATCGCCTTAAAGCAGGGCTTTGGGCGGTTGATTCGCAGTGAGAAGGACAAAGGAGTGCTGGCGATTCTCGACCGCCGCATGGTTCAAAAGCAATATGGCAAACTGTTTTTTGAGAGCCTCCCAAGCTACCGCCGGGCTCACCGGCTGGAAGAGGTGGAGGCTTTTGTGCAAGAATGTTTGTGAACGGGGCGTCGCGAAATATTGACAGGACAATGGACGCGCCGCCGAACAGAATTACCGGAGGGACGATGTTTGAGGTTTCAGTCGAATATTCCTTTGCCGCAGGCCACGCTTTGCGGGGTTACAAGGGCAAGTGTGAAAACGTGCATGGCCACAATTACCGGGTCAAAGTGACCGTGGAGGGCGACAAGCTGAACTCCATCGGACTCCTGGTGGATTTTGCAGATTTGCGCGCTTCGCTCAAAGAGCTCGTGGCGTCATTTGACCATCACTTCTTGAACGACCTGGAACCCTTCAAGCAGGTCAATCCTTCCGCTGAAAATCTGGCTCAGTATCTGGGCGTGGAATTGGGCCGGAAGATGGAACGCTCGGGGGTTTCAGTCCATTCCGTCACCGTCTGGGAAACAGATACCACTTCCGCCACCTACCGTCCGGCGAACCCTCCACGGTAAGTTCCCGAATAAATTCCCCGCCCCAAATGAGCCTCGCTGAGCCGGCTTTCAACCCGGCAACACGGAGGGTCGCCTAGTATCCACCGATCAAGACAAAGATGGCGGCAATCCCGCACAACACGCAAACAATCACGAAAACCAAGCGCAGGGAGTTTACCAGGAGCTTGCCTGATCCTGTTCCCCAGGCACTATCCGAAAGGATTGATGCAATCCACGCGAATCCCAGCGACAAGAGCGCCCATATCCACCAAGAAAGGTCAAAAGGAATCATCGGTGGTGTTCACCTTCTCTAGGAGGACTTTCCTTTTTGCCGATAAAGTGTAAATCCCGCCTTCAGAACAAAGGCGGCGTCCGCCTCATCGAATCAATAAACCCATGCGATACAACACTAGAGCCAAAAAGAGGCCCGGGGATGAAGGTGTGAATTGTGGGTGTACATGCAACCCTTGTTGCACAAGTAGACGTCTTCGCACCAGGGGCAGCGGGTCAGGTGTTCGCGCTCACGGACGGTTCCGCAAACCGAGCAGGCCTCCAAGAGGTCAGCAACCACGTGGCGGGAGACTTTCCGCCACTTCTCAAGAACCTCGCGCTCCTCGTGAATTCTCTGTAACTCGTCTTTGCTTAGCATGGCAACTCCTATGACCTCTTGCCTATCCTATTAGCAACTAGAATGCCATCCTCGGCAATTAGGCCGAAATCCGACCAAGCGAGTAAATGTTTTTGTTTGAAGCATCCAGAAGCCTTTTCACCACTCCTTCCAGGGGCGGTTTTGGGCAAATTCGTCCTCTTTTGGACACATTTTGGCAGCTAAGTGTCAAGTTTTTGCACTTCTGAGCCCAGCTGTGGAAAAGTGGTACCCCTTAAAAGGCCTCAGGTTAGCCCTAATTGGGGTTTCAGCGGAGGGATATTGGAAGAATTAGAAGTGATGGAGGCTACTTCCAAGTGAATCGAAACCTGCCTTCTCTAGTAACCAGCGCGCAAATTTTTGGTAATCGCGCAGAACCTTGCGCGATTGTCGCTTATCAAGAAGGACTTCCGTACGGCAAAGAAAACACAAACCCACGGAATTGTCCTTCCGGAGCGGCAGTTCGACCGGCCACCCTCTCCCCTTACCCGTGAGCGAGAAGTCCGCCGTCCACCGCCAGCCAGGTTCCGGTGATATAAGACGCATTGCTCGACGCCAGAAAGAGCACAGCTTTGGCGATGTCTTCCGGCTGTGCAAAACGCCCCAAGGGGATTGTATTCATGATGCGGGCTTCTTCCGCCGCTGGATCGGCACACTCCTGAATGTAATTTCTGAGCATCGGCGTATCCGTCGAACCAGGCAGAACGCAGTTCACACGGATTCCATCTTTTGCGCAATCGAGCGCCGCCCCGCGCATAAAAGCCAGCAACCCTCCCTTGGTGGCCGCATAGGCGGAGCAGTTTGGATAGGTGGCAAAGGCGTGCCCCGAGCAGGAGATGATGATGCTCCCGCCACCTTGCTTCCGCATCGCCGGAATGACTTCTTTGCAGCAGAGGAAGACTCCTTTCAAATTGACGCCTTGAATGTCGTCCCATTCTCTTTCAGTGGTCTCCTCCACCGATTTCGTGATCTGGGTGGCAGCGTTGGCAAAAAGCACGTCGACGCGCCCGTACTGCTTGAGCGCGGCCTCAACAACAGACCTCATCTCTCCTTGATTGGCAACGTCCGCCTCAAGAGCCAGGGCATCTCCGCCATTGCGCTGAATGATCTCCGCGGTTTCGCGCCCGGTAGGTTCGGCCCAATCGACCACGACAACTTTGGCCGCTTCCTTTGCAAATAGAACCGCGGTTGCCCGGCCGATGCCAGACCCTGCACCCGTTACGATCACGACTTTCCCGTTGAACTCACTCATGATTTATCCTCGCTTATTGGGCAAAAGCGCTGCACTCCCGGGAATACCCGGCGGCTGGCATCCTAGGCACGAAAGGTAAATCTAGCCGCATCTCAAAATGTCCGTTAGACTGTCATTCAGGGGTAAGTGAACGAACCGAGGAGCGCTGCCGGGTCTCTTATTCCGCTTGCAAGCGACTCTGCGGTTCGGCCCGAATGATATCGAGAAAAACTCTTTTCGCATTCTCTCGAGGAAACCCCGGAACAACAAAAACCCGGAGAGCGTTGAAGCAATAAAACCGCAGGCGTTCCGCTGGCGCCCTTGGGGATTCCCCTGGCAAGAATAGCACAGCCGCCCGCTGGCGGACGGTTGCCGGTCCGCTGAAACTTATGTCAAAGTTGCCGCAAGTCGTGATCCTGGGACGCCCCAATGTGGGCAAGTCAACGCTCTTCAACCGGATTGTCGGACGCCGCCGATCGCTGGTTGGAAACGAGCCCGGCATGACCCGCGACCGCCTGCACGCGGTAGCAAATTGGCAGGATAAAAAGTTCAGTTTGGTTGATACGGGGGGAATTGTTCCGCAAGACAGCGAGCTGATTCCAACTGAAATTCTGCGCCAGGCCCGCATGGCCATCGAGGAGGCCTCTCACCTGATTCTGGTGGTTGACGGCCGTCAAGGAATCCTGCCCCTCGATGAAGAATTGGCCGCATTGCTTCGCCGGGAGAATAAGCCTTTGTCCCTCGCGGTCAACAAGGTCGACCTTCCCCAGCACGCTTCACTGGCGGCGGAGTTTGCAGCCTTCGGATTTCAGGAGGTTTTTCCCGTCTCTGCAGAGCATGGCTTGGGTGTTGCCGAATTGCTCGATCACGTCACCCGGCAGCTCGGCGCTCCTGAAGACTCACCACCCACGGATGAAGAACCAGTCAAGATCGCCATCATCGGGCGGCCCAATGTCGGGAAATCCACTTTGCTAAACCGCCTGGTAAACCAGGAGCGGTCCATTGTCACCTCACTCCCCGGCACCACCCGGGATGCCGTCGAAGAAGAGGTAGAGCGCGGCGGGATGCGTTTCCGCTTTGTGGATACCGCCGGCATTCGCCGCAAGGGAAAAACTAATCTGTTGGCGGAGAAGCTGAGCGTCATCCAAGCGAGAAAACACCTTGAGCGCGCGGACCTCGCCCTGCTGGTCATCGACGCTCAGGAAGGGATTGCCGCCCTGGATACCCACATCGGCGGCTACGCTCATGAAAGCGCCCGCTCCGTAATCCTGGTCCTCAACAAATGGGATGCCGTGAAAAAGAGCCCGGCGTCTGCCCGCGAATTTACGCTGCAAATCCGGCGCCGGATGAAATTTCTGGATTATGCGCCGATCGTGTTCATTTCCGCCCTCAAGGGACAGCGGCTGGAGAGTCTGTGGCAATCAATTCAAGAGGTTGCAGCCGCCCGGGGCCGAAGAATTTCAACCTCGGAAATGAATGTTTTCCTGAAAGGAGTCGATCTGAACCGGCTGCCCACGTCCCGCGGCCGTCCCCTCCGCATCTATTATCTGACCCAGGCAAGCGTTTCTCCGCCCACTTTCATCGCCTTTACCAATCGCGTAGGCCCCCTGCACTTTTCCGTCGAGCGGTTCCTGGCAAACCGGATCAGGGAGAAGTTCGGCTTCTTGGGAAGTCCGATTGTGATCAAATCGCGCTCGCGGAAGTCCTCCGGGCGTTGAGGGGATGCCGGGACGCTGCCCGCGGGTGCTGGTCGGCCGCTAGAAAAGACATGGCTGGTTGACTCCTGGCGCTTGCAATGATGCTATACTAAACGCAAAGCTTTAGGGATCTTATCTGCCCGCCGAGGCAATATGCAAAAAATGGACGTCAAGAAATCTGAAAGTAGAAGGGAGCCCAGAATCATGCCCTGGGAAATGGCGACACTTCGCGCAATATTTATATCATCTCTTATCGCCGCGGCATATTACTTCCAACCTTTTCATTGGTCACGGCCCAAGTCCATCTTGTTAGGCGCGGCGCTCGGATTTGCCTTTGTTTTTGTTGAGATGCGTCTCAGGAAGGCCAGCCTCAAGCGGCTGATCGGAGCCGTAGTGGGTGGGACGCTGGGCATCGTCGGAGCCTTGGTGATCAGCCACCTCCTGAGCCTGACCGCCATTGAGAAGATCTCCGCCTCCTACGTCCAGCTAACGCTGCTGTTCTTCATGGGGTATGTCGGCTTGGTGGTTGGAGCGTCCAAAGGAGACTTGCTGAACCTCGCTGCTATGGGCGGCCTCTTCACGGCCGAACGCCAAGCCAGAAAGTGCAGCAAGATTCTGGATACCAGCGTGATTATTGACGGCCGTATCGCCGATATCTGCGAAACCGGATTCATCGACGGCACGTTGATTCTTCCCCAATTCGTGCTTCGGGAATTGCAGCAGGTTGCAGACTCCTCCGACCCGCTCAAGCGCAACCGCGGGCGCCGCGGTCTGGACATCCTTCAGCGAATGCAGAAGATGACCATGATCCAGATCCAAATCGTCGAGCAGGACTTCCCTCAAACCCGCGAGGTGGATATGAAGCTGATCGAACTCGCCCGGGAGCTTGATGGGAAAATCGTCACCAACGACTTCAACCTCAACAAGGTCGCCCAACTCCAGCGCGTTCCGGTTCTCAACATCAATGAGCTTGCCAACGCCCTGAAGCCTGTTGTTCTCCCGGGTGAAATCATGCGGGTCTTCATCCTGAAAGAAGGCAAGGAGTTCAACCAGGGGGTGGCTTACCTCGACGATGGCACCATGGTCGTGGTGGACAACGCCAGGAAGATGATCTCCAAGACGATCGACATCGCCGTCACCAGCGTCTTGCAGACGACGGCTGGAAAGATGATCTTCGGAAAATACGAAGAGAAGCAGCGCGCCGAGGTGGTTCAGCACTAAAACATCGTCGGCGATTGTCCGGCCGAGAGCAGCGCCAACGCCGCATGCCGGACTGTGCTTATCATGGATATCTTGGCCATCATTCCCGCCGCGGGAGCTGGAGTCCGCCTGGGCGGGGAAACTCCGAAGCAGTTCCTTTCGCTTGAGGGAGTGCCGATTGTCGTGCACACCCTGCGAAAGTTCAGCATCGCGGATTCCATTGACGAAATCTATTTGGGGTTGCGACCCGAGGACATGGAGCGCGCCCAGATTGAGATTGAGCGCGAGCATTTCGCGAAGCCGGTGCGCCTGATCCCCGGAGGCTCCAGCCGTCAGGAGACCGTCGCTTTAGCGCTCCGCCACGCGCCGGCTTCCACAAAGGTCGTGGTCGTTCACGACGCGGTGCGGCCCTTTATCGACCCGGAAATGATCCGCCTGGTCGTCGAGGCCGCCCGCCAATGCGGCGCCGCGATCCTGGGAATCCCCAGCGTGGACACCGTGAAGCAAGTGGAGCGCCAGACGATTCTCGGTACCCTTCCCCGCGAGCGGATTGTGTTGGCCCAAACACCCCAGGCCTTCCGATTTGAAATACTCAAAGAGGCCTTTGAGCGCGCCTCGGCCGACGGCTACGAAGGAACCGATGAGTCCAGCCTGGTGGAACGCCTGGGTTACACCGTCGAGGTTCTGTTGGGCTCGGACCGCAACATCAAAATCACCAAGCCTTCCGATTTACCTTTGGCGCGCCTTTTCAGCGCGCAAGACCAGGAGCAGACGTTGCACCCAAAGCGGAAGAACTCTTGGTGAAGAGCCCGGGGCGTAGAATCAGTGTCCGCGCCAAACTCCGGCGGGGATTACAAAGTTCAGAGAGAGCATGAGCGAACACTGCAATCATCGCATCGGCTTCGGCAACGACGTGCATCGCCTGGCGGCCGGGCGCGAGCTGATTCTCGGCGGCGTTACCATTCCTTTTGAAAAAGGTCCGCTTGGCCATTCTGACGGGGATACGCTGGCGCATGCCGTCTGTGATGCGCTCCTCGGCGCGGCGGCGCTCGGCGATATCGGGCGGCACTTCCCTGATAGCGATCCCCAGTGGCACAACGTTTCAAGCCTGATGTTCCTGCGGCGCACTCGCGAGCTTCTTGACGGTGCGGGGTACCGGATCGCGAATATCGATTCCACCATCAGTCTGGAGCGTCCCAAGTTGGCGCCCCATATTCCCAGCATGAGAGCCAATCTCGCGGAGGCTTTAGGAATTGACGCTGCGCAAATCAGCGTCAAGGCCAAGACCGGCGAGGCTGTCGACGCGGTGGGTCAAGGGGAGGCTGTTCGTGTGGACGCGGTTGTGCTGATCGAGGAAATGAATTTCAAGAAATCCCCGGGCGGGCATCCGGGTGGAGAGGTCCGTACCTCGTAGCAGGCCCCATTCACCTTTCGCTTTATAAATTCAAAATAAATCGTTGAATTTTAATATGTTATAGGATCGCGGACGCCACCAGAGAGCCTCCCGCGCGCCTCTACGTCCCAGCCTTCAATCGCCCACCCCAAGACCGAAGCGCAGAGGTTTCGCAAGGTAGCCCTCATGCACCTAAACAGTTTCAAAGAAGAATTCCCCTGCCTTGCGCAAGCCCCTCAGGGATCCCATTACCCTGGCTTCCTCAGCCCCCTGGCGGCTGGATAGGTATCCCCTCATCTGGGCGGAAAAAGCGTTCTGGGGACCACGAGCGAATACCTCCGAATTTGCTTGTAAAGCCCCAAACCGGGGCATAGCATAATACCCAACAATCCTTTCCGAGGTGAGAACCATGACGGTTTCGACCTTAATCGAGTCTCGTCGGGAAGTCTTCTCGATTACGGAGGACACCACCGTTCATGAAGCAGCTCGTTACCTCCGTGAGAAGCAGGTACGTTCCGTGGCGGTTTGTAATCGTCACGGGAAGGTGTTGGGCGTTGTCTCGCAAAGCGATATCTCCGATAAGGTGGCCGCGGAGAATAAGTGTCCGGAATGGGTCCGCGCGACAGAGATCATGAGCACCCGTCTCGTCGCAGTCTCGCCACAAGAACCGCTTGAGGAATGCCTCGATTTGCTGGAGCAACATGGCATTTACCACTTGCTGGTCATCGCTGAAAACGGCGGCTACTGTGGCATGATCTCCATCCAGGATTTGCTGCGGGTGATTGCTCTGGAGAGTAAGGCTCGCGCCGATAGCCTGGAAGATTACATCGTGGGCAGGCGGTAATCGTGAAGCATACCGCCTTCAGAACGCTTGATCGTATGGGATAAGGGAGGCCTGCGTATGCCCTCGCGGCTGCGCAGGCACTGCCCTTCCGCTCTCCTGCCAAGTAAATGATCCAGTCTGGTTCCCTGAGTAAAACAGCCTGCCTAACTTTTAATCCGCGTGCAGCACGCAAAGATCAGCGATACTCCCAAGAAATCTTCTCGCACTGCGGAACTGCATCGCAGCGATTCCATCTGCAGGACCTTCCTGGAATATAATCTTCTACTGCACACTATCAGGACAAAAGCTATGAATCGAAATCCCGCGGCGTTTTCGGAAACCCCTTTCGACATTGCCGTGATCGGCGGCGGAATTAACGGCGCAGCGATCGCCCGCGAAGCCGCCTTGCGCGGTCTGAAAGTCGCTCTGGCAGAAGCCCAGGATTTTGCAAGCGGCACTTCCAGCCGGTCGTCCAAATTGGTTCACGGCGGGCTGCGCTACCTGAACCGTTTGGAGTTCCGGCTGGTTCGGGAATCGCGGCAGGAGCGCCGCCGGCTGCTCAAGTTGGCGCCGCATTTGGCGAGGCCACTGCCGTTCCTTCTGCCGATTTATTGCAAGGATCCCTACTCCCCGTTCAAAATCCGCCTGGGCTTGAGCATTTATGATTTTCTCGGAAGCCTGGGGCCCGGCGACCGCCATTCCACCCTCGGCCGCAACCAGGTCATCGAGCGCCTGCCCGCTCTCCAACCTGATGGACTTCGCGCCGGCGCCGTCTTCTATGATTCAGAAACTGATGACGCTCGCTTGACTCTCGAAAACGTTCTGGACGCAGCCTCCCACGGCGCTGTTGTCGCCAATTACTCAAATATCTGCCGCTTCATTCTCAACCCTGCGGATGGATCGCCCGCCTCCAGAATTGCCGGCGCAGAAGTGGAGGACTTGCTCAACGGGGGCCGCCGGCAAATTACCGCGCGCTTCTGGGTAAATGCGACCGGCCCCTGGGTGGATCAGCTTCGCGCCATGTTGCCGGGCTATGACGGATCAAAGAGCGTTCGCTTGACGAAAGGCACACACGTTATCCTTCCCGCCCTTTCAGACAAGTTCGCACTGTTCGGCGCAATTCTCCCCGGTGACAGGATCTTTGTCATCTCTCCCTGGCAGGGCCATGCCCTGCTGGGGACCACGGACACCGACTTTACGGGCGACCCGGCCAAGGTCCGTCCTGAGCGGGAGGAGATTGAGTATCTGCTGGGCGCGGTGAACCGCGTCCTCGTCCAGCCGTTCCAGGTTGATCATGTGATCGGGGCCTTTACGGGATTGCGTGCCTTGGCGGTCGAACCCGGTGCCAGCCCTTCTGAAAATACCCGCGAATACCGCTTCCGGCAGGACCCTTGGGCTTCAAACTTCATCTCCGTTTGCGGCGGCAAGCTCACCACCGCGCGGGCGCTTGCGGAAAAGTTGGTGGACCGCGTAGTGGCCAACCTGGGAGGGAACCTGCCAGAGTCCTGGACCGCGCACCCAAGCCGCAATTCGCCGCTTCCCGGTGGACACACCGATAACTTCCCCCCTTACCTCAAGGAAGCTTCGGCCGACGCCGTCCGCCTATTCAACATTCCTCGAGCCTCGGCGGAGCGCATCGTGCAAACCTACGGGACAAGGTGGGCGCAAGTGCTCGAACCCATCCATTCTGACCGGCGCCTCACAGAGCCGCTTTCGAGCGGCTCCACGTTTCTGGCGGCGGAAGTCGTCCACGCAATCCAACATGAAATGGCAAGAAAACTCGACGATTTTCTCCTCCGGCGTTCCGGCCTGAATTGGTATGCACCGCACGGCCTGCGCGATGCGGTCGCGGCCACGGCGAAGATCTTCGCCGAGAGATTTGACTGGAGCCCGGAGGAGCAAGAGGCCGCCGTCAGAAGCTGCGAAGGCGCAGCCTTCCCTGCTTTCCGGTGAGGGCTTTCAGCCCACATAAATCGAAGTAGCGCGAAGGATAAGCTTTGCTCCGGAACCGGTGCAGAGTTTTCTGCGTGATTGCACCCCAGGGTTGACTATAATTCCCAGCTTGGTTAAAACTTCTGAGCAATGTCATGATAGGAGATTCGCTTTGCCCGTTGCAGGGTGGTAGTTGCAGAGCGAGTCGTTGCTTTTGGGTTTGTGGGGAACAAGTGAAGGTTGCCAGAAAAAATGTGGTCTCGGGGCGCGTGCAAGGCGTCGGCTTTCGATTTTTCACCGAGCGCTGCGCGCACGACTTGGGCTTGGCCGGCTACGTCAAGTACTGTCCGGACGGCACGGTGGAAGCCTACGCCATCGGAGAGGCCGCGGCGCTGGACACCTTCAAGGCACGCTTGGCGGAGGGCCCGCGAAGCGCGCACGTGGATAACCTGCAGGAATCTGAAGAACCCTTGAACAATCGCTACAGGCGCTTTGTAATAGAAAGCAGCTGGTAGCAAATCAAAAATAGAGGAGAGAACGCGTGGTAGATCTCAAAGCACTCATCCGGGAAGTTCCGGATTTTCCCAAGCCGGGAATTCTGTTCTACGACATCACAACGCTTTTGAAAGACCCCGTGGGGCTGCACTGGGCGGTGGACTCGCTGGCCAATCATTACATCGGGCACGTCATCGACCGCGTGGTGGGCATCGAGGCGCGCGGCTTCATCTTTGCGCCGATGGTGGCGTATCGCCTGAACGCGGGTTTCATTCCCGTCCGTAAGCCCAAAAAGCTTCCGGCGGAAACGGCGCGGATCGAATACGACCTGGAATACGGCAAGGATTCCCTGGAGATCCATCGCGACGCTATCCAAAAAGGGCAGAACGTGCTGATCATCGACGACCTGCTGGCCACCGGTGGCACGGCCGCCGCGGTCGCTCAGCTCGTCGAATCACAAGGGGGAAAAGTCGCGGGGATGGGCTTCCTCATCGAGCTCGAGTTCCTCAAGGGAAGAGAGAAGGTTTCCAAGTACGACCTGCATTCCGTCTTGAAATACTAGACGCTGGATAACCAGCGCGGCGGCACAGGCGGCGAATCCCCGAGCGGAATCCCCGGCGAGAGGAGGGCTCTACGCCCCCTCACCGCCTTTTGGAGGAGCTAACGCGCCAAGCACGGCCTCCAGGAAATGTCCTTCCGGCACCGCGCCCTCAATTGATTGTTCATGGTTGATGATGGTCCTGGGGACGGTGTAAACGCGATATGCTGCGGCAGCATCGGGAAATTCAGCTGCTTCAATGCAGTCGGCTGTAATCAAGTCGCTCTCAATTGCGAACTGGTGGGCCAGGCGCACCGCGCGAGGGCAATGCGGTCAAGTGGGAGTGACAAAAACTTCTAGATGGACCGGCTGCTTCACTCCGGCAAGCTTTTCTTTGCTCTCCGGGCTTAAACCTGATTCGCCTTTGGAAACATCCAGGATCGCCTCGAGCAGGGCTGAAAACTCATAGCCAGCCGGGATCCCATAGAAGCGTATTCCGTAGTCCTTACCATTGCGAATTATAGTGGCGGGAACCTTGTCCACGCCGTACTCAGCGACCTTCTCTTTATCCAGAAGAAAATCGTAAGTCTCAAGCGTGATCTTGTCCGAAAAGGAGGCAAGGTCCTCCAGTACCTCCCGGGTTTCCCGCCCGTACTGCAAATTAAGCTCCTGGGTAAAGTGGACGATTTGCACCGGCCCGGCCATCTCGCTGAGCCGCTGGCGAGTTTCCGCGGCAGCATCGTCACCAATAAGTCCCATACGTTCTCCTTCCCTTTCTTCAGGCCCTTTCTTCAAGCTCAGACCGAAATTCCCGGCCAAAGAATTAAGATGGCCGGGAAGCCTTTCAAGTTATCCTTAGAAGAGCCTAACCCGCAACGTCTTAATTATCAAGTTTTTAACTCGATAATGGTGGCGCCGGCCCCGCCTTCCTTCTGCGGCGCTGGATAGAACTTCTCCACATGGGGATGTGATGCAAACATCTCATGAAGGGTTCTTCGGAGGATTCCCTTCCCCATGCCATGGACCACACGCAGCCGGAAGCACCCTGATACGTAGGCGCGATCGAGAAATTCGTCCACCCGTTCCGCCGCTTCTTCCGCAGTATTTCCGATCACGTTGATTTCGTTCGGAGCATCCCCCGCTGATCCCGCCAGCCGCACCGCCGCGTAAGCCGGGGTCGGCCTTTGGCGGGCGGACTCCTCGCGGCGGGCCAGGATTTTTGCTTTGTCCTTTTCAACCCTCAGGCGCAGCCTGCCCACCTCAACCTCGATCTCCTGGTTGTCCAGGATTGCCGTCACCGTTCCCGGAGAAGCAAGGTTAGGCACCCTCACCCGGTCCCCCACCGCCAAAGGAGCCTCTTCAACCGCCTCCCGGCCTTTCTCGGGCTGGTCCAGAATCTCCAGAACCTGGGAGTCCCATTCTCCGCGCGCCTCCTGCTTCAACGCCGCGACTCTGCGGTCCTTGGCCTTTTGCAGCTTGGGAGCCAGCACTTGAGCCCGTAAGTCCGCCAAAGAATCATCCCAACGCTTTTCCATGCCGCGCAAGGCCGCTTCCAGGCGCGCCTCAAGGTCTTTCAGCTTAAGGTGCCGCTCCCGCTCGAATTTCGCCTCCAGTTCCACTGCCCGGGCTGCGAGATTCGCCTCCTCAGAGCGCAGGTCAGCCAGGCGTGACTCATAGGCTGCCTTTTGTTGATGGAGGAACCTTAGCAGCGCGGAGGCTTCTGCTTCCTCAGACCCAATCAGTTTGCGGGCCTTGGTCAAAATCTCCTCAGGAAGGCCCAACCGGGCGGCGATCTCGAGCGCGCTGGAGTTGCCGGGCAGACCGGCCAGCAGCCGGTAAGTTGGCTGGAGGGTCTCCTCGTCGAACTCCATAGCCGCGTTTTCGGCCTCCGGCGTCTCGCTGGCATAAGACTTCAGGCGGCCGTGGTGGGTGCTGACAAAGGTCATGGCGCGCGACTTGCGGAACCATTCCAGAATCGCAATGGCCAGTGCAGCGCCCTCTCCGGGTTCAGTGCTCGATCCTAACTCATCGAGCAGGACCAGGTCTTCGTTCCCGGCGGTATTCACCATCGCCCCGATATTCGTGATGTGCGCGGAGAAAGTGCTCAGATTGGCCTCAATCGATTGCTGGTCGCCGATGTCCGCCAGCACACGCCGAAATACCGGAAGCCGGGCCTCCTTTGCGGCGACGGGCAGTCCCGTCTGGGCCATCAGAACGGTGATGCCGACCGTTTTGAGCGCTACCGTCTTGCCGCCGGCGTTCGGGCCGCTGATAATCATCAGGCTGCGTGGTTCCCCGAGCTCTACATCCAAGGGGACCGGCCGGCTGCCATCCCTGGCAAGGCTCTTTTGGAGCAGCGGGTGGCGAACCTCGCGGAGCCAAAGTTCGCGGCGGGTTGAAAACTCCGGAAGGCAGCAGTTATAAGCGCGGGCAAACTCCGCCTTGGCGAACACCACGTCGAGCTCGCCCAAAACCTCCACCGCACCCTGAAGCTCAAAGCGCCGCTCCCGCAGTCTTTCCGTGTATTCACCCAGAATTCTCTGCGTCTCGGCGTACTCGCGGTCCTCCAGTTCCACCAATTCATTGTTCATGGGAACGGTTTCCAGCGGTTCCAGAAAGACCGTCGCCCCTGAAGAGCTCGCGCCGTGGATTACTCCCGGCACGCGGCGCTTATCCTCGGAGCGAATGGGAATCACCAGCCGCTCATTGCGCACCATGACCACGGCGTCTTGCAGGACTTTATCCCGGCTGAACCGCCGCATCAGGCTTTCGAGCGTCGCCTGCACATCCAGGCGCAAACGGTCGATGGCTTGGCGAATCCGCGCCAGCTCAGGGCTGGCCGAAGAGTCCAGATGGCCGTCCGGATGAATCTTCCCATCGATCGCCGACAGCAGCGGACGGAAGTCCGCCAGTGCGCCGGCCAAACCTGCGAGATTTGGGGAAGCCGCAGCGTCAAAGCTCTTCCGCAATTCCTGGGCTTTGCGCGCCACGGCCAGGACGCTCAATATTTCACGCGCCGCGCAGACGATTCCCTCAATGTGAAGTTTTTCCAGGATGGGGTGAGGATCTTCGAGCCCGCCGAGAGAAGGACGGTGGTTTTCCCGCAGATGTTCCATCGCCTCCCGGGCACGCGCCAGGGCAAGCTGAATCGCCGCCAAATCGGTCTGCGGAGCAAGCTCGGGAATCCGGCGGTGGCTGATGGGGCCGGACAAGAAATCTCGCAGCAGGTCCCGGATGGCTCCGAACTCTAGCACCCGGCAGGAGAAAGGGTCGGCGATGCTTGAAGAGGATTTGGTATCGTCCATGATAGAAAACTTTGGCGCTCGGCATGATCAAGCGCAAAATCCGCAGAGTTCTGAGGCAGCTCCCCTCTTCATTTTTGCCTTAATGACCAAGAAATTATCTACTTGTTGCCTTCCAACCCGATGAGAGAAAACATTTCAACGCGGTCGGGCGTGTCAGGCGCCGCATAACTCCCCGAGTTGGGAGCCACAAACAGTAATCGGCCACCGGACGAGAATAACAATTGCGCGGGATCGCTAATTTCGCCGGCAGTCCGGTCGTGATGCTCAAACAGGAGCTCGCCGGTATGCGAATCAAGGAGCACAACACGTGCTATCTTCTCTCCTCTTCGACCTTCTGTGAGGAATGAATGGGGAACGTTTGTGCTAGCATCCGCTGCGAGGATTTGACCGCGGGGAGAGAGCGTAAAGATGTCCCTCACGCCTCTGCGCGGAACAGTGATGGTCCGCACGAGCGCTCCTGTTTGAGAGGAAACGACGCGAATGACATCGTTTTGGTCGATGTGGGCCCAAACCCCTATCGAATAGATCTCGCGGCCGTCCTTTGAGAACTCAATTTTGGCTGCCACGGAGCCCGTGCGGAACTGCACACTACGACCGGAAGCAAAGTCGAAGATTTCGACATTTGGAGGGAGGGGCGGGACCCGGTACCGGGCGTTCCAAACATATTCGTTCCTCGTGTTGAACTCGTTGGAGTATAGGACCGCCAGGCGTTCTCCGTCAGGCGACCAACAAATGTCTTGCACGAATCGAGGGGCCCGTCGGCATTTAGCCGACCCGACAAGGTTTTCGGGAATTGTGCAAATTCTTGGCGCAGAGCCGACGTTAAACGCCACTGCCAACTTACCACGCTGCGGACCAATATCCATTACGCCCGCAACTGGTGGCCCAGCAGGCCAGGGGCCAAAGGCCTGGGGGAGTTCACTTAATAGGCTCTCCGAGAGTAGCCGGCGGCGTATCTCCTTTTCCTGGGCGGTGTCGTAAAGTATAAGCCAAGGGGAGAGCATTCCGATGATACGCTCGCCGCCGTCCACAAATCTGAAGTTCATTCCCCTTCCAAATCTGCGCGTGAAACCGAATGGTTTGAACGCGTAGACGGCCGGGTCAATTGGGATGCGATGGACGATCTGCCGTTTTACGAAATCATATACAATGAGCGAGGGAGATTTTCTCGGTTCACCCAACAACAATAAATTGTCGCCGAGCGCGTCACAAAGCCATATCTGATCCATGCCTGTGATGTGAATGGAACAGACTTTCTGAACTGAGCCTGCTGGTTCTGCGGATGCCCACAACGCTGCGCAAAGGAGTACCAGGGCTGCAACCATAGCCTTGCGTAGAAAACAAGGTCCCCGTTTGGCCAATTGTCTGTCCATTGGGATTAGCCCTCGCGAAACCGCACGGCGCATCTGTCGTGGGCACCAGAAGCCGCGGAGCTTAAAAGCCATTCCCCGCGATCTGCTGCGCCGGGCCGGCGTTTGTTCAACCTAGTTTAGCACCGGGCTTCCGACCCACCCACCCTCCATAGCGCGCTCCGATGTCTTCGCGGAGGTCACAGATTTCTTAAAATGCCACCCAGATGAGACATCGCCTCATCTACGGTCTCAATCAAGGTCACGAGGCCCAGAGCGGGGGCCCTCGGTCTCGCCGCCCCAGTGGCAAGCTCGCGCTCCTGTTCGAGGCACCCGATCACCGGCTGCCAGTAGGGCGCCATCACCAGCAGCGGCTTCGGCCCTCCCATTGACTTCGAGAGCGCCGACTTGTTCATCATCTCCCACGCCAGCGCCAGCTCCGCAAGCGTTCCCGTTCCGCCGGGCAGGACGATATAGGCGTCTCCTCTTTCAACAAGCGTGGTTAGGCGCTCCATAAAAGAGGTGGTGCGAATTTCCTCGGCGATCCACCGCTTGGCCGGGCCCGGCCACAACGTGCAGGTGATTCCAACCGTGTGGCCGCGGGCTTCCTGTGCGCCCCGCGCCGAGGCTTCCATCAAGCCGCCGTAACCGCCGTTGCAAACAGCCCAGCCCGCCTCCGCCAGCAACCCTCCCAAGCGCTCCGCTTGGCGGTAAACTTCCGTGCTTTCGCCCGGCATCGAACTTCCGAATATGGTGACCGTCTTCATAAGTGCAGGACCGGGCAGCGGCTTATTCCATCCGTAGAAAGCCCTCTAACCGCAAACTAGCGCGTCCTCCTCGTGTGGGCAAATTGCCGGTAAATCACTAAAGCGATCCGGTCAATAACCTTCACGGCTGCCGCTGAATGGACGGCGTGATCGTTTGTCACAATCACGAAGGCCAGACGCTGTCCCCGGGCAAGGTCCATATATCCCGCCAGCGAATTCACGTGTTCCATGGTCCCGGTCTTCGCGTGGATGCGACCCTTGGCCCAAGTGTGCTTGAAGCGGTCTGAAAGGGTCCCGTCCACGCCCGCCACGGGAAGCGCATTGTAAAAGTCTTGGAAGTGTTCCGATCGAGCCATGAATACAAGCAGCTTGGCGAGCGCGTCCGGACTCACCAGCGTGTCCCGTGAAAGCCCGGATCCACCCGCAAAATAGAACTGATCAGGAGGGACGCCGACATCCTGGACGAAGCCGTCCAGAAGATTGACGCCCGCTGCCAGGCTTCCCTCCCCACTGAGTTGCTTCCCCATGGTCCGTAGAAGCATTTCGGCGTGCAAGTTCTGGCTGACTTTCAGCATCACTTTGATATCCTGCCGCAGGGGCAGTGAGTCATGCTCGGCCAGGATGGTCTGTGCTCCGGACGTTGTTAAAGAGCTGGCGGCGTTCATCGAGTAAGGCGGTTGACGGCGAACCACCACTTTTCCGTCTACCTTGACTCCCCGCTCTTCGAGAAGCCGCCGAAACATATCGCCAATCATCTCAGGCGGATTCTGAATGGCCACTTCTTCATCAAGATTGCCGGCATCAAGCGGAACGTGGCCCCAGACTTCCAGCTTCATCGAGCCAGGGGCCCGCTCCACAAAAATCTTGGCCGGCTCGCCCGCCGCGGTGGTTACAACGTGGTTGTCAATTGCATAGTAGCCCGGGCCGGGGTCGAGCGCGATCGCAGCCGGCGTTCCCGCAGCGCTGCCAGGCTGAATGCTCAGCTTCAGAGAATTGTCGTTAAAGGCCAAGGCCGTGACGGGCGCGCCGTAGCCCCAAACCATGTCGTCGATCGCCCAGTCGGGTCCGTAAGGCTGGTCAACGTAATAGGTGTCATCAGCAATGATGTTGCCGGTTACCTCCCGGACGCCTTTGGCTGTCACCTGGTCCGCAAGCTTTTCAAAGTCCACGTCAGCGGGCGAGCGAGCTTCCGAATTCAACTGATAGGGCAGAACACGGCTGCCCAGGTTAGGATCGCCTCGCCCTACCAGAACCAAGTCCGGCACACGGCCTTGAGCGTCCGGAGGTGCGGAGGTTTCAACGGTGGTGCGAAAAACGAAATCAGGCCCTAGCTTGGTGAGGGCGGCTGCCGCCGTAAAGAGCTTCATGTTCGAGGCTGGTTGGAAAAGATGATAAGCGTTGCGGGCGTAAAGGCATCGGCCGTCCGATAATCGCACAACCTCGATCCCCCAAAAGCCGCGCCGCGCGGGGGTGGTCCGCAGGATTGCATCAATTCGGCTCGAAAGGGACCGGAAGTGCCACGCGCCGGCCAGGGTTGGAAACGCCAGCAAGCAGGCGCTCAGCAAGATCAGGCGCCCGGAACGCTTGCGCCCCACAGACGGGCGCCGCCCATAGCTCCGAAACCGCGCAAACCGAATCAACCGCGGCACCCAGAAACTAGAGAGGTCTCACAGAACATCCCGTTCAGCATGCAAGCCATCGCGCCACATCCTTGGCAAAATAAGTCAAGATCATGTCCGCACCGGCCCGTCGAATCGACAGCAGGCTTTCCAGAACAATGCGTTTGCGGTCAATCCACCCCGCACGCGCCGCCGCCTCAATCATCGAGAACTCCCCGCTCACCTGGTAAGCGGCCAAAGGTACGTCAAACTCGCGTCGCGCCAGCGCCAGGATGTCCAGATAAGGAAGCGCGGGCTTGACCATCACGATGTCTGCTCCTTCTTCGATGTCCAGCTCGATCTCCAGCATGGCCTCACGCTGGTTGGCGGGGTCCATCTGGTAGGACCTGCGATCGCCGAACTTCGGCGCCGAATCCGCCGCGTCCCGGAAAGGCCCGTAGAAGGCGGAAGCGTACTTGGCCGAGTAAGCCAGGATGGGGGTCTGGGTAAACCCCTGCTCGTCCAGGTCAGCGCGGATTCTTCCCACCCGGCCGTCCATCATGTCCGAAGGCGCCACGATGTCCGCGCCGGCCTGCACTTGCGTCAGTGCCGTTTTCCCCAGCAGTTCCAGCGTGGAATCATTGTCCACTTCCCCGTTCTTAATCAGTCCGCAATGGCCGTGGCTGGTGTATTCGTCCAGGCAAACGTCGCATACCACCAAAAGATCAGGGACGGCCTATTTGACGCTGCGGACGGCGCGCTGCACGATTCCATCCGGGTCGTAGGCGCCTGAGCCAACTTCGTCTTTGCTTTCCGGAATTCCGAATAGGATCACTGCGGGGATGCCTAGGCCAGAGACCTCCCTGCACTCCTCGGCCAAAAGATCGACCGACCAGCGGAAATTGCCGGGCATTGAACCGATCTCTTCCTTCACCCCGGAACCCGGACAGACAAACAGGGGATAAATCAGGGACCGCGCAGAAAGACGCGTCTCCTCAATCAGGCCCCGCAAAGCCTCCGTGCGCCGCAGGCGCCGAGGACGGTGAGTCGGGAAAGCCATGCTATGTCTCCTTCCGTGGAACCTTCTGACCCGCCGGCAATCCGGGTCCTCTTTTATCCGGATGGCGGTTCGCCCGCCGGGGTGTCCCACTCAATACAATAATTGCTCACGACGGCGCAGGTTTCCAAACATTCCTACGTTGGATAGGGATATCGCCACGCGAAACTCATTCTCCTTCCGGAGCGGGCCCAGGTTAAATCTTCGATACTCGGCGTCAATCGCAAAACAAGAGAAATGATAACCAAATTGACTGACAACTTGCTGGGAAAGCCCCTGCACAAAGTTGTAGTCCGTCCCGAAAGCGCCGCTAAAACCCTTGTGGTCCACATTGCCGTACGTCATGACGGTCCTCAATAGGTTATATGACGGAATTTGGGAGAGTGGTTCCGTGGGCATAATCGGAACCAGCTCCGAGGCGGTACGGCTGATGAAAAAATCGGTGAGAGACACACCCCAAATTCCGCGATGCACGTTAGAGGTGATACCGGCATTCAGAACTCCTCCCCCGTTCGGGGCAAAGTCCGCTCGCAGTTCCGTATCATAGTTGGAGGACGGGGACAGTTTTAGGACCGAAACCAGCGGTGAAAGCGCTCTTCCCCGCGCAAAAGCGAAGCCCGTCAACTCCCAAGTCGGCTCATAGACAATCTGCTTGCCCGGCTCAAGTGCACCGCCAAAAGTCGGATCAAAATAATAAATCTGAGAAAGCCGCAAGGAAACGAGCTCCCGAGCCTGTGGCTTGGGTTGCCCGGGGCCCACGTCCTTGCGAACCAGCAGCGTGTTGGTCAGCGAGTACTCAATCTGGTTGGTTTCGGCAAGGGTGTCCAGGCTGTCGAACCGCACGATGCTCATGATGTTCTGCGGATCGGTTGCCCGGACCACTCGGTAAGTGATGTCCGGTTCAATGACATGCTTGATGAGGTAGCCATGAAATGGATGCGAAAAGACTTTTGCCAGTGACGGCGGGCGGATGTCTAGGGAAAAGTCCCCGAGGACACGGTCCAGGCCGGGGTGGTCCGGCTTGAGGCTGGCTCCATAGCGGGTAAAACGGAACCCGCCCGAGGGCGTCACGTGAATGTGCCAAAAGGGTTTTAGGCGCAACGCCAGCTCAGGATGAAAATCCAGCCTCGTGGAAAGATTTTCTGTGCTGAAGTCCGGCTCGGAGCGTTCGACCGCCCCGACCGAAGAGTCGAAAGAAAAATAAAGCGGCGAATTGCTGATCCGATGATCCAGCCCGGAGAAAGAAAAACTAGGGGCGTGCAGGATAGAAATTGAATTCCCGGCCCCTCCCGTCGTGGACAAAAAGTTCTGGTAGCGCGAAACATAAAAGTCGGCGCTATAAGGGCCGAAGTTCTTCGTCAAAAAGCCCATCTGTCGGGCTTCGGAAGAGACGGCCTCGGTAAAATTATTCGTGAAGGTTTCGCGAAAGGCTAACGTATTCGCGTAATCGATATTGACCACGCCCCGGAAGCCCCCCCATAGGTTGTCGTCCTCACCGCTGGCATGGATGCTTTCTCCGGGGGCTGCAAGTTGCGGATTGGCCCCGGGACCCCGGTCGTTGACGCCGAAGACGTTCAGATCAATGCTGCTGTCGGCGCTGGGACGAGCCCGGAACTCGGCGCTCCCGCCCATACCTCGCTTGCTGTAATTTTGCAGCCCCAGGGTCAAGTCAGCGCTACGATTGATGGCCCAATAGAATCCATCGCCGAAAATAAATCCTTTCTGGCTTGAATTGCCGATCGACGGAAGCAGAAAACCGCTCTGGCGGGGCTTCGGCGCGATGGAATCAATCAGGACAGGCATGTAAAAGATCGGCGCGCGGAGAAAGCGAAAGATGGCGCTGTGGGCCACCACCTTATCTCCCACCTGAATGTCGGCGTGGTGGGCGCTAAGAGACCATCCTGTCTTTTCGCACTGGCAAGATGTCACTCGGCCGTTCGTAATTTTGTAAGCCAGCTCGTTCAGCCTCTGGACGATTTTTGCTTGCAAGTAAAAGGGGGTTCCCGCTTCCACCACGCCCGGCTTCGGCTTCAGGTGCGGATGCACGTAGCCTTTGGCGTGCAGAAACCAACCCCGTCCTGTCCCAACGTTGTAGTGGGCCTCATCCGCTTCCAGGTGCGCGTCGGGACCTGTATAACTGACATGCCCTTTGGCCACAATCTCGCCCGTTGCATCATTGTAGGTGATCTCGTCAGCCCGAACGCTTGTGTCCGCGTAGGTTACTTTGACGTGCCCTTTCAATTCATACACGTCTCCATTCTTCTCCGTGGAGTCCGCGTAAGTCGTGACCGTTGAGCTTTGGCTTTGCAGTTCTGGCGGAATCAGAGAGGACTGCTGTCCGAACAAGTTGAGGCTCACTGCGGCCAGCAAGCCGCTAAACAGAGCTAGCAGCCGAAATCGAGAGCCTCTTCGCAGGCGAAAAAAAGATAACCCCATAGAGTTTACAAACGTAGTATTTTACTCGCAAACCCTATGAGCGGCGTCACGAATTTGCTAAGATAAAATAGAAATATGGGACGATGTGCAAGAGGTTTGACCCACAGTGAAATGCCCGAAATGCGGTTTCGTTAGCTTCCCTGGCATCGATCGATGCAAGAAGTGCGGACACTCCTTTCCCGTGGTTGAGGATCGCCATCGCGTAATTCCTCCCCTCTTTCGCCAGCCTTCGACAGTTGCGGGCCAGCCGGAAGAACCACTTTCGGCTCAAGTTGAGGGAAAAGAAGTTGATTTCCCACCCGAGAGCAGAGACCTGAATCCCGCGAGTGATTCTGACCAAGGATTCCTAAGCGAGGCCAAGCCGCGCGACGCCGGTGGCTCCGGCGCCGAGGCCGCGGCGCCCCTTGATTGGCAAAAAGAGCTTGCGGAACGCATGCAGGAGTTTCGCCGCCGGCGCGCCCGCATCGATCCTGGAAAAAGCGACGATGAAACAAAACCGCGGCTGGAATTCAGCCCGCCGGTCCAGTCTGCGCCGGAAGAAAACGAGGCGCCAGAAGAAGTCATCGAGTTTCCTGCGTTCGATGAAATGAATCTTCAGGAGGAGGCTGCCGAAGAGCCCGAAGGCGATTTGGGCCCGCTGGTATTGGAAAAGCCCCGCGAGGACGCTGATTACAGCGAGGATGAAAACGCCGGCGCCTCACAGTTTGGCCGCGAGCCACAACCTCAGGGCGTTCCCATGGAGATTGAAATGGAATCTTCTGCGGCGCCCCGAGGGATTGCTGTAGAGGGCAACACCTCCACTCTTCAGGTTGCGCCGTTGGCCAAGCGTTTTCTTGCCGGCCTTTTTGACCTTGCGGTGCTGCTATGCGCCGCCGGAGTCTTTGCGCTGGTCTTTTGGCAAGCGGGCGGACAGATCCGCATGCAGCCCCTCAATCTGGCGGCTGCGGGAGCGGCGGGACTCATCATCCTCATGGGTTATTTTGGAGGATTCACGGTCTTGACTCACGCCACGCCGGGGCTGATCTGGGCAGGGTTGGAAGTGCGAACGTTCGCGGGCCTGCCGCCCAAGCGGAGCGATTGCCTGTGGCGCTCCTTTGGATATTTGGTTTCGGTTTCCGCGCTGCTGCTGGGTTTTATCTGGGCGCTGGTGGACGGCGAAGGGCTAACGTGGCATGACCGCATGTCGAGAACGGTGCTGGTCACCTCGCAAGAGAGCGAAAGCCTCGAAGCCGCCGCGCCGGCTACGACCTAGTAGCGGCAACGCGCGCCGAGGGCCGGAGCAGAAGCGATGAAGGGGTCGCGGTTCCTCAACCAGAAGCTGGGCAAGCGGGCCAGCCGGAAGTCGCTGCTGCTCAAGGCGCGCCTGGGAAGCGAGCCGGCTCGAACCCCTCCAGGGC
>JBJKQF010000201.1:0-16979 GCA_046705545.1 Terriglobia bacterium
CTCCAGGCCATGGCGGATCTGCTCCCGCGTCAAATCCAGCTCGCGTCCCACCGCCACCGCGGCGAGGGCGTTCTGGACGTTGTGGCGTCCTGCCAAGTTCACCGTAAAACTCCCGAAAAGGTCTCCCCCGATGACAACCTCAAAATGCGAACGCCCCGATTGCAAATCAAGGTTGCGAGCTGTCACGTCCGCTCCAGGTTCAATACCATACGTGACAACGCGTCTTTGAAGCTGCGGCAGCAGAGCCGCCAAGGGTTCCCGCCAAGGCGCATCGACACAGGCAATGACCGCTCCGTAAAAAGGAACTTTGTTCAGGAATGAAGCAAAAGAGCTAGTAATCTCATCGAGGTTTTTGTAGTGATCCAGGTGCTCGCGGTCGATGTTGGTGACCACGGCAATCGTGGGCAGCAGATAGAGAAAAGAGCGGTCGCTCTCATCCGCTTCCACCACCATCAATTCGCCCTTGCCCAGGCGCGCGCTCGATCCAAAAGCGTCCAGGCGCCCGCCTATCACCGCCGTCGGGTCCAGCCCCGCTTCCGCCAGCATCACCGCCACCATGGAAGTCGCAGTGGTTTTGCCGTGCGAGCCGGCCACCGCGACGCAAAACTTCAGCCGCATCAGTTCCGCCAGCATCTCCGCCCGCGGAATCACCGGAATCTTATGGCGCCGGGCCTCCACGATTTCGGGATTTTTGGACGGCACCGCCGATGACACGACCACCACTTCTGCATCGCCCACGTTGGCGGCTGCGTGCCCTTCAAAGACCTTCGCTCCCAGCAGAGCCAGCCGTCCGGTTACGGGGGTATGTTTCAAGTCGGAACCCGACACACTGAAGCCCAGGTTCAGAAGCACCTCGGCAAGCCCGCTCATACCGATGCCGCCGATGCCGACAAAATGGATTCTGCGAATCTTTCCCAACATAAGAAATTTTCCGGTTCCTCCGGCCGGCTTCCGAAGTTCCTTATCGCTGCCGCCGTCCCAAACTCAACTTTTCGATCAAGTCGGCAATGCGGCTTGCGGCATCCGGCCGCGCCAAACTTCTGGCTCTTTTTTCCATCGTGCCCAGGATCTCAGGATACTGGAGCAAATTAACGGTTTCCCCCACCAAGCGCTGCGGCGACAAATCTTTCTGTTCGATAACCTTGGCGCCACCGGCGCGTTCAAGAGCCCTGGCGTTTTGCAACTGGTGCTGGTCCGTAGCAGAAGGATATGGAACCAGGATTGAGGCCTTCCCCGCGGCCGCCAATTCGGCCACCGTCGTGGCTCCAGCACGGCAAACGATCAAGTCTGCCCGCGAAAAAGCTCCTGCGACGTCGTCAATAAACGCAGAGACTTCGGCCCGGATAGCCAGTTTTTCGTAAGCCGCCTGCACAATATTATAGTCTGCATCGCCCGTCTGGTGGATAAATCTCAAGCCTTCGCCCTTGAGCTCCCTGAAAGCCGGGAGGCTCGCCGCCATGCACTGGTTGATCGCCCGCGCTCCCTGGCTTCCGCCCATGACCAGGATGGTGAAGGGGGCGGCATGCGCCTTGGATGGAATCTGGAAGAACTCCGGGCGGACGGGATGGCCGGTAAGGCGCGCCTTCCATCCGTAAGCCGATTGGGCCTCCTCAAATCCCACGGCAGCCAGCCGAACCACCGGAGCCAGGACCCGGTTTGTAAACCCTGGAACGGCGTTCGGCTCGAAGAGTAAGGTCGGAATATTGACGAGCGCTGCCTCCAACATGACCGGGCCGGAAATGTACCCTCCGATTCCCACCACCACGTCCGGGCGAAATCGTCGGAGGACCTGCGCGGCTTGGAATGCGCTCTGGGGAAGGGCCGCCAAATTGAGCACCCGCTTCCATCCCCGGATGCCTTTCAGCCCTGCTCCCTTGATAATCTCCAGCCGGTAACCGGTCCGAGGAACCAAGCGGCCCTCCAGTCCCCGGCCTGTTCCAAGAAAGACAATATCGAATGCGGGCCCGTCCGACGCAGGGTTTCCGGAGCGTTCCCGCATTTCCCCAGCGATAGCCAGGGCCGGGAAGAGGTGTCCGCCGGTTCCTCCGGCAGCCATCAGGACCCGAACAGAATTGCGTGGAGGCTTGCTGGCTTGCGCTCCCGGTGCAGTTCTCTCATCCTCCTGCATGAGTCCGCTCTGACCATCCATTCCTAAGCCTGATTCGATTCGCGCTGACGCAGTTAACTGGCATGCTGCGAGATATTCAACAAAATACCGATGGCCAGCAGAGTCATCACGAGAGACGAGCCGCCGTAGCTGACTAGAGGCAGTGGAATGCCTTTGGTGGGCAGCAATCCGATGACCACGCTGATGTTCACCAGAGCCTGGCCAACCACCATCACCGTCAGTCCGATGGCCAGCAGCCGGCCAAAATCGTCCGAACAGCGCGCCGCCGCGCGCAATCCCCGCCACAGAATCACTCCGAACAGAATGAGAACGGCAACGGCGCCGATAAAGCCCAATTCCTCGCTGATCACGGCAAAGATAAAATCCGTTTGGGGCTCGGGGAGAAAGAAAAGCTTCTGCTTCCCTTCCATCAGCCCCACTCCCGCAATGCCGCCGGTCCCCACTGCAATATAGGACTGAAGGATCTGGAATCCCGTTCCCAAAGGATCAGCGTAGGGGTGCAGAAACGCCAGCACGCGCTTCAGGCGGTATCCCACGCGGAAGATCAGCAGGAAGACCACCGGAGTCGCTGCGAGTACCCCAAAACCGAAATAGACCAGAGGCAAACCCGCTGCAAAAAGCATAGCGCCCACCACCATCGTGATCGCGAGCGTGGTCCCAAAATCGGGCTCCTTGAGAATCAGAACCGCGTCGATTCCCACCACCAATCCAATCGGCAACAGGGTGCGTTTCCAATCGCCGATCTCGCTCTTGCGCGTTGAAAGGAAGTAAGCCAGAAAAACAATGACGACGATTTTTGAAAGCTCGGAGGGTTGAAAGCCCAGTGAGCCGACGTAGAGCCAGCGGTGGGTATGATGAGAGGGGCTCCACAACAGCGCCACGAAGAGCAACAAAACCTGAAGGGCGAGGGCGGGAAAAATTACCAAGGGATTCGCCAGACGCCGGTAATCCACATTCATCATGACGACCATCAGGGTGAGCCCCAGCACCGCATAGACGGCCTGCCGGGTCAGATAATACGTGCTACTCCCGTATTGCTCCGAAGCAATCACCGCTGAGGCGCTAAAAACCATGATGATCCCGAATAAGACCAGGATGATCACCGCCCCAAACAGCACTTTGTCAGCTTTTTGTTGTCGCGCCATTCTCCAGCTAATCCGTCCCGCAAATTCCTATGCGTTGATCTGAATCGGATCAGATTGATCCATCTCGCTTCACCGCTTCTTCTTTCTTTTCGGCAAATGGGCGCTTGGAGCTTGCCGGACCTCAAAAGCCAGGACCTCGTCCCCGACGTCCTCCGGGGGCACCAAGTCTTCCATCTCCGGCTCCTCGGCCGGTTCCCGCCAGTCAGCCTCCGGCGAAGGAGAAATCTCTTCCGCGTTCACTTCGTAAATGTATTCCAGCTCCCTAGGAGTGGATAACCGGAGGCCTTCCTCCTCGGCTTCGGCGGCAGGCTCAACCACCTCCTCAGCTCTCACGGCCTCCCGTGACGCAGCTACTTCCTGCCGCTTGGAAGAAGGTTTTGGCACGCTCAACGCGGGCGCAGAGATACTCGGCGAGTCCGTTGAAGCTTTGCCGACGGGGGCTTCTGTGGCCGGTCGGTTGCCTGTTTCAAGGCCCCTTCCACCCTTCACCATGACCAGAGAATCGACCAAGGACTTGAAGACCCGACCGCGGTGTTCAAAGTTTTCAAACTGATCGAAGCTTGCACAGGCCGGAGCCAGCAGGATGGCATCCCCACGCTCGGCGGACACAAAGGCCTGACGCACAGCGTTCTCGAGATTCCCCGCATCGACGATCACCGCCGCCCCGGAAAGTTCGGCCGCGATTCGCTCGCGGGCCGCGCCGATCACCAGGACTTCCCGTACCCGGTCCTTCAGCAACCTTCGCAACGGGGCGTAGGGAGCTCCCTTGTCCTTACCTCCCAGAATCAGGTGAACTCCGCGATCAAAGGTCGAGAGCGCTTTTGCCGTCGCGTCCACACTAGTGGCCTTGGAGTCGTTGTAGAAACGGACGCCCTGAATTTCTCCCACAAACTCCAGCCGGTGTTCGACGCCGTGGAACTCCCGGACGGCGCGACGGATGGAAGCGAACTCCGCTCCCAAAACGCAAGCCGCAGCGGCTGCGGCCAGAACGTTTTCCAGATTAAACTCCCCGCGCAGACGAACGTCTTGAGTCTCCATCAAAGCCGCTTCCAGGTTCCTGACGCGGTACCGAATCCTCCCATCAGAAACAAAGACGCCCGTTGAAAGCTCCCGCTGGCGGCTGAAAAGGACCTTCTTGCCCCGGATTTCCGGCGCCAGCTTCATCACCTCAGGGTCGTCGGCATTCAGAATCGCGTAGTCACTCTCCGTCTGGTTCCGGAAGATGCGGGCCTTGGCGGCAACGTAAGCTTCAAAGTTCGGGTGGCGGTCCAGATGGTTCGGGCTGAGGTTCAGCAGCACCGCGACGTGAGGCCGGAAAGATTGAATCGTCTCGAGCTGAAAACTGCTCAGTTCGCACACCACCATCGAAGGAAGGGGGGCTTGCTCAAGAGCCGAAAGCAGTGGCGTGCCGATATTCCCTCCCACAAACGGGCGGAATCCGGATGCCTCCAGCATCTTTCCCAGCAGGACGGTGGTCGTGGTCTTTCCGTTGGTCCCGGTGATGCCCGCCACCTGCCCCTCAAGAAACCAGCCGGCAACCTCAACTTCCGGAAGTACTGGGATTCTCTTCTCCCGCGCCAGCTTCAGGACTGGAAGATCCGCGGGTACGCCGGGACTGAGGACAATCAGTTCATGGCGCAGGAACGTCTCCACGCGGTGAATACCAAGCTCCATTCCAATCTTCTGTTGGAGCAGCTCGGGAATCTCCTTCGGAAAGAGCTGCGGAGGGCGCAGGTCGGTAACGGTAACGACGGCTCCCCGCCGGGCAAGCCAACGGGCGGCTGCGAGGCCGGTCCGGGCCAGGCCAACTACCAAGACTCTCTTGCCCCGAATCTCCATCAGGTTGTCCTCCGGGAGCTGTTATGACCGTTGCGGTGAAAATGCTCGTCCAGGATTTCAGAGACCACCACGGAAAGCGACCGTCGGGCGCGCCGGGCCAATCGCCGGGCCGCCACCAAGGTCTTGTGGTCCAGGGTTAGGCTGACTCGCGTCGGATTACGAAAAGATTTGGGTCGTCCCATAGCGTATTTATGTGCATTTTATGCGCAGAAACTTTCTGCGTCAATGCGCTTTCAGCTTTAGCGCAACTTCAACGTGGTCAAGGCGAAAAGCGCAAAAATCAACGCGGCGATCCAAAACCGGGCAATAATTTTCGACTCTTTCCAGCCTTGCAGCTCGAAGTGGTGATGGATAGGAGCCATCCTGAAAATGCGCTTTCCCCTCAGCTTGTAGGAACCCACCTGAAGGATGACGGAAAGCGCCTCGATGACGAAGATGCCCCCGATAAAAGGCAGCAGGAGCTCTTGTTTAATAATTACGGCCACGGCGGCGATGGCGCCACCCAGGGAGAGGGATCCCACATCCCCCATAAAGATTTCCGCCGGGTAAGCGTTGTACCAGAGAAACCCCAGGCTGGACCCGACCATAGCGCCGCAGAGGATGGTCAATTCGGCTGCCTGGGGCAGGTGTTCGATATCGAGATACGCGGAAAGAATGGCATGTCCGGAAACGTAAGTCAGGACCGTCAGCGCCGAGGCGGCCACCACGATGCAGCCGATGGCCAGCCCGTCCAGTCCGTCCGTCAAATTGACCGCATTCGAAGAACCCACCAGAATCAGCACCACAAAGGCGATGAACGGAAGGAAGGCAAAGGGATAAGCCCAGGAATTCCGCAACAGCTCGGGAATGATGAATGTGGGGTGAATACGCTTGAAGAACGGAAAGACGATGGCCGTCGAGTAGAGGCCCCAGGCGGTCATCATCACCAGGATCACTCCGAATACGAAGCTGACCAGGATCTGAAGGAAGAACTTGGTTCGCGCGCTCAGGCCACGTTTCTGCCGCCGCGTCAGCTTTTGGTAATCATCCCAGAAACCGATGCCCGCAAAGGCCACGATCACGCCGAGAGCAAGCCAGATAAAGGGATTTCGCAGGTCAGCCCAGAGGAGGGTTGGAACGATGACGCAGAGTATGATCAGGACCCCGCCCATGGTGGGCGTTCCGGCTTTGGCTTGGTGCGCCTTGGGACCGTCTTCACGGATATACTGGCCGATCTGGAATTGCTTGAGCTTGCGAATCACCAGGGGGCCCAAAAACATGGAGAGGAAAAGCGCCGTCAGGCTGGCGTAAGCGGTGCGGAAGGTAACGTACCGGAAAAGGTTGAAGAGGTGAAACTCAGCATGAAATTTGAGGTAGAGATAATAGAACATGAAACCTTATCAGACCATTCTCCCCGGAACTTCCGAGCGCACGTCGGATGGGTTGCTTAGTGAATTCTTCAGCAATTCGATGACCGTTTCCAAGTTCACGCCGCGCGAGCCTTTGACCAGCATTACATCACCGGACTTCAGGAGTCTTTGACAGTAGCGGGCCGCCCCAGAAGCCTCCTCAAAAAAGAGCGCTTTCTGCGCGTCCATGCCAGCCTCAATCGCCCCTTCCAGGAAGCCTTTGGCTTCTCCCTGAACCGCCACCAGCCAGTCAATACCGCTTTCTGCGAGTTTCTTCCCAACCCGGCGGTGGAGTTCAGGAGAGGTCGGACCGAGTTCCAACATTTCTCCGGCGACGGCGATCCGCCGCTCTGCTCCGGGCCATCCCGCCAGCGTTTCGATCATCCGTTCCATAGCGCGCGGATTGGAGTTGTAGCAGTCGTCCAGAACTAAAATATTTCCTGGAAGTGTAAGAATTTCACCTCGCTGCGACAAATTTCTAAAGTCTCCAAGAGCCTGCTGGAGCAAGTCCACCGGCAACTCAAAGATGCTGGACGCCGCCAGCGCTGCCAGCGCGTTCTCAACGTTGTGCAGGCCCGGCAGGGACAAACTGAATTCGCCTTCCATCGCGGGTCCTTTGACGTGAAAGCGGCTGCCGCCTCCGGCCTGCCGTTTAATGTCTGTGGCCCTGAACATCACTCCCTCACCCAATCCAAAGGTCAGCACTGTTCCCGCAAAACCTTCGGCGAACCTTCGCACCCGGGCATCATCAAAGTTCAGAACCGCCGTCCCTCGCTCCCCGCGGCCCTTGATATCCTCGATCAATTCCCTTTTGGCTTTGGCGATGGCATCGACGGAGTCGAAGAACTGTAAGTGGGCAGGCGCGACGTTCGTCACCACGCCGACTTCCGGCTCTGCCAGTTGCGCCAGCCGGGCAATCTCACCGGGCGCTGACATGGCCAGTTCAACCACGGCCACCTGATGAGACACCTCAAGCCCCAGCAAGGCCAGCGGCAGTCCGTAATCGTTGTTCAGATTTCCCTTCGACTTCAGAACCAAGTAGCGGGTCGAGAGCAGAGCCGCGATCATCTCCTTGGTGGTGGTCTTCCCCGTGCTCCCGGTTATGGCAACCACACGCCCAGCCCACAGCCGGCGAACTCCACGGGCCAGCCGCTGGAGAGCCTCCGTCGTATCCTGCACAGGAACGAGCAATCGGCGAATCTCCGGCGAGGAGCTCTCCCAAAATCCCCTTTCCACCACTGCCCCGGCCGCGCCGTTTTCCAAAACGTCGGGAACAAACTCGTGCCCATCGAATCGCCGGCCGCGAATGGCAAAAAACAATTGGCCCGGTTCGATTTTGCGGGAATCAATCGAATAGCCCCGCGCCGTCTGCTCGGAAGTGGGGTGTGGTGACCCCAGGATTTCTGCAATCTTGGCCAACGGTAATTGCATCGTGACTTGCCTTCGAGCTCTCTGCTCAGGGCGCCCGCCGGCCTTAAAGCGGGCGTGGATTGGAATCTTCGCCAGGCGGCGCACCGAACCCAAACCCCAGGTCCAGCAAGACATCGCGCGCTACCTCGCGGTCATCAAACGGAATAGTTCGGTCTTTCAAAACTTGATAAGACTCGTGCCCTTTGCCCGCCAGAACCACGGTATCGCCTTCGCGGGCTTCTTCCAGCGCCTTGCGGATGGCGGCGTGACGGTCCACCTCTGCTAGGTATGGTTTTCCGGTCTTCTGCAACCCCACCAGCACGTCGTTCATGATCAGAATCGGGTCTTCCCCGCGAGGATTATCGGAGGTCAGCACGGCAAGGTCGCTCAGACGCCCAGCAACCTCCCCCATAACGGGACGTTTGGTGCGGTCCCGCTCGCCTCCACACCCAAAAACCACGATCAGGCGGTTCCCGGTAAGATCCCGGGCCGCCTGCAGGACATTCTTCAGCGCGTCATCCGTGTGTGCATAGTCCACAATCACCAGGAAAGGCTGGCCATGGTCGATCTTCTGCAAACGGCCGGGAACGGCCGTTAAAGAAAGAATGCCTTGCTGAATGGTTTCCATCGAGAGTCCTATCCCCAACGCCGTGGCCGTAGCCGCCAGGATGTTCATCAAGTTCGCTCGGCCCAGCAGCGGCGAAGCGATCTCAATTTCGCCTTGCGGGGTCGCTACCTTCGCCGATAAGCCAGAGGCCTTTTGGACGTACTGTTTGGCCCGGACCTGGGCGCCTGAATCCATCCCATAAGTAATCTGCCGGGACTCCGTCAGGTCAAGCAGACGGTGGCCCCAGGGGTCGTCGGTATTAATCACTGCCAGTTCAGGAGCCGCAGCCCCCTCTCCTTCAAAAAGCCTGCGCTTGGCGGTAAAGTAGTGCTCGAAGTCTCCGTGATAGTCCAGATGATCGCGGGTGAGGTTGGTAAAGACCGCCACGCCAAAATGCAGTCCCCAAACCCGCTCCTGGGCGAGTGCGTGAGAAGAGACTTCCATCACCGCAGTCTGGCTACCCTGAGCCAGCAGTTCGCTGAAATACTCCACCAGATCCAAGGATTCCGGCGTGGTATTAACAGCCGGAATGATCCGCTCTCCCACCCGGTATTCAATGGTGCCGAACATTCCGGGGTGGAATCCCGCCGTTTGAAGGATGCTGTTCAGAAGATAAGCTGTGGTGGTTTTACCGTTCGTGCCCGTGATGCCGATCAGCCGGAGCTTGAGGTCAGGATCATCGAAGAGTCTTCTGGCAGCCTGCGATAGAGCGCGGCGAATCTTTGCAACTTGAACCCACCGGGCAGCCAGTCCTTCCGGCGCCCGGCGCTCGCTGACGACGGCCACCGCTCCTTGCTTGAAGGCTTCGTCAATATACCGGTGCCCGTCGGTCTTTTCGCCTTGGATGGCAAAGAAAAGACATCCCGGACCCACCCGGCGCGAGTCGTAAGCAAGCGAGGAGACCTCGCTTGCTAAGTCTGCCCCGGTTTTGATCGGCGAATCTCGTTCGAGGAGCTCGCCCAATTTCATCGTTCACTCGCATTATAACACTGGTACATTCTGCTGCCAGACTCCCTAACCCACGCCATTTCAACACGAAAGCGCCACAAACGCTCGCTTAGCGCGCAAAGCTCACCCGAACACTGGAGCCCGCCCGCACTCGAGTCCCGGGCGCAGGGTCCTGGCCAACCGCCAAGCCTGACCCTGACATGTCCATAGCCAAACCGATCGACTGGCACTCCTCGCTTACTTTCCGTGCCGGGAGCCCGCTAAAGTTCGGGACCTCCAACATGGGTCCATCGTTCAAAACGACGGTGCCCGAAGGCGGGGCTTTCGACCATACCGAATAAGCAACTGGTTCTATGGGCCGGGTGGCAGCTCCGTTGCGTTCCGAGTCTACAGGAAGGTTCTCTCCCTCATCTCCCTGATCCTTGCCAGGAGACTTGGCGAGTCTGGAGGCTATGAGTTGCAGTGACCTGGAGGGACTGTCTTGCGGAACATTCAGATAGCGCAGAGTTTGCTCTGCGATAGACTTGAACGCTGGAGCTGCCACTTCCGCCCCATAGATTGCCCCTTTCGGAGTGTCGATGACCACCAGAACGGTGATCGCCGGCTTCTCGACGGGAGCAATCCCGATAAATGAAGCTACATAATCCTTGTGAGAGTAGTGCCCGCTCGCATCAACCTTCTGCGCGGTGCCGGTTTTGCCACCCGCTGTGTACCCATTCAATTGAGCGGAGACTCCCGTGCCATGCTCGACCACACCCGCCAGCATCTGCCTCATGGCTGCGGCGGTTTGGGGGCTGACAACCCGCCGCCCAAGGTTTGTCGGAGTAACGTTCTGGTATTGCCCACGGAACACTTCCCGCACAATGTGCGGATCGAGCAGCACTCCGCCATTGGCGATGGCGGAGTAGGCTGAAACCATCTGGAGCGGCGTAACGCCAATGCCTTGCCCCATTGAGATCTCCCCGATGGCGATACCCGACCATCGGCTGGGAGGACGCACTAGTCCGACCTCTTCGCCGGGCAGGTCCAGATTGGAGCGGGAGCCGAAACCGAACCGTTGGATGTACTGGTAAAAGCGCTCTTCCCCAAGCCGCAGACCCAGCTTGATGGCTCCGACGTCGCTCGAATGCATCAATATCTGGGCCACCGTCAGGTCCCCGAAGCGCTCATGATCGTGAATGACGTGTCCGGCCAGGACGATTTGTCCCTCCTGGCAATTGATCACGTCATTGGGGCGCGCCAGATGTTCATTGAGCGCCGCCGAAAGGGTTACCAGCTTGAAGGTTGACCCCGGTTCGTAATTCCAGGCAATCGCACGGTCGATCCTGTCCACCGCCGGAGATTTCTCATAGTGATTGGGGTTAAACGTCGGCTGGTTGGCCATGGCCAGAATTTCGCCGGTGTTGGGGTCTTGCACGATGACCGTACCGCCCGCGGCATGGAATTTGCTTACCGTTTTGGCAAGCGCCTTCTCCGCGATGTACTGGATGTCTTCATCAAGAGTCAACACAACGTCTTCGCCCGGCTTTCCGCGCCATTCCGTTGAACGAAATGACTGCCGCCGCGCGTCGGTCGTCAGAAGGATCTTGCCAGGCCGCCCCTTAAGCTCTTTATTTAGTTCGTATTCCACACCGCCTAGGCCCTTGTCGTCCATGCCCACGTAGCCCAATACCTGGGCCGCCAAGTTGCCGTCCGGATAGAACCTTTTAGGTTCCTTTTGGAAGTAAATCCCCCTCAGGTTAAGGTCGCGGACTCGCGCCGACTGCTTGGCGGTGATCTTACGCTTGACCCAGCAGAAGGACCGGTAGGTCTTGAAGCGTCCCTCCAAATCCTTGGCGTCCAGGTCAAGAATCGGTGAGAGCAGCCTAGCCACCATGTTTGGGTCCGTAATTTCCGAGGGAACTGCGTACACCGAATCTACCTCCAGGCTCATCGCAAGAGGGTGCATGTGGCGGTCGTAGATGGTGCCCCGCTTGGGCGAGATCTCCACCGTGCGCTGCTGCTGCCGCACCGCGCGAGCCAGAAGTTGTACGTACTGAATAATTTGGAGGTCGTACAGGCGAAGAACGATGGCCATCATCCAGACCACCACCACCCCGGCCAGGATCAGGCTCCGTTTGGCCGTCAAGGGGTTTGCGGTGGATGCGGATGAGGTTCGCCTCTCGCGCGCTGCCATTTACCTCTCACTGGGGATTCTGATCGGAACATGCAAATTTCCGGCAAATTCAACGTCCGAAGAGTTGGAAGAAACCGCTGGAGCTTTGCTCACTTGGATAATCTGGCCGGGCTGGGGAGGAACAAGTCCCAGGTCCGTGCGCGCCAGAGTGTCGATCCGCTGGGGATCGCTAAGGGATGCACATTCCACCTTCAAGGCGTGATTCCACTCCTCAATTGCAGCCTGCTTCTCCCTGAGCTGCTCAATCCGGTAACCGTACTTCACGCACTGAAAGTGCTGCCAGGCAAATAACATGATGAAAACGAAGAACAGGGTGCCCAGTCCCAACAAGCCGAAGCATTCCCGGCGCTTCTCCGAATCGACTTCCCGCCTGAGGCGGGAATTATCAATGTGCTTCACAAAATAGATTTGGGGATAAGAAGCGCGCCCGGTGGCGGGCTCATTGCGAAGACGGCGCTTCGGGCCGGGGAAGGTGGTTGTCACAGTCGCCATAGGTCGTCCTCTCGTTGTGGGCCGGCTCTTGCCGAGGGGCAGGGCTCCATCCCCGCCACTTCAGAGCCGTACGGCCCGTTATGCCGCTATACCTTTTCAGACGCTCGCAGCTTGGCGCTGCGGGAGCGCGGATTCTCGTGAGTCTCTTCCGGCGCCGGCCTCACCACGTGCTTGGTAAGGATCTTGGCCCGGCCTTCGCGTTGCCAGCGCCGGAAGGATTCCTTCACCAACCGGTCTTCCAGGGAGTGAAAACTGATCGCGACCACTCTGCCGCCCGGAGCCATTACCTCCGGAACCTTCTCCAGGAAGCGTTCCAGGCTCTCCAGTTCGCGGTTGACGGCCAGCCGCAGAGCCATAAAGGTACGAGTAGCCGGATGAATTTGGTGGAGGCCCGCCCGGGAGGGGATCGCTCGCGTCACCACCTGCGCCAGTTCGGTGGTTAATCGAAACGGGCGGGCCTTCACAATCGCTCGCGCTATACGGCGCGAGTGGCGCTCTTCTCCAAACTTGTAAATCAGGTCAGCCAAATCACGCTCCGGCGTGTGGTTGACAATCTCTTCTGCGGTTAGCTCACCGGAACCCATCCGCATGTCCAGCGGTCCGGGCCGGCTGAAACTGAATCCCCGCTCGGCGCCATCGAGCTGCATCGAACTGAGCCCGAGGTCGGCCAGAGTTCCCGCGGCGGGAGGAAGTTGGCTCGCGGCGTGCAGCGCATCGATTTCGGCAAAATTTCCTTCCACCAGCGTCACTCTCTCCCCAAAACTCTTTAAACGTTCACCTGCGATACGCAGCGCCTCCGGGTCGCGGTCAATACCCAACAGGCGGCCGCTTCCCCGCTCCAGCACCTTGAGAATCTGCTCCGCATGGCCCCCGGCTCCCACCGTTGCGTCGATATAAATTCCATCCGGTCGAACATTCAAAAACTCCAGCGCCTCCCGGACCATCACCGTCCGGTGGCGTTCGGATCCATCCATCTAGATGCCATACCGGCTCAAGGCCTCGAAGTTGGCGTCGGTCAACGGGTGGCTCTCCAAGTGCTGCCGGAAATGCTCCATGTTCCAGACCTCGAAGTACTGCAGGTGGCCCAACACCGCAACCTGGCCTTTGATGCCCGCCGCGTCGCGCAGCAATGCGGGGATCAAGATTCTGCCCTGCCCATCCATTTGCGCCGTCTGTCCCCAGTAGTTGACGACATCCAGAAAGAGCTTCTTGTGTGTATCCGTTGAAGGAACACCCGCCAGCTTGTCTTCAATCTTCTGCCACTCCGCAAAGGGATAGACTTTGGCGCTCGCTCCATCAAAGCTCGTAACAAAAAATTCCCGCCCATAGTGCTCATCAATGAAAGTCTTGAAGACGGTCGGGATCTTGAGCCGGCCCTTGGGGTCCATCGTGGCTGGATAATTTCCTCGCAACATGGCAGCGGCTCAGATATCATTCCCAAAGCGTCAAAAACTGGGACTTTCTAAACACTTTTGGCTACTTAAGACCACTTATGACCACCGAATATATTGCCCGGTCTTTTTATTGTCAAGATTTATTTTCCAGTCTGAGAAAAAAATTGAGGCGCGCAAACAAACTTCCGGCACCACCTGTTGCGGTCAAGATCTCTTCACATACCAGCCGTAGTTTTTGGCCTAGGCGTTGAGACCAAATCGGCCCGCCAAAAAAAATTGGGCTCCTTTACGGTTTTACTAGCGCATCGGGGCAATGCCTTCCCGCAAATCGCTCAAGCTGCGGACGGTGGTGACCAGCGCATACTTTGCTCATGCCACCACCTGGAGCCGAAAGGCTGTTACAACCCGGGCCAAAACTTGGCAATGCGAGTGCAGTTGACAACTGCGCCTGGGGTCGAGATCGCTCCCCCTCAAACATGCCGCTTGTCAGGAAGAGTGGTGGTCGTGTAGGTTATGACGTTCGAGGACGGCTGACTCTCAGCGGTGCTCCGGGTAACGGGTAACCTCAGCTATCGTGCCGGGAGGGACGAGAAGGTCGAGCTTGTTAACAATTCAACGTCAAAGAGGAAACCGGTGAAGATCAAGGATATTCAAACTTATTTGGTAGGTAATCCGTGGAAGAACTGGGTTTTTGTGCGAGTGGAAACCGACGAGGGGATTCACGGCATTGGGGAAGGGACGCTGGGCCAGCTTGCGCGGACCGTGGAAGCCGCCGTCCACGACATGAAACACATGGTGCTGGGCTTTGACGCTTTCCAGGTTGAGGCGATCGTCGAGCTTCTTCGCCGCGATATTTTCGCGGATGGTGGGCATATCCAAATGTGCGCGATTTCAGCCATCGAGATCGCCTGCTGGGACATTATCGGCAAGGCGGTGGGGCAGCCGATTTACAACCTGCTGGGGGGCCGGTGCCGCGACCGCGTCCGCGCTTATGCCAACGGCTGGTATCGTTGTCCGCGCCGCCCGGAGGAATTTGCTGAGAGAGCCAAGCAAGTGGTTCGCTTGGGATATACCGCGATGAAGTTTGATCCCTTCGGAACCGCCTGGAAGAAAATTAGCCGTGCGGAGGAAGATCTCTCGATCGACATCGTGAACGCAGTGCGCGAGGCGGTCGGGCCTCACATCGATCTCGCCATCGAAGCCCACGAGCGTTTCGACGTCTCCACCGCCATCCGTATTGGAAGGCGCCTGGAGCCGGCCGCTCCCGTCTGGTACGAAGATCCCATCACCCACAACGACCCGCGCGGCATGATTGAGATCGCCCGGGAAATTGGCGTGCCCGTGGGAACAGGAGAGAGTTTGTTTTCAGGCGAGCAGTTTGCCGAATTGCTCCGGGACGAGGTCATCGACATCGTGACCATGGAACCGCTCCACGTGGGAGGAATCCTTGGCTCGCGGAAGATCTCCGGCTTGGTCCAGGCGCACAACGGCGTGATTGTCCCCCACAGCGCGCAAGGACCCATCTGCACCTTGGCGTGCCTCCAGATTGACGCTTGCACGCCCAATTTCTATATGCAGGAATACTTCGATCCGTTCAATGTGCCGTGGGAAGAAAAACTGCTGACTTGGACGCCGAAGTTCGAGGACGGATATCTGGAACTTTCCACAGCTCCCGGTCTGGGCTCTGATCTCAATTTGGAAGTCGTCAAGCAGCACCCTTACTGCGAAGAGCCCGGAATGAACTTGTGGGAGGAAGATTGGCAATTCCGTAAGGAGAAGTAACGGAAACCTGCCAAGTTCACCCGCTGGTGCGCTAGGATAACCGGGAAGATCGCACTCTGCTGGGAGGCAGGGACTTGGTATTCCTGGGCATCGACTTAGGAACTTCCTTTATCAAGGGCGCGGTGCTCGACTTGGACAAACGGAGCATCCGGCACGTCCGCCGCGCCCCCTTCCCCGATCCAATTCCCAACCCCAACGCGCTCTTCTGTGAATATGAACCGGAAAAAGTGGTCCGGGCCGCGGGCGATTTCCTCCACCAACTCGCCGCCTTCGCTCCCGACTGCGACGGCATTGTGATGTGCGCGCAGATGCACGGCATGGTGCTGCTCGATGAAGAAGGAGGGGTGCGCTCGCCGGTTTTATCCTGGCGGGACCAGCGCGCCTTGATGCCCCACCCCTCGGGCGAGGGAACTTATTTCGACGTCTACCGCCGGCGCATCAGCGCGGAGCACCGCAAGGAACTCGGCAACGAATTGCGGCCCGGCACGCCTGGCGGCTTCTTGTTTTGGCTCGCGGAGCAAGGGAAACTCGAACCCGGCCTGCTGCCCGCCTCAATTCCCGATTTCGTGCTACATGCCTTGACGGGAGCGGAGCCCAGCGTCGATCTGACCAATGGCATGGCGTATGGACTTCTGAATCTTCGCACGCGCGACTGGCATCATGAGGTGATCGGATCGCTCGGCCTTCCGCACCTGCGCTGGCCCCCGGTGCGCCCGCAGGGTGAAGTTGCGGCACACCTGCAAATCGGGGGGCGCACAGTTCCCTGCTACACTCCCGCCGGAGACTTTCAGTGCGCCGTTGCGGGAACCTTGATGGACACCGAGGAGCTATCACTCAACATTTCCACCGGCTCGCAGGTCAGCAGGCTGACTCCGGAACTTGAGTTGGGCGACTATCAAACTCGGCCGTTTTTCGACGGCCAGTTTCTCAACACCATCACTCACATTCCCGGAGGCCGCGCGCTGGACCTGCTACTTCGTCTGCTCAGCGAGCTGGCAGAATCCTCCGGAGTCACCTTACCCAGTCCCTGGAGTTACATTTCGCAGCAGGTGGCGGAAGTTGAGCAGACCGACCTGCATGCCGGCCTCTATTTCTTCGCCGGCCCTTTGGGAGACTGTGGCTCGATCTCGAACATCCGCGGCGACAATCTAACAGTCGGCCACCTTTTCCGCGCGGCATTCGATAACATGGCGGACAACTATCACCAATGCGCGCTGCGCGTCTGGCCGCAAGGCTCCTGGCGGAACCTTATCTTTTCCGGAGGCCTTGGCATCAAGCTCGAAGTGCTGCGGGAAATTGTCTGTAAGAAGTTTCAGGCGGATTATCGCCTGGTGCCTTGCCCCGAAGATACTTTGCTGGGATTGCTGGCCCTGGCGCTGGTCTTTAGCGGAAGATCGGCAAGCGTCGTGCACGCCATGGCAGAGTTGCGCGCGCAGGAAAGTTCCTACCTCGAGCCAGGCTCTGAGCACTGATACAGGCAGTACCCGCCACGAAGTCTCCCCCTGCAAACTTTTGTGCGCAAGCAAACCACCTGCGCGGCACAAATCGACGTTGCGCCTTCCAGATGGTGTGCGAATGAGTGTAGACTCTATCCCATGATTACACGACGCGATTTTATGAAGGCGGGGGCGGCGATGCTGACCGCCTCACAAGCGGCAGAGCTTGCCGCG
>JBJKQF010000202.1:0-29023 GCA_046705545.1 Terriglobia bacterium
GCTAGAATACAACCCCGTGGATTGCCCTTGCCAGAAGAACCGCAAACTCCAAAGCCGGAGGTCCACGCTACGCGCTCAAAGGTTATCCCGGTGGCCACCTTGGGCTTCTAGGGGGATGCTGATATGAAACTTCGCCTGCTGATTTTTACTCCGATAATCCTGCTTCTCTCGTGGCCCGGTTGGGGGGCCAGTGCCGCAAAGAAATCCAACCGTGGCAACCTTACGCGTTTCCAAGCCGAAGCGGTGCGCAAGTTTAGCGAGATGGTGGCTGCGTCTAAGATACCCGATGCTACCAGTGCTGGCAGCGGCTCTGTTGGGCGGTCGCCTGATGGAACCAAGCTAGCCACGTACGTCGCCGGAGGGGATCACGTTGGGCGGTCTCTCTTTGTTGTGCTGTACAGTGCCGGCGACTACAAGTTCCTCCGGAAACTAAACCTTGGACCCGAGCCTGAAGCGACTCTGTCCGAGTCTTTAAGAATCGTCTTCTCAGGCGATGGGAAATACCTGCTCGCTTCGGACTGGAAGGCGATTCATGTCCTCGATGCCTCGACCCTCTCTGAAGTGCGGACCATTACCGCTCCCGCGGGGAGCGGATTTACGACTCCTAGCGGGATGGTCGTGGCAAGCAACGCCGATGTGGCGGCGATTGATTTCGGCAAGGGGGCTTGCCTCGGCCCTCTTGCGAGCGCAGATAATGGCAGGCAGGATCAGATTGTGGACGTATGTCCGTGCGTCTTGAAAGCTTCCTTGGTTGGGGAAGATGCTGCTCAGCAGGCGGCTACAATCGGTGCGTACTGGGGCTACCAGACCAAACGGCACGTTCACGTAAGGGTAGTTGACTTTGCTACAGGGAAAGAGCTTGGGAGTTGGAATGCCAGCGACTATCCATTCTCAATTTCGCCGAATGGGAAGTACGTGGCCGTTTCCGACCACACGCAGGAGGGTACGGTGTTAGGCGTTGACATTCTCGACGCAAGGACGGGGACGCAGGTTGGTCGCATCGTTGATGAGAACGCCAAACTAAAAGTGACAGCCTGGTCCAAAGTCTATGGAGGAAGACTAATTGCGAAGTTCCTTCGCAACCATGAACTTGTGGTGACGGGCGAGGGCAATCGCCCCAACGGCCACTACGTTGTTGATTATGTGAGGATCGTTCAGTTCAAGCCCTTCGGCGGGGATCGCATCGTTCAGGAGTTCCGGCCGAAGCATTATGGGCCTATGGACGTCTCTGGTTTCTTCGAGGTATCAGGTGACGGCAACACATTTACGATTTGGAGTGACTATTGGCCGCCCAAATACTTCAAACACGACATAGCGCCTCCGCAGAATCAAGCTACTTTCGTCTTCCATAGGCAAGCGGATGGACTGTTCGAGTTCCGAGAGGTTCGTGATCATCCGAAGTAGGATTCGGTCGAGCTATCGAGGAACGGTACCGTTATAAGCGCCGGGACACGGTCCTGACTCGAAAATGAGCAGGTAGCGGGGAGGATGCAGCCCCTTGGTCCGCGAGGGTTACACTTCGGTCTTGCCCGTTACAGAAAGGCCTGTTCCCGCGTGCGTCATTCTGAGGCCGTTTTGGGGCCGAAGAATCTGCTTCTGTGGTAGCAAGGGAACCCAAAGCAGATTCCTCGCGGCGCTCGGAAAGACACGGCTAGGCATTCGGGGTGCCGGCTCGGGTCCTAATCGGTCCCATCCGCAAAGTACATCCTTCCAATCACGCATTGCCCTCGTGGACGCCGCCGAGACGGGCGGTTAGGCCGCCGGGTTGCTCCCTCCATACCCGAGTAGTACAATAAAAGGGTCCTAATTGGGGCGATTCGCCCGAAAACCTCACCCACAGCTCGAAAAATCGGCTGGGGTAACTGCAAAAACGATCTTCCATGGGTTGTGTAGCCTGTAAGTATATGAGGCGCCGTTAGTTATCCTTCCGAGAGAGTTCTGAGGAGCAAACGCATGATTCCCGAGAGCGGGTCATCCAGCCTTAGCCATTCGAAGCCATCGCCGTCCCGCGTGGTGATTGAAAACGTGCGCCCGCAGGTTCAGGGAGGCCGTTTTCCCATCAAACGGACGGTAGGCGAGCGGGTGGAGGTGACGGTGGACGTTTTTGCCGACGGCCACGACGCCCTGGCCGGCATCATCCTTTACCGGCGCGCGGGCGAGGCTGGTTGGCGGGAAACGCCCCTCCAGGAGGAAGTGAATGACCACTGGCACGGCAGGTTTGACGTGCAGGAGATGGGCCGGTATGAGTACACGGTGCAGGCGTGGGTGGATCACTTTGCCTCCTGGCGCCGGGACTTTAAGAAGAAAGCCGATGCGGGGCAGGAACTGCTCAATGACCTTCTGGTGGGCGCCCATCTGGTGGAGGAAGCCGTGGGGCGCGCGCCGCAGGAGCCGGCGGCGGAGCTCCAGGCCTACGTCGATCTGTTGCGAACTCCCAAGACCCAGAACCTCTCGGCGGCCGTGGCCGGGGCGACGGATGAGAAGCTGGCGCTGCTGATGGCGCGCTTCCCGGACCGCAGCTTTGCGGCCACCTATCAAAAGACCTTGCATGTTGAAGTGGACCGCGAGCGGGCGCGCTGCGGCGCTTGGTATGAGATGTTTCCGCGCTCCACCGCCTCGGAGCCCGGCAGCCACGGAACTTTCCAGGATTGCATCAAGCGCCTGCCTTACATCAAAGAGATGGGCTTCGATGTGCTCTACCTGCCGCCCGTTCATCCCATCGGTGTGAGCCACCGCAAAGGGAAAAACAACAATCCCGTCTGTGAGCCGCATGAAGAGGGCAGTCCCTGGGCGATCGGCGCAAAAGAAGGCGGACACAAGGCGATTCATCCCAAGCTGGGAACGCTGGAAGATTTTCGCCGCCTGGTGGCGGCGGCGCGCCAGGCGGAGCTGGAAGTCGCTCTCGACATCGCCTTCCAGTGCAGCCCCGACCATCCTTACGTAAAGGAGCATCCGGACTGGTTCCGGTGGCGGCCCGACGGCACGGTGCAATACGCCGAAAACCCTCCCAAGAAATACGAAGACATTTATCCGCTGAATTTTGAAAGCCCCCATTGGCGCGAGCTGTGGGAGGAACTGAAAGACGTCATGCTCTTTTGGGCGGAGCAGGGAGTCCGCATCTTTCGCGTCGATAACCCGCACACCAAGCCTTTTGAGTTTTGGGAGTGGGCTATTCGCGAGATCAAGAGCCAGCACCCGGACATCATCTTTCTCGCCGAGGCTTTTACGCGGCCCAAGGTGATGTACCGCGTGGCCAAGCTCGGCTTTACGCAGTCATACACCTACTTTGCCTGGCGGAATAAGAAGTGGGAATTGATGGAGTATTTTACGGAGCTGACCCGGACAGAGGTTCGCGAATACTTCCGTCCCAACCTGTGGCCCAACACGCCCGACATTCTGCCGGAATATCTCCAGGCCGGCGGACGTCCGGCCTTTATGGCGCGCTTTGTTCTGGCGGCGACGCTGGGAGCGAGCTACGGAATCTATGGGCCCGCCTTCGAGCTCTGCGAGAACCTTCCGCTGCGGCCCGGCAGCGAGGAATATCTGAATTCGGAAAAATACGAGATCCGCGATTGGGACTTGAACCGCGCCGACAGCTTAAAATGGCTGATTACCCGCGTCAACCAGGTCCGGCGGGACAACCCGGCGCTCGTCGGAAACGACCATCTGCGCTTCCACACGGTGGACAACGATGAGCTCATCGCTTACAGCAAGGCGACCGAGGACCTGTCCAACATCGTCGTGGTGGTGGTCAACCTGGATTGCCTGCACACGCAGTCGGGCTGGCTGGAATTGCCGCTGGAGGAGCTGGGGCTGGACCCCGGCCAGACGTACCAGGCGCACGACCTGCTGAGCGATGCACGGTATCTGTGGCAGGGCGCGCGGAATTATGTGGAGCTGAATCCGCAGGTTTTGCCCGCGCACATTCTGCGCATCCGCCGGCACGTGCGCAGCGAGCGGGACTTTGACTATTTTATGTAGGGGCTCCAGGGGCAGGGAACTGCGGGCTTTTGAGGGAAAAGTCGCGAGGGATCGGGGAAGCAAGATTAGTAGGCTACATTAATATACTCCGAGGAGGGCTATGGGGGTCGCCAGGCTGGCGGTTGACGGCAACTGGGAAAGCGTCTTGAACAAGCACGCCAAGACCGCGCTCGAGCGCGTCCTGCCGGATTTCCTCCGCGCCCAGCGCTGGTTCGGAGGCAAGGCGCGGCCCGTGCAGTTGGCGAGCATCGACGACGCCGTTCCCATCCCTTACGATTCCACCGTCGCCCACGTGGCGCTCGTGCGTGTGCATTATGCCCAGGGCGCGCCGGAGACTTACGCGCTGCCGCTGGCCTTTGTGCCGGAGCCTGAAGCCGCTCGGGTCGAAACCGAGAATCCGCAGTCGGTGGTTGCGCGGCTCAGCGCTCAGGGCCGCGAAGGTGTGCTGGTCACCCCCATGCGCGAGCACGGCTTTCGCCACGCGCTTCTAGGCGCGATCGGCAGCGGAAAGAGCTTCAAGAGTGATTCGGGCGGCGAAATTCGCGGAGTGCCCACCAGCGCCTTTGGCCGGCTTACCGGCGGAGACGCCAGCCGCCTGGAGCCGTCGTTGATGCGCGCTGAGCAGAGCAACAGTTCGATTCTTTATGGTGATCGCGTCATTCTCAAATTGTTTCGCCGCCTCAGCGAAGGCATTAACCCGGATCTCGAAGTTGGAGCCTTTCTGACAGCGGCGGGCTTTGCTCATATTCCTCCGGTCGGCGGCGCGCTTGAATACCGAAGCGAGAAAGGCGAGCCCGCCACGCTTGGCATCTTGCAAGGGTTCGTTCGCAATGAAGGAGACGCCTGGAGCTTCACGCTGGATGCGCTCTCTCGCTACTACGAGCGCGTGGCCCAGGCAAGCGAGCCGCGGCCTGAGGCGATGGAGTTGATCGGGCCTTATTTGGATGCAGCGGGACTGCTTGGGAAACGGACTGCAGAACTTCATCTAGTGCTGGCATCAAACTCGGAGAACCCGGCTTTCGCGCCCGAACCTTTTTCGGCGAGCTACCAGCGCTCATTTTATGAGTCGGTGCGAAATCTGGCAGCGCAAAGTTTTCAACTGCTGGCGCGGCGCCTGGAGTCGTTGCCGGAAGGTTTGCGGGAGGAAGCGGCACGAGTGCAGTCCCTCGAGCCGCGGGTGCTCGAGCGGTTCCGTTCTGTTCAGGAACTGAAGGTGACTGCCCTGCGAACCCGCGTGCACGGCGACTATCACTTGGGCCAGGTTCTTTATAGGGGCCGCGATTTTGTGATCATCGACTTTGAAGGAGAGCCGGCGCGCCCCATCAGCGAACGGAGGATCAAGCGTTCCCCGTTGGTGGACGTGGCGGGCATGCTGCGTTCGTTTCACTACGCGGCTTTTGGCGCTCTCATGAACAGGAGTGCCCAAGCAGGTCCAGGGCCTCATGACGCTCTCTTGCTGGAAGCGGCTGCCGGCCATTGGTACTCAACCGTCGCGTCGGTCTTTGTAACCAAATATCTCGAGGCTGCTGGAAGTGCGTCTTTCCTGCCCGCTGGCAAGGAAGAGCTGGTGAGTTTGCTGGAGACTTACCAGCTTGAAAAAGCTGTTTATGAAATGGCCTACGAACTGAACAATCGACCGGACTGGCTGGGGATTCCCTTGCAGGGAATCCTTCGAATCCTGGAGGACCCGCAATGAGGCGGCGGACGACATGGTTGGAAAGCAGGCCCCTTGAGCGTTAAGCAGAAAGCGGAACAACAGTCTCTCTATGAACTGGCGGGGCTTTACGGGATTCAACTCAGCTACCGGAACATTCTTGATAAGCGGCGCAGCAAAGCGTCGCCGGAAGTTCTGATGGCCCTGCTCAGTGCTCTTGGGGCGCCGATTTCCAGCGGGAAGGATGTTGCCTGCGCACTGCGGGAGCGAAAGGAACAGATCTGGCGGCGCTGCGCCGAACCAGTAGTGGTGGCGTGGGATGGCGAAAGTGCGAGAGTGACGGTGCGGCTTCCGGGGCGATCTACTCAGAGACCTTGCTGGTGCTTGTTGGAGCTGGAGAATGGCGAAGAATTGACTTGGCAGATCGAGCCGGAGCGCTCCGAAAGAGTTGCCAGCGCGCGAAAGGTGAAAGGCGGAGGAAAATCCTGCTGGGTTGTGGAAATGCGATTGCCTGGAAAGCTGCCCTTGGGATATCACCGCTTGTCTGTGGAGACGGGCGCAGAAGTCGCGAAGGTTCTAGTTATTTCCGCGCCTCGATCGGCTTATGTCAATGCCGGCCGGACCGGAGAGAAATCCTGGGGGATTTTTATTCCTGTTTATGCTCTACAGTCGAATTCCAACTGGGGAGTGGGTGATCTTGGCGACCTCAAGCGGGTGCGGGAATGGGTTCGCGGGCAAGGGGGCGCACTGGTCGGGACGCTCCCTCTGCTGGCGTCTTTTCTCGCAGCACCCTTTGACCCCAGCCCTTATTCGCCGGTAAGCCGGATGTTCTGGAACGAGCTTTTCCTGGATATGGACGAGATTCCGGAACTTGTGCAATGCCCGGCGGCGCGGCGATTGGTGGCCTCGAGCGCTTTTCAGGCGGAGTGGAAAGCTTTGCGGTCGCAGCAACTGGTTGACTACCGGCGCGCGATGGCGCTGAAGCGCCAAGTTTTGGAACTTCTCGCGCGAGCGATCTTTGCGGAGGAAACGCCGCGCCAGGCGGAATTTTTCCGGTACGTAAAGTGTCACCCTGACCTGGAAGATTATGCGCGGTTTCGTGCGACGTGCCACAAGCGGCAGGCTTCGTGGTGGACGTGGCCGCAGCGGTTGCGGGATGGAAAGTTAAGCTCTCGCGATTACGATGTGGAAGCGATGCGCTATCACCTTTACGTCCAATGGCTGGCTGAGAAGCAGATGCGCGGCTTTGCCCGGACCGGCCCTGAAGACGGCGATGATTTGTATCTGGACCTGCCGTTGGGAGTTAACTCCGACGGGTATGACGTGTGGCGTTATCGCAACTCGTTTGTCCTGGATGCCAGCGCGGGTTCCCCGCCGGATGATTTTTTTACCAAAGGGCAAGGCTGGGGATTTCCTCCCATGCACCCGGAGCGGATCCGCGAGGATGGGTATAACTACTTTCGCAGAGCTCTTCATCATCATGTGACGCACACCCGCGTGCTGCGTGTTGATCACGCGATGTGCCTGCACCGGTTGTTTTGGGTTCCGAAGGGATTCGAGCCACGTGACGGCGCCTACGTGCGCTACCGCGCCAATGAGATGTACGCGGTTCTGGCGCTGGAGTCGGCGCGGAACCAAACCCTGATTGTGGGAGAGGATTTGGGAACGGTTCCGGGCTACGTCCGGCCGGCGATGGCGCGGCATCGGGTTCAGCGGATGTACGTTTTGCAATTCGAAGCTACGCCCAAAAAGAAAAAGCTTCCCACGCCACCTGTCGATTCGCTGGCGACGCTCAATACCCACGACATGCCTCCCTTTGCCGCATTCTGGCACGGGTTGGACATCCAGGACCGGGTGGAACTGGGCTTGCTGGATGAGGAGGGCGCTCTCCGTGAACTGAAAAACCGCGGGCTGCTGCGGAGCGCGCTTCAAAGGTTTTTGTGCGAGGGAGAAACGGGAGGGGAGGATTCCTCCCTCATTGAGGTTTTCAAGGCTGCGATCAAGCATCTGGGTTCCGGCCGCAGCCGTATGGTGATTGTAAATCTAGAAGATCTCTGGTTTGAGAAGCTACCGCAAAATGTTCCAGGGACTTGCGAGGAACGTCCCAACTGGAAGCGCAAAGCGCGATACAATCTGGACCAAATTATGGGGATGGGACAGGTTGCGGAAGTGCTTCGAATGCTGGACGCCGCAAGGCGGGGAAGGGAGGTGCGATGAACACGCCTGAAAATACTCCAATGCAGGCCGGGGCATCAGCGGGTGAAATCATGACTGTCCGCTACGACGCTTCCATGCTGACGGACGAAGACCTCTATCTTTTTAATGAAGGGTCCCATTATCGCCTTTACCAGAAACTGGGCGCCCATGCGAGGACGCTGGAGGGCGAACCGGGAGCACATTTTGCCGTCTGGGCGCCGAACGCGGAACGCGTGACGGTGATCGGCGACTTCAACGGCTGGGACAAGGGAAGCCATCCACTGCGGCCGCGCGGGGACTCCGGGATTTGGGAGGGGTTTGTCCCTAAGGTTGGCCGCGGCACGCTCTACAAGTTTCACGTCGCCTCGCGCTACCACGGGTATCGCGCGGATAAGTCAGACCCCTTCGCCCTATTCCGCCAGGTTCCTCCCGACACCGCTTCCATCATTTGGGATCTGGAATACGAATGGGGCGACCGCGGTTGGATGGAGAACCGACACCAGAAGAACTCGCTGGCGAGCCCGCAGTCTATCTATGAAGTTCACCTGGGGTCTTGGGCGAGAGTGCCGGAAGAAGGCGACCGGTTTATGACTTACCGCGAGTTGGCAAAGAAGCTAACCGATTACGTGCTGAGGCTGGGGTTCACGCATGTCGAGTTTCTGCCGGTTATGGAGCACCCGTTCAGCGGGTCGTGGGGTTACCAAACAACCGGTTACTTTGCACCGACCAGCCGCCACGGGTCTCCTCAGGATTTCATGTACCTCATCGACTACCTTCACCAGCACGGGATTGGGGTCTATCTGGACTGGGTCCCGTCCCATTTCCCCACCGATGAGCACGGCCTCGGTTACTTTGACGGTACGCACCTGTTTGAGCACGCGGACCCCCGCCAGGGTTTCCACCCGGATTGGGGAAGCTACATTTTTAATTACGGTCGCAATGAGGTTCGGAGCTTCCTGATGAGCAGCGCCCTGCTGTGGCTGGATATGTACCACGCCGACGGGCTGCGTGTGGACGCGGTTGCTTCGATGCTTTATCTCGACTACTCGAGGAAAGAGGGCGAGTGGATTCCCAATCAGTACGGTGGACGGGAAAATCTGGACGCTATCAACTTTCTGCGCCGCTTCAATACGGACGTGTACGACGCCCATCCGGACGTTCAAACGATGGCGGAGGAATCCACCGCGTGGCCCATGGTGTCGCGTCCCACCTACGTGGGCGGGTTGGGATTCGGCATGAAGTGGGATATGGGCTGGATGCACGACACGCTCGATTACATGAAGCAGGGTTCCATCTTCCGGAAGTACTACCACAACGAGCTGACCTTTCGGCTGATTTATGCCTTTACGGAAAACTTCGTGCTGCCTTTGTCGCACGATGAAGTTGTGCACGGCAAAGGGTCTCTGGTGGGAAAGATGCCCGGCGATGAGTGGCAGCGCTTTGCCAACCTTCGCTTGCTGCTGGGCGCGATGTACGCACAGCCGGGCAAGAAGCTGCTGTTCATGGGCGGAGAATTCGGCCAGGTCCGGGAATGGAATCACGATGGCAGCTTGGAGTGGCACGTGCTTCAATATCCCAACCACGCCGGCGTCCAAAAATGGGTGGAAGACCTCAATCTGATCTACCGGCGGGAACCCGCGCTTTACGAGCTTGACTCTGATCCCGCCGGGTTTGAGTGGATCGATTGCAATGACAGCGACCAGAGCATTCTGACGTTCCTGCGCAAAAGCAAAAGCGGAGATGACGTCGTGGTCGTGGCCTGCAATTTCACTCCGGTCCCGCGCACAAATTATCGCGTGGGCGTGCCGCGGACGGGATCCTGGCGTGAAATTCTTAACAGCGACGCTCCCCAATATTGGGGCGGGGGATGGGGGAATCTGGGCGGAGTCGAGGCGTCAAATATTCCTTGCCACGCGCGTCCTTATTCCGACTCCCTGACTTTGCCCGCTTTGTCCATTGTATTTCTCAAGAGCGAGGGACCCCAGGGATGAGCTTTCCCCAGGGAGCAGCTTATTTGGGAGAGAATCGCTGCCACTTCCTGGTGTGGGCTCCACGCGCCGGGAAGGTTGGGGTTCACCTGCTTGCTCCCCATGAGCGGACGCTTGCAATGCAGCCGCAGGAACGTGGTTATCACCACGTCTTGGTGGAGGATGTAGCGCCGGGTACGCTCTACTATTACCGGCTGGACGGCGGAACCGAGAAGCCGGACCCGGCATCCCATTTTCAGCCGGACGGCGTTCACGGGCCGTCGGAAGTTGTCAGTGGAAACTTCCAGTGGCGGGACGCCTCCTGGAGCGGGATCGGCCTGCGCGATTACATCCTTTACGAAATTCATGTAGGAACCTTTACCGGGCCGGGGACCTTCGAGGCCGTGATCCCATATCTTGACGATCTCAAGAATTTGGGGATCACGGCAATTGAACTGATGCCGGTGGCGCAATTTCCCGGGAGCAGGAACTGGGGTTATGACGGAGTCTATCCTTACGCCGTGCAGAACTCTTACGGGGGACCGGCGGCCCTGAAAACTCTGGTCGATGCGTGTCACGCGCGAGGCTTGGCCGTGGTGCTCGACGTGGTTTACAACCATCTGGGCCCAGAGGGAAACTACCTTCCGCTCTTTGGACATTACTTCACGGACCGCTACCGTACGCCGTGGGGGCCCGCTATCAACTTTGACGGGCGGGACAGCGACGAGGTGCGGAGGTTCTTTATTGAAAACGCCCTCTACTGGATCAAGGAGTTCCACATTGACGCGCTCCGGCTGGACGCCATCCATGCGATTGTCGATCCCTCGGCGCGGCCGTTTCTTGAAGAACTCGGCGCGGCTGTCCACGAGGAGGCGGAACGGCTCCAGCGAAAGGTTTATGTGATCGCGGAAAGCGACAGAAATGATTCCCGAATCGTCCGCGAGCGGACACAGGGCGGCTACGGCCTTGACGCGCAGTGGAGTGACGATTTCCACCACGCGTTACACACGCTGCTGACCGGTGAGCGGAACGGTTACTACTGCGATTTTGGTGAAGCCCGTCAAGTGGCCGCGGCCTACGAGGATGGGTACGTTTATTCCGGCCAGTATTCCAGCTTTCGCAGGCGCCGGCACGGAAATACGTCCAAGGACCTTCCCTCAGAGCGGTTTGTCGTTTTCGCTCAGAACCACGACCAAGTGGGAAACCGGATGCGGGGCGAGCGATTGAGCGGGCTGATTTCATTTGAAGGACTGAAGCTGGCCGCGGGGGCTCTGCTCTTGGCGCCCTTTATCCCCCTGCTCTTTATGGGGGAGGAGTATGGCGAGACGGCTCCTTTCCAATACTTCGTGAGCCACTCGGATCCGAAACTGATTGAAGCCGTACGGGAGGGCCGGCAGCAAGAGTTCGCCGCCTTCGAATGGACGGGGAAAATTCCTGACCCGCAAGCTGAGAGCACTTTCCAAAACAGCAAATTGCATCACGACCTGCGGCGGGACGGCCATCACCAAGTCTTATATGACTTTGTCCGGGAGCTGATTCGGTTGCGTAAAACGCTGCCTGAGGCATCGGCGCGAGGCGAGGGAGCAGTGGAGGCGCGTGTCGGAGAAAGCGAAAAGCTCCTGTGGATCAAGCGCTCCGGCGAGAGCGGCCAAGCGATCGCGGCGTTCAATTTTGGCGATGCTGCAGTCACCGCGCCAGCGCCGTTAAAGGCTGCGAGCTGGAACAAGATTTTGGATTCTGCGGATCAACGGTGGAGCGGGGGCGGCAGCTTAAGCCCCGCCACCCTGGAAGGCGAAAAAGAAAAGACGCTTTCGATTGCCGCGGAATCCTTTGTCCTTTACCATTCAAACTAACGGAAAAACTATGGCAGAACGATACATCTGTATCCACGGACATTTCTATCAGCCGCCGCGTGAGAACCCCTGGCTGGAAGCGATCGAGGTTCAGGACTCGGCGTACCCTTACCACGACTGGAATGAACGGATCTCTTCAGAGTGTTACGGGCCCAACGGATCGTCGCGAATCCTGGACAGCGAGGGACGGATCGAAAAGATCTTCAATAACTATTCCAAGATCAGCTTCAATTTTGGCCCGACGCTGCTGGCATGGCTGGAAGCCAAAGCTCCCGAAGTTTACCGCGCCGTCCTGGAAGCGGACCGGGAAAGCCAGAAATATTATTCGGGACACGGTTCGGCCCTTGCTCAGCCTTACAACCACATGATCATGCCCCTGTCCAACCTGCGTGACAAGGAAACTCAGGTGGTCTGGGGAATTCAGGATTTTGAGCGACGCTTTGGACGCCAGGCGGAGGGGATGTGGCTGCCGGAGACGGCCGTTGATCTGGAAACTTTGGATGTTCTGGCTCAGCACGGTATCAAGTTCACAATCCTTTCCCCCTATCAGGCTGCCCGGGTGCGTGCGATTGGCGCGCGCGGCTGGCGCGAGGTCTCGGGCGGGCGGGTCGATCCATCCGTAGCTTACCGGGTGCGGCTCCGATACGGGCGCATGATGAACGTGTTCTTCTATGACGGCCCGATTTCCCGCGGCGTGGCGTTTGAAGGATTACTGGCGAAGGGCGAGTTGCTTGCCGAGCGGTTGCTGGGTGCCTTTTCGGAAGATCGCGACTCGCCGCAGCTGGTTCACATTGCCACCGACGGGGAAACCTATGGACACCACCACGCCTATGGCGACATGGCGCTGGCGTACGCCCTTCATTACATTGAAGCCAAAAACGAGGCCAAGCTGACCAACTATGGAGAATTCCTCGAACGTCATCCCCCCACACGCGAGGTGCGGATTATTGAAAACAGTTCCTGGAGCTGCCCGCACGGCGTGGAGCGCTGGAGGAGCGATTGCGGCTGCAACAGCGGCGGGCATCCCTCCTGGAATCAGCAATGGCGCTCGCCTTTGAGGGTGGCGCTGGATGCCTTGCGGGATGAGGTAAAGCCGTTGTTTGCCAGGAGAGGCAAGGACCTCTTTAAAGATCCCTGGGTGGCGCGCAACGATTATATCAACGTGGTCCTGGACCGCAGCCGGGAGAATTTGTCTCAATTTCTCGCTCAACATGCCACTCACGAATTGAGCGAGAAAGAGAACATCGAGGCCCTGAAGCTGATGGAGTTGCAGCGGCACCTGATGTTGATGTACACGAGCTGCGGGTGGTTTTTCGATGAACTTTCCGGGATTGAAACGGTCCAGGTGATTCAATATGCCGGACGCGCTCTCCAGCTGGCGGAGGAATTGTTCGCTAGGCCTTTTGAGCCGGTGTTCCTCGGGCTTCTGGAGAAAGCTGAAAGCAATCTTCCTGAACAAGGCGACGGCCGCGCAATCTTTGAGGCTTTCGTGCGCCCCGCAGCGGTCGACTTGGAGAAAGTCGGCGCGCACTATGCCGTCAGCTCTTTATTTGAACACTACAATCACGAAACCAGGATCTATTGCTACACCGTCCACCTTAAGGACTACAAACTTCTTCACGAAGGGAAGACGCGCCTGGCGGTGGGAAGGGCGGAAATCAGCTCAGAGGTGACCTGGGAATCCCGCCAGATAACCTTTGGAGTGCTGCACCTGGGGGATCACAACCTCAGCGGCGGGGTGAGAGAATTTCTCGGGGAGGAAGCCTATCAGGCCATGGTGGAAGAGGTGACGGCCGGCTTTGAGGGCGGCGACCTGCGTGAACAGCTCCGCATCGTGGAGCAGCATTTCGGCTCGACGACGTACACCTTGAAGCTGCTCTTCCGCGACCAGCAGCAGCACATCCTCAGGCTGATTTTGCAATCTGCGCTGGCTGAAGCCGAGGCGGCTTATCGCCAGATCTACGAGCGGGGCGCGCCCTTGATGCGCTTTGTGACCGGCCTGGGGCTCGCGCAGCCGCGGCGCTTTCAAATGGCGGCGGAGTTTACGCTCAACGCTGAGCTGCAATCGCTGCTGCAATCCGATAACCTGGACGTGAACCACACCCGTGCGCTGCTCGATGAAACCCGCAGAGCGGGCGTTCCCCTCGACTCCGCCACATTGGAATTTTCTCTTCGGCGCAATATCGAAGAGCTCGCGCGGCGTTTCCACGCTGAGCCGGAAGACCCGGCGCGGCTGCAAGCGTTTGAGGTGGCGGTCGACGTGGCGGCGATGTTGCCGTTTGAGACTCGCCTCTGGCAGCCCCAAAATGTTTTCTACGACGTTCTGCAAAAGCGCTACCCGGACATCCAAGCGCGGGCTGCGCAAGGCGAGGAAAGCGCCCGTGCATGGTGCGACTCCTTTCGTTCGCTGGGCTCAAAGCTGAGCGTTCGCGTGTCCGAAGACTTATGAACGTACCTGTTGCGACATACCGGATTCAATTCAGCTTGAACTTCCGCTTTGTGGACGCGCGGGATCTGGTGCCCTATCTTCGAGTCCTGGGAGTGACCCACCTCTATGCCTCGCCGCGCTTCAAAGCTGGGAAGGGAAGCTCGCACGGGTACGACGTGGCGGACCCACTGCGCATCAACTCCGAGCTGGGGACCGAACGGGAATTTGAGGAGCTGGTTCAGAAGTTGAAGAGTTACGGGATGGGGTTGCTCCTCGACATTGTTCCCAACCACATGGTGGCCAGCGCGGAGAATCCCTGGTGGATGGATGTGCTGGAGAACGGATCGCACTCGGACTATGCCGGCCATTTTGACATTGACTGGCATCCGGCAACCACCAAGGCGGCTTTCTTGCAGGAGAACCGGGTTCTACTCCCTGTCCTCGGTGACCTTTACGGCAAGGTTCTGGAAAACCGAGAATTAAATCTGAAGATTGACGAAAACGGTTTTTACGTTGCCTATCATGAGCATCGATTTCCGCTGAACCCGCGCACCTACGAGCCGATCCTGGAGCACTGCCTGGCGATCGTGCGGCGCGCCGGAAGCGCCGCTTCCTGCGCGGCTGCGGAACTTTCGCGCATTCTCAATACCGTCAAGAAACTGCCGGGTCTCCCTGACGCCGTGCAAAAGAACTCCGAACGGCGGCGCCGGGCCCCTCGCCGGGTCAAGGACCGCCTGTGGGAACTCTACCATCACTCGCCCGGCCTGCGAGAGCCCTTGGACGAGACCCTCCGATATTTCAACGGCACGCGCAGCAATGCGAAAAGTTTTGAGCCCCTGGATCGTCTGTTATCAGGGCAGGCTTACCGCCTGGCTTACTGGAAGATGGCGGCCGAAGAGATCAATTTCCGGCGATTCTTTGATGTGAACGAGCTTGTCGGCTTGCGAGTGGAAGACCCCAAAGTCTTCGACGACCGTCATCGCCTAATCGCCGAACTCGTCAAGAAGGACGATGTGGCGGGGCTGCGAATCGACCATGTCGACGGCCTTTATGACCCGCGCGGATACCTGGAACGGCTGTGGCGTATGGTTGCCGCGCATGCAAAGACGCACACGGCGTCAGAACGCTACCTCCTCGTGGAGAAGGTCCTGGCCCGTGATGAAAAGCTGCCCGCGGATTGGCCCGTTGCGGGGACTACGGGCTACGACTTTCTGAACGCCGTGAACGGCCTGTTTGTCGATTGCGGTACTCTCCCGGTTTTGGACGCGGATTACCATCGGTTCACAAGATCTGACATTCCGTTTTCCGAAATTTGCTATACAAGAAACAAGCAGGTAATGGAGCAACTCTTTGCGGGTGAACTCTCGGGCTTCAGCCATGCTCTGGGGAGGCTTGCCGCAAGTGACCGGCAAGCCAGAGACCTTCCGTTGTACGAGCTTGTGCGAGCGCTGGTGGAACTGACGGCGTGCCTGCCCGTCTATCGTACCTATATCCGCAACTTCACCATCAGTCCACGGGATCGGGACTACTTGGAGCGAACCTTGGCCGTCGCCCGGCGACGAACGCCTGCAGACAAGGTTAGTGACGCAGCGTTCGCTTTCCTGTGCCGCGTCTTTCTCCTGAACCCGCCCAGTTATGCAAAGAACCAGCGCGCAGAATGGCTGCGATTTGTCATGCAGTGGCAGCAGTTCACCGGCCCGGTCATGGCCAAGGGACTTGAAGACACGGCTTCATACATTTATAACGTCCTGGTCTCGCTGAATGAAGTCGGCGGCGATCCCCTGCGCGAGAAGCCTCCTTTTGACGCGGAAGCTTTACACGCCTTTAATCTGGAACGCTTGTCGCGCTGGCCTCACACTCTCAATGCGAGTTCGACGCACGATACCAAGAGAAGCGAGGATGTTCGGGCCCGCATCAACGTGCTCTCCGAACTTTCCGAGGAGTGGCTGGCGCGCCTGCACCGCTGGAGCCGGTGGAATCGGCCCAAGAAACAGGACGTCAATGGCCAGCTTGCCCCTGGCGCCAACGAAGAGATCCTTTTGTATCAAACCATGATTGGCGCCTGGCCTCTTTGCGCGGAGGATGTGCCGGAGTTCATCGAGCGCCTGGTTGCCTTTATGCAGAAGGCGCTTCGCGAAGCCAAAGTTCACACCAGTTGGATTGATTCAAACTTCCGGTACGAGGAGGCCGTTGCAGCCTTCATCCGCAACATCACAACCCCCGGCGAGTCGAACCGCTTCTTGCAGGATTTCCTTGCTTTTCAAAGTGAAATCGCCTTTTACGGCCACCTCAATTCGCTGTCGCAAACGCTCCTGAAAATAGCCTTGCCCGGCGTCCCGGACTTTTATCAAGGCACCGAGCTTTGGAATTTCAGCTTGGTCGATCCTGACAACCGCCGGCCCGTCGATTTCCAGGGCCATGCCCGCGCGCTCGATGACCTCAAATCGCAGGAAGCAACCAACTTGGACGTTTTATTGGGACATCTGGTTGAAAATTGGCCCGACGGGCGGATCAAGCTCTACATGATCCGGCGGGCGCTCCATTTCCGGGAGGCCCATCGCGAAGTGTTTGCGGCGGGGAATTATATGCCGCTCGCGGCTTCGGGGCGGAAAAGGGAAGGGCTCTTTGCCTTTGCCCGCCGAAGACGGAACACCTGGGTGATTGTGGCGACTCCCAGGTTGTTTACCAAGCTTGCCGGCCGGGGGCAGCCTCCGCTCGGGCGGGGCGTCTGGGGAGCGCGCCAATTGGAGCTCCCTGAAGATTCCCCCGGAAGGTGGCGGAACGTATTCACTGACGAAATCCTGCTCACACACCGCATCCACGGTAAGAAGGCGATTCCGCTGGAGAAACTTTTCGCGCGCTTCCCCGTGGCGCTGTTAGAGCGCATCCCCGAATAGAAAGTTCGAAGAAAACCGCCCGGCAGGGACGGAATTCCGGTTGGCGCTTCCTGCGTTCTTGCCGGTCGTTCGAAAAGGAAAGGTGCTTCAGCGTTTGGGGCTGGAAGGTGCTGCCGCGGGCATAACGGCTGCGGGAGCTTGCCAGCCGTGTGTCGGCGAAACTTTCTGCCGCGTTAGAACGTCACCGAGGGTCAAGGTGATCATGATGGACAGCCAGAAGATGGCGGCGCACACCACGATGCGCATCATGGAGCCGCTCCAGCGAAGATGCATGAAGAACAACGCGACGAGGCTTGCCTTCAAGACGGCGATAGCAAGGGCGACGACGGTGTTCCACGCGCCGAGGTCGATGTAGGCAATCCGCCACGTGAGCAGGGTGAGTACTAAAAGGCTTCCGAAGATCACAAAGTAGAGTTTTTTAGGCGCGATGTGTTCAGACATCAGAAGCGAGCTCCCAGTAGATACAAGAGTGGAAATAGAAAGATCCAGATGATGTCAATGAAGTGCCAGTAAAGTCCCATCACTTCAATGTGGTTGTACTTCTCGGCTGAAAATGCGCCCCGCCAAGCCATGACGAGGAGAACGGTCATCACGGCCTCGCCCACGATCATATGCAGAGCATGGACTCCCGTCATAATAAAGTAGAAACAAAAGAACAACTCCACGCGGGAGGCGTGCGGGCCGGCGTAGGTAAAATGGAGGCCCGGAGCCAATCCGTCAAGGTACTCATGATGCCATTCAAGGTCATACTTGATGTAGAGGAAGACAAATCCCAACCCCATGGTGGAAAGCAAGTAGGCGATCAGCCGTTTGCGCTTTCCGGTCTGGGCGGCATGGACCCCCAGCGCCATGGTCAAGCTGCTGCAAATCAAAACCGCCGTGTTGAAGGCGCCGATCTTGGCGTTGAGCAGGTGGCTTCCCGCTTCAAACGCCGCCGTATGCATGTTCCGGTAGATGGTGTAGGCGGTGAAGAGGCCGCCGAAGAACATAATTTCGGTGGCCAGAAAGATCCACATCCCGAGGTTGGAGGCCTCGTGCTGCTGCGTTCGATCGTCAAACTGTTCGGCTACGACAGCATTCATGTTATGCAACTTGAATCTCCTCCGCCATGCGATCGTAAGCGTAAGGTTCCTCGGTTACCACAGGCGTTTCATCAAAGTTGTGGGTGGACGGGGGCGATGCGGTCGTCCACTCCAGGCCTGTGGCGTTCCAGGGGTTCGGCCCGGCCTCCGGGCCATAGCGCATCGACCAAATGAGATAGATCAGCGGGATTACGTATCCAAGCCCCAGGATTGACGCCCCGGCGGTGGAGACCACGTTCAGGGTGTGAAACTCGGGAGGATACACGGCGTACCGGCGTGGCATGCCGAGATAACCCAGAATGAATTGCGGGAAGAAGGTAAGATTGAAGCCCACGAAAATGATGATGGCCGCGACTCGTGCCCAGGCGTCCGGGTACAGTCGCCCGCTGATTTTTGGCCACCAATAATGGATTCCGCCCAGGTAGCCCATTACCGCTCCGCCCACCATAATGTAGTGGAAGTGCGCCACGACAAAGTAAGTGGCATGGACGTGCTGGTCAATGGCCAGGGTGGCAAGGTAAAGCCCCGTCAGCCCGCCGATCGTAAACAAGCCGATGAAACCCAGCGCGTACAGCATGGGCGCATCGTAGGAAATGGAGCCCTTGTAGAGCGTGGCCGTCCAGTTGAATACCTTGACCGCGGAGGGGATGGCCACCGCGAAGCTCAGGGCGGAGAAGACCAGGCCGGCATAGATGGACTGGCCGCTCACGAACATATGATGGCCCCACACGAGGAAACCGATGGCGGCGATGGCGATGCTGGAGAACGCGATGAAGTGGTAGCCGAAGATCTTCTTCCTGGCAAAAGCCGTGATGAGCTCGCTGACGACGCCCATTGAGGGCAGGATCATCACGTAGACGGCGGGATGGGAGTAGAACCAGAACATGTGCTGGAACAGAATCGGATCGCCACCCAGCGCCGGATCAAAGATGCCCACATGGAACCAGCGTTCAAGAATGATCAACGCCAGGGAGATGGCGACGACCGGAGTCCCGAGAATGAAGATGATACTGGTGGCGTACATGGCCCAGATAAACAGAGGCAGCCGAAACCAAGAAAGCCCGGGTGCGCGCATCTTGTGAATGGTGACGACAAAATTCATGCCGGTCAAAATGGATGAGAAGCCGGCAATGAAGATTCCCGCCGCCGCCGCCATGACGTGGGTGTTGCTGTAAGTGGTGCTGAGGGGCGTGTAGAAGGTCCAGCCGGTATCCACTCCTCCGGAGACCACGGCGTAGAGGGTCAGTAGTCCACCGGTCATAAAGACGTACCAGCTCAGCAGGTTCAGGCGAGGGAAGGCAACATCGCGCGCGCCGATCATCAAAGGGATCAGGAAATTGCCCAGCACGGCGGGGATGGACGGGATCAAGAAGAAGAAGATCATGATGATCCCGTGCATGCTGAACAGCTTGTTGTAGGTCTCCGGCTCAACCAGCAACCCCTGCGGCTCCAGCAGGTTCAGGCGCATCAACGTCGCCGCCACACCGCCGAAGCAGAAGAAGAAAGTAATCGAGGCAAGGTACATCAGCCCGATCCGCTTGTGGTCGGTGGTGAGCAACCAGGATTTTAGGCCGTAGCCGGCGTTCAAGTAATGAACGCGGGACTCGATTGGAAGTTCGACTTCTGGACTACTCATGGCGTCCCTGTATTCCTTTCCTTGGATCCCAGAGATTTGATATAGGCGATGAGTTGGAGTACCTGCTCCTCGCTGACCTGCCCTTTAAAGGTGGGCATAATCGGCGGATAGCCGTTAACAATCTGCGCCGTGGGGTAGAGGATAGACTCCCGAATGTAAGCGTCGTTGGCAACGACGGTTTGTCCGTTGGAGAGCTTGACGTCTTTTCCATACAGCCCCGCGAATGCCGGACCCTTGCCCGTCCCGTGGCAGGTGATGCATCCAAACTGATGGTACAGCTTTTCCCCTTGGTCCGCCATCGTGATCCCCGTGACCCCGCCGCGCAACCAGTCTGCGTATTCCTGGGGCTTCATCACGTAAACCCAGCCCCTCATCAGGGAATGGCCCATGCCGCAGTATTGGTTGCAAAAGAAGTGGAATTTTCCCGTTCTGGTGGCGGTAAACCATTCTGTGGTGTAACGGTCGGGGAGAACGTCTTTCTTCACCCGAAAAGCCGGAACGAAGAAGTCGTGGATGACATCCTGGGAAGTCATGGTGAGCTTGATTGGCTGTCCCACCGGGATGTGCAACGAATTGATTTCGCGCTTGCCGTTGGTGTGCTCGATTTGCCACATCCACTGCTTGCCGATGACAAAGACTTCCGTGGAGTTCTTTGGCGCCCGCGCGTCCCTGACAAAAATGCCGGCGCCCCAGAAGTACATGATGGTGACCAAGACCATGGGGATCACGGTCCATAGAACTTCCAGCGGGATGTTGTTGATCACCTGATTCTTGGGGGGAGTGTCGTCCTGCGAACGCCGCCGGTACTTGACGGCGAAATAGAAGATCAGCAGAAAGATCAGCGCGCTGAAAAAGATCGACACTGCGGTCAGGAAGTAGAAAAGGTGATCGACCCCTGGGGCGGCGGTGGAAGCTTCCACTGGAAATAAAGGAAAAGCGTGTGGCATTTTATTCCGTCTACCTCGTCAAATTCATCTCTCGCGGTCTGCCCAAGTCCTTCGTATAATGTCAAAAATCTGCAGCCGCGTCTTCAAGCGTGGGCGTGACGCCCACCGCGAAACATTACCAGGAGCAAGCCGCCCAGAGAGACGACCGTGATGAGGGCGGCAATAAACAAGACGCGCGAAATAATCAGACTGTACTTGCCGGTCGCCGGATCGTAACGGCTGCAAAACAGCAGAACCTCGTCCACTGGGGAGCCGATCTTGTCGTGCGAAGCCTCCACCAGGGCCAATCGAACCGATCCGGAAGGGTAGCGAATGCCGTAGAAGTACCTAGAGAGTTTCCCCTGCGGCGTCAGGACCATGATGGCGGTGGCGTGCGCGAACTGCCCGGTTGCTTTATCGAAGTTGTAATGGAACCCCACCGCGTCGGTTAGGGCCTTGATGGAAACCTCAGGTCCCGTCAAAAAGTGCCAGCCGTTGGATGCTCCTGGGCGGTTGTACATGGATAGATAAACCGCCCTTTTGGCGTAAGCCACCGAGGGGGTATCCCTAGGGTCAAAGCTGACTGTCAGAACCGTAAATTGCTTCCCGATATCAAACTTGAGATCCTTCAGGCTGGCGAGCAGGCCATTCTCAACCATCGGGCAAAGCTGCGGGCAGGTGAAATAAACCAGTGACAAGATCACCGGTTTCTGGCCGAAGTAATCTCCCAAATGCACCAGCTTGCCGGTCTCGTCCCGGAACACCAAATTCATGGGAATCTGATGGTTCAACTCCTGATCGATCCCCACGTTTTGGAGCAGGGGAGGAAGCGTCTTGGAATTCTGGGCGGTTTCTCCGCCTGCCGGCGGCCCCTTAAATCCCCGCGCTTTAAGAATATTGGAGAGCTGTGCCTCGGCTACGCTCGGCAACCCGAAACCAATCAATAGGCAACAGACGAACACGAACCGCAGGTTGCGTTTGCAGAGGGTGCGGAGCCACTCCCGGCCTTTTCTTTGTGTTTCCTGGACAGGTCCCAAATTCATAACTGACTCCCTGATCGCGCTTTGTTTCTGCGACCGCCTTTCCCCGGGCTCATTCTAGTTTTGAGGCATATAACCCTGGGGAACGGTGTATTGCTGCACTTCGCCGGGCTGGATCATGCCTTTTGGCGTTTTGCTGTTGCGAGTGGGAAGTCCGTTCTGGAGCAGGATATTCATCGCGCGCTCGATGGGAATTCTTACGATCCCATCCTTTTTGTCAACCCAGCCGTACGTGTCTAAAATCTCTTTTTCGTGCGCCAGGTACTTTGCCAAGTCCTGGCGAGGGTGCGCCTGCAAGCGGGGCACCCCTGCCGGAGGAAGCACCCGGCCTTTTGCCAGCGGAGACGCCGGCGAACCCAAAGATTGGTAGTTTTCGAGAAAGCGCAGCAGGCCCCAGCTTACTAGGAACGCTGCCAGGACGGAGACCGCCATGCCGAGTCCGAAATAGATGATGTAGCGAACGGTGGCGTCGCGCGTTTCGTGCAGCGGCTTCCCGTTTTCCTGATGCGTCTTGTGCTCATCCATGCTGAATGACTCCCTCAAACCGCGGATCATGCAACGGCAGGCGCGACCTGGACTTCAGCTGGCGGATAAAAAGCGCCACCCACAGCCCTCCGATCCCGAAAGGCGCCACGATATCCATCCAGTTGAGATGGGGGCCCAGGGGATAGTAGGCGGGCATGATGAACCAGTAAAGGTCAATCCAGGTCAAGACCACCATGCCGGCTCCCACCGCCGCCAGCACCTTCATCTGCCTCTTGACCGGCCGGTTCAGCAGCAGAATGAAAGGCAGAGCAAAGTGGAAGAGGATGATAAACAGCGCTACCCACTTCCAGCCTCCCGTAGCACGAACCGTGTACCAGAAATTCTCGTCCTGGAGGTTGCCGGCCCAGATAATCAGAAACTGCGAGAACGACATGTAAGCCCAGAGCATGACGAACGTCAGCAAAAGGTTCCCGAGGTCATTAAAGCGCAGCGGGTTGATCACCGTCGACAGCGGCTCGTGCTTCGCCAAAATCATGGTCACGATAATGGCAAACGACATCGCCGCCAGGGCAGGCATGACGATGAAGATCATCCCGAAGATCGTTGAGAAGAACTTGGGTTCAATCGACATCACCCAGTCGAACGACGCCCAGCTGATCGTGGCGGCGTATATGACCAAGCCCGCGGCGCTCAGGTTGTTGAAACTGCGCAACAGGCCGCGATCGGGGTGCTCGTCCTGCCGGACGGACAATTTGTTCAGGAAATAGGCGACGATAATCCAGGAGGCGAAATAAAAGATGGCACGCGCGAAATAAAAGTGCGGGCTCAGATAGATGGCCTTGAAAGAGGAACCGGTTACAACGGGATAGAAGTTTGGATCTGAATGCCCGATGACCAGCGGAACAAAGAGCAGGGCCAGCAGCGGAAACGTTCTGCTCGCGGCCTCGAGGGTGCGCCGGATCATAAAGCCCCATCTCCCGCCCACCATGTGGTGCAGCATGAGGATGGCAAAGCTTCCCACAGCAACCAATAACCAGAGAAGGTAGGCCATCAAGTAAGCGCGGAGGAACCCCGTCCAATTCGAAAAGGCTCCCACGGCACATGCCCCCAGAGCGACCACGCCGATCATCAGGAACCAGCGTTGGGCGCTGTCAAGCCGGGGTTTCAGGGTATCTTCGTTCATTGCGCCGATCCTTCAAGTTTCTGAGCTTCTTGTGGAGGAACGTCTTTCAACGTCGCGTCTTGGCTCAGTTGCAAGGCGCGAATATAAGCCGCAATGCGCCACCTGTCTCGCGGAGAAACCCGCGCGGCGTAGCTGTACATTGTTCCGTAGCCGTTCGTCATGACGTCGAAGAAGTGGCCCACGGGGGCCTTCATCAGGCGGTCGATGTGATACGAAGGCGGAGGCGGAAATCCCCTTTGCACAATCATTCCGTCGCCGGTTCCCGCGTAATCATGGCAGGGCGCGCAGTAGATGTTGAACCGCTGCTGTCCGCGCTCCAAATCCTTCTTGGTGATCGGGAAGGGGAAGACGTTGGCCACCACGCCGTTGATCTTGCCGGTGTAAAGCAACTCGTCGGTGCGCAATTCCCCTCGCGCCACCGTTCCCGGAACCGGAGGCCGGGCGGAACGGCCGTCTGCAAAAAAGGTGCTGGGCTCAAAACCTTTGTACTTGGGCTGAATGTGCATGTCCAGGCGGCAGCCGGTCATCAGCGCCCCGCAGAGGACGATGAAACTCCAGCCCAGGCATTGCCTCAGCAGCGGCTTGCCTGTTCGCGGCCGGGGATCGTGCGGCAACGCCGTCCCGGCCCAAGATGATCGTTTCGCGCCCCGATTAGCTTTCAACTTCAGATACCTCGCGAGGATTCAGTTCCGTAAGGAATTGCCTGGTTCGTTCCGAATCAAACTTAGGGTCTTCCGCCATGATCAGCAGGAAGAATCGGTCCTTGGTTGCCTGGGCAAACCGCGGGACGTTAAAAGTGGGGTGGTAAGGCGATGGCAGGCCGTTCAAGGCCAACATACCGAAAGTCGCCGTCAGCGCCGCACACAGGATCGTCATCTCGAACGTAATGGGGATAAAGGCCGGCCAGCTATCGTAAGGCTTGCCGCCGATGTTCAACGGATAGCCGATGACGTTGGGCCACCATTGAAGAAAGAATCCGCCGCAGCAGCCGAACAGTCCACCCAGCAGAACCAGGACCGGTAGCCGGGTTTTGGGAAAGCCAATGGCGTCCGCAAGCCCTTCAACCGGGAACGGCGAGAAAGCATCCAGGCGCCGGTAGCCGGCGCCATACGCGTGCTTGGCCGCTTCCAGCAGTTCTTCCGCTGAGTGAAACTCCGCCAGCAGTCCGTAAAGAGGTTGCCTATTCATAGTTTCACTGCCGTGCAATTCAGAATTCCTCGACGCTCCTCCTGAGCCGCCTTAGTGAGGATTCTCCTCCGCCGTCTTGTGGACCAGTTCGGGCATTTCAAAGATCGAGATCATGGGCAAGAAGCGGATGAATACGTAAAACAGGGTGAAGAACAAGCCGATCGAGCCAAGGAAGATGATCCAGTCCCATCTCGTGGGATAAAACATTCCCCACGAAGAAGGAATAAAGTCACGATGCAAACTGGTGACGATAATCATGTACCGCTCAAGCCACATTCCTGCTTGAACCGAGAACGAAAGCACCCACAGCCAGAAAGGGTTACGCCGGATCCGCGATGACCACAATACCTGCGGGATGACCAGGTTGACGGCGATCAGCGTCCAGTAAACCGACGCGTAGGGGCCTGTCATCCGGTTCATAATCATGAAAACGTCAAATTTGTTGCCGCCGTAAAACGCCATGAAGGTTTCCATGACGTAGCTGTAGGCAACGATCATGCCGGTGGCCAACATGATCTTGCCCATGTTGTCCAGGTGGCGGATGGTCAAAAAATCTTCCAGGCCGTAGTACTTGCGCAGCGGCACAGCAAGGGCGATCACCATGGCAAAGCCGGAGTAAATAGCGCCGGCAACGAAGTAGGGTGGAAACATCGTGCTATGCCAGCCGGGAACAATCGCAATGGTGAAGTCAAAGCTGACCACGGTGTGGACCGAAACCACCAGCGGCGTTGCCAATCCCGCCAGCAGCAAGCCAGCCATCTCGTAGCGCTTCCAATGCTTCGCGGAGCCGCGCCATCCAAGAGCGAAAACCCCGTAGATGATTTGCTTGAACTTCTTGTTCGCCCGGTCGCGGAGGGTCGCCAGGTCGGGAATCAAGCCCACGTACCAAAAGAGCAGAGATACCGTGGCGTAGGTTGATACCGCGAAGACGTCCCAAACCAGCGGGCTCCGGAATTGCGGCCAGACCCCCATGGTGTCGGGGTAGGGAAATAGCCAATAAGCCACCCAGGGACGGCCCATGTGAACAAGTGGAAACATGCCCGCGCAGGCCACCGCAAACAGCGTCATGGCCTCGGCAAAACGATTGATAGAGGTGCGCCATTTCTGGCGCATCAGGAGCAGGAAGGCGGAAATCAATGTTCCGGCGTGGCCGATTCCGATCCACCAGACAAAGTTCGTGATGGCGTATCCCCACCCGACGGGGATGTTGATGCCAAAGACCCCCACGCCGACGGCAAACAAAACGCTCATGCCGAAGTTCAAGCCAAGGAGAAGCAGGAGGGCGATCGCGATGCCCACCTTATATTTCGTCCCGGTGCCACGGGTGAGAACGATCGAGCTGATTTTGTCGGTCACCGACCCGTAGGTGTGACCGGGTCCGAGAACATCGCTGCCCGGTGAAACTAACGTGCCGACATTCTCGGGATCTGTGGGAGCCATCCCCTTACTCCTTGATCTCCGGATTGGGATTTCTTAACCGTGCCAAATACGACGTTCGCGGCCGGACGTTCAGGTCCGCCAGCAAGACGTACTTTCTGGATTGCGCCTTGCGATTGGCTACCTTGCTCTTGGGGTCGTTAATGTTGCCAAAAACAATAGCCTGGGTGGGACAGACCTGCTGGCAAGCCGTTTGAATTTCACCGTCGCGAATTTCGCGATTTTCTTCTTGACTCTTGAATTAGGCTTCCATGATCCGCTCCACGCAGTAGGTGGACTTCTCCATCACGCCGCGGCTGCGTACCGTAACGTCCGGGTTTCGCACGCCGTAGAGGCTGGGCGTCTTGAAATCGGAGTAAAGCTTGAAGTTGAACCGGCGCACCTTATAAGGGCAGTTGTTGGAGCAGTAGCGCGTCCCGACGCACCGGTTGTAGATCATCAGGTTCAGCCCTTCGGGACTGTGCATGGTGGCGCCCACCGGGCAGACGTACTCGCAGGGCGCATTTTCGCAGTGCATGCACGGCATCACCACGTGATAGGTTTCCGGGTTTTCCAGGCTGCCCCGCCAATAGGTGTCCACGCGAACCCATTGCATGTCGCGCCCGTTATCGACTTCTTCTTTGCCGACCACGGCGATGTTGTTCTCGGCGTAGCAGGCGACCACGCAGGAGTTGCAGCCCACGCAACTGTTCAAATCAATCGACATCCCCCACTGGTATCCCTTGCTGTAATCGTAGGAAGGGTACAGGGAAGGGGCCTCGGTCGTTTCTTGCGGCGGGTCGGCGGCAAAATAAGGGTCCGCCTGGAATTCCGCAAGGCTCGCCACGCGCACGATCTCCCGCTTGAAGGCGTTGACGCTCTCGATTTCCGCCTTGTGGCCGTCTTCATTAATGATGTGGTGATTTTGCGTGGTGACCAGATGGTAGCGGTCCCCGGTCTTCTTCAGGGAGGTGACCACTCCAAAGCCCGGGTGGCCGGAGGTCCAGACGGGATAAACGTTGAAGCCGGGCCCGTTTCCAACGCTTCCGGCGCGCGTCCGCCCATAACCAAAGTGCACGGTCAGGCAGCGGTCGGCGTGGCCGGGAAGAGTCCAGACGGGCATTCGAAGCTTGCGGCCCTCGTGGGTGATTTCCACCACATCGTCGTGGTGGAGGTGCAACCGCTCGGCGGTGGCCGGGCTGATGAAGGCGGCGTTGTCCCAGGTGAGGGTCGTTAAAGGCTTGGGCAGTTCCTGGAGCCAGGAATTGTTGGCGTAGAATCCGTCCCCAATCGTAGGATCGGGACGGAAGACGATCTCCAGGGTTTCTTCACTGGCTTCTGAGGCGGCAGCCGCGCCCGCCGGGGCCAAGGCTGCTGCCGCGGCCGGTTTCAAAGTGACGGCCTTCGGCGCAAAAGTCGTCCCGTCAATGACGCCCTTGGCAAGCATCGTTTCCCAAAAGGTTTCAAACTCTTCAGGCTTCACCAACTTTTGGTCCGCCCAGTACCTGCGCACCCACTGGTGCGGTGTGGTTCCTGCGTCTCCCAGCAGCGCGCCCAGGATTTCATGAGCGGACTTGCCTTGATAAAGAGGCGCGATCAGCGGCTGCACGATGCACGCCGTGCCGTCGTAGGCGCGTTCGTCGCTCCAGGCCTCCAGATAGTGTGCGGCGGGAATGAACCAGTGGCAGAGATAGGAGGTCTCGTCTTCGTAGAGCCCCAGGCGCAGCCGCAGATTGACCTTATCGAGCGCCTTCTCAAAAGCCAGATCGGCGGGCGCGTTATAGACCGGGTTGCCGCCGACAATCACCAGCGTATCAACCTGCCCCGCATTCATGTCGGAAACCAGCTCCCGCAGCGACTCCATCTCGTTCGTCGGCTGAGCTTCGATCGGATCAGTATAAATAACCGTTTTGCCCACGTTGCCCAGCGCAGAATTCATGGCTTGGGCCAGGGCGTGAACGATCGGCGGCTGCCCCTCGCCAGCCAGAACGACGCTTGCTCCCGGATGCCGTTGGAGGTCCCGCACAAGGGCCGGAATCCATCCTGACGCTGCTCCCGGAAGAGTTTCAGAAGGCGCGGAGACTCCTTTGACTCCCAGTCCCGCCGCCAGCGCCCGCGCAAAGTCTTCCACTTGGCTCGCCCTGAGGGGCAGCCGGTGGTCGGCCGTGGCGCCGGTGATTGTTGCCATGCTCTCAACGGCGTAAAGCCGGTTCATGGTGCTGTGCTTGTCGGAAATCCGGCGCTTGTTGGCAAAGTCGTGGGCATAGCGCACGCCGGCGCGTCCGGCACAGAGGAAGTCCGCATCAAGCGCCACGATGATCTCGGCTTGGTCAAGCTTGTAGTAAGAAGTGAGATACTCTCCGTAGAGAAGCCGCGCGCCTTCGCGTTCGGCAAAACGGCTGACCGGCGTGTACTGGTGCCACTTGGCTTGAGGAAATTGGGCGAGAAGCGCCTTGAACTGGCTTCCCAGTGTTGGCGAGGTTACCGTTTCCGTGAGGATGCGAAGCCCCGCGCCCTTCTTGGCGGTCTGGATGGTACGGACTTGCTCAACAACGCCCAAGAAGTCACTGTAGTTGGCAATGCTACCTTCTTGAAGGACGGACCTGGCCCGGTCAGGGTCATAAAGCGTCAGCACGGAGGCTTGCCCAAAGATGTCCGTTTTGCCCAGGCTGGCGGGATGCTCGCCGTTTCCTTCCACCTTGGTGGGACGCCCCATATTGCTCTTCACCAGCAATCCCAGCGCGCCGCCTTCCGGCTGGGGCATGGCCGTGGCGTAATATAAAGGTTTGCCCGGAACAAACTCTTCCGCAGGCCTGACGTAGGGAGCAATGTGCTCAATCGGAAGCTTGGTGCAGGCTGTGAGCCCCGCCAATCCTGCCGACGCCGCCATCAGCTTCAGCAAGTTCCGGCGGCTCAGCCCGTAGCTGGGATCTTTGACGGGGTCGCGCGGAAACTCGTGCTGGGAAAATTCCTTGTACTCCTCCGTTTCCGCCAACTGGTCCATGCTTCGCCAGAAGCGCGCCTTGCCATCGGTCTCAAGATGAGACCGGATCGAGGAAATGTCGATCAAGCTTTTATCCTTCATGGGTT
>JBJKQF010000203.1:0-16030 GCA_046705545.1 Terriglobia bacterium
GGGAACCTGGATACCAGCCGGGACGCCCACCTCAAGCTGCAAATTCCTCTCAAAGACATCGGCTTGGCGGGCCACCCCAGCTACAAAGTCACCAAGCTGTGGCCGGCAGGGGAAAGCAAAACCTGCACCGGGAAGGATCTGGCCGGTTTCCCTTGCACGGTTCGGGCGGACAAAACCCCCGGAGGAGGGCTCGTGGTTCTCAAAATTGAGCCAGCCACTCCAGCCTGACAACGCCGTTCGTTTACCGAATCGGGGTAAAGATCACCGCAGCGCCTCCCCCCTATGCAAGGTGGAGATCGAGGCTCTCGCCGCTTTTTACAGTCTTTTCGGTGATCTTGACACTGGTTGCCACGGTGTCGGCGTCCGGTCCGTCCGCAAAGATTTCCGCCCGGTAGGAACCTTTTCCGAGAAAACTCAGCGGCACTTGCAGATCCCGCGCATCCCAGTTTGTCATACTGCCCAGGTACCAGTTGTTTCCGTGCTTGCGCGCGATGGTAACGTAGCGGCCCGGGTAGCCATTCAGGACTTTCGTTTCATCCCACACGGTCGGCACCTTTTGCAGGAAGGCAAAGGACGGCTGTCCCGCATAAGCTTCAGGGTCGTCCGAGACCATTTCGAGCGGCGCCAGGTACACCACGTACATCGCCAGCTGATGGGCGCGCGTTCCTTGCGCCATGGGCTGGATGAATCGCGGCTTGAACTGCGCCCGCGTAACGTTGCGGAATCCCCCGGGAGTAAAATCAAACGGGCCGGCCAGCAGCCGCGTAAAGGGCAGCGTCACGTCGTATCCGGGCGAAACGCTGGTCTGGACTTTATCGTGTTCCATCCCCATCACCCCTTCCCGGTTCAGGACGTTCGGATAGGTCCGGCGCATTCCCGTGGGTTTATAAGCGCCGTGGAAATACACCAGCAGATGATGTTTGGCACAAAGCTCCGCGACGCGATGATAGAAGGCCACCATCTTCTGGTCGTCGCGGTCCATCAAGTCAACCTTGATGCCGGCCGCTCCCCACTTTTCGTAGAGCGGGATCGCCACATCCATCTGTCGCATGAGCGGCGGCCAGTCCACCCAGATCAGGCACTTCACGCCTTTCTCCTTGGCGTAGTGAAGAACTTCCTGGATGTTGACGGTGGCGGACTGCTGGGTGATGTCAACCTCGCCGGGAGGATAATTTTCCTTCACGGAATGGTCGGGGCCTTTGTACCAGTAGTCACTGACTTCAATGTAGCGAAAGTGCGCCCGCGCGGCAAAATCGATGTAGTACTTAAACATCGCCGTGTTCACATTGTGAGGGAAAGCCCCGTGCCCTCCCCAAAATCCTGACCACCAGGGGAAGACCGCCTTGCCCGGCTTGATCCAGGAGGCGTCTTTGAGCGCGCAGGGCGGATTCAGGTTCAGGATGATGTCATTGGATTCAAGCAGGCCGCCGGGCGTAGGATTGACCATCAGCACCCGCCAGGGCGTCTTCATCGGCGTGGAGCCGATGACGGCTTCGTCGGATTTGCCGGGCAGAGGAGAAAGTTTGCTCATCAGCGCGTTGGAAACGCCCCGCACTCCGCCCACGTACATGCCAGCGTAGTTCACCAGATCGGCCTCTGAAAGCGCCACCCACGGCCCTTGCGGAACTTGAATCAGCAAAGGCAGCGGAACGATAGAGGTCGGCTTGATGTCGTTCAGGGGAAGGCAAGAATAATCGCTCTCGTAGGCGCTGGTGTACGACCGGATGTTCAGCGCATAAGCGTGATCCGGCTGCGCAAAGTAAAATCCCGTGTCCTCGGCTGAGAGCGTGAAGTGCTCCAGGCCCGGCTGGGAGGGGAGCCGGTAGCGGAAAGCGATGCCCGCATTGAAGGCGCGGAAAATCACGTCCACGCGCCGGTTGGGAGCCTGTTTCTCGCGCAGCTTCACTTCCAGCTGGTTGTAATGGTCGCGAACAATCCGCTGCGCCCCAAAAGGATTCTCCCAGGTGGAATCGTGCGAGCCGCGCGCTGTGCCCACAACTTCCAAGTTGTGGTCGAGCGGCTGGGCGTTCAGAAAGTCGAGCCCCAGCGGCGAATCCCTCAAAATGGCCTTCCCTCGATAGTCGACCCGGTAATACGCTCTCGCTCCCGCCAAATAGGGCCGCGGGTTGGCCTTCACCTCGAAAGTCACGGTCAGGTTGCCGTCCGGCGAGGAAAGCCGATAGGCGGCGGCAAAGCCCATAGAAGGAATGAGCAGTAAGCTCGCGAGCAGCCCCAAAATGGCGGCCTTGCAGCAGCCCGCAGGCGCAAAAAAGTTATGGAAGTCAAATTTAAAGGCCGAGTGTTTCATCTTTCCATTACCCATCAGGCTCTCCTTGGCTCCAGCGGATTGCTGGAGATCAAAGGTTATTAAGAGATGCCACAGCGTTAGCGCCCCACCTCGCGCCGGCGAAGCCCCAGCCGAATTTTCGTTTCGACCGAACCGTACCATACACTCATCCGCCGGTTAGTGCAATTGCCGCTTGCGCTTTTAGGTTTCCACTCGGAATATCGACAAATCCGCGGTTGACACTCGGGCTGTGGGCTGATTCGTGCTAGACTTCTCTGCAGGATTGTCACTCTGAGTCGGCGTCAAAAAGAGCGGCTGGAGATGTAGCGGCGACTAAAGTTTGCTGCCGCGTCTTTGACTCCGGCGCAGGGCGCAGAAAAGAATCCAAAGCTGTGCTGTATTGCAACCGGCGTGCCTCGGGCCGTACGCCGGACACCTCATTTTGGAGAGATGGCATGGGATTGATTATCGGAGAACGTGCTCCGGATTTTGAGTTGGCAGATCACATGGGACGGCTGGTCCGGCTCTGGGATTTCATCGGCAAGAGCTACGTGGTGCTCGTCTTCTATGTCTATGCGGACACCCCGGGCTGCGCGCGGGAACTCCGGTCCTACCAGGCGAGTCTTCCCGACTTTGATAAATGGGGAGCTCGAGTTCTGGGGATCAGCGTCAACAAGCGTTCCGCGAACTTCGGCTTTGCTCAAAAACTCGGAATCACATTTCCCCTTCTCTGCGATGAGGAGAAAAAAGTCTCCAAGCAATATGGAGTTCTCGGCTTTTTTCCCCGCGTAGCCCGTCGCACCACTTTCGTCATCGACCACGCGGGCGCGATCCGGCACATCAGCTACGGACAGGAGGCTGCCACGCCCGCCTACGTTCTCGACGCCTTTAAGTCACGCTTCCCTTCTTGAACAGGACCCGCGCAATCTTGCGGAAAGGGTTTGTGTGGGCGTGGTCTTAAGGAGCTGAGGCCGCTCCCGGCCTCAGCAAAAAAGCGCTGGAAAATCGGAGTTTTCTCTCTCCCGGAATCCCCGGTCAGCAAAAGCACCTCTCTCGGCGCTTGAAGCCCGTGCCGGCGCAGACCGCTGCTACTTTTGCTGTGCTGCCAGTTTGTTCAGAACTTCCCCGAGCTTCTTGATCTCATTGCCGTAGCCCGCCCAATCTCCCTGCCGCTGCAATTGCAGGGCGCGCTGATAATGCTGGTTGGCTTCCCGCGTAAGCTGCTGGAACTGCGGGGAGAAGGAAGTTGGCGCGGCAGGCGCCGCTCCTTTGACCGGCTTGATGAGCTTTTCACCTTTGACGTTAGGCTTCAGGGTAGGCAACGGCTGGGCCAGTTGGGTGGAGATATTGGCGCTGAAGATCTGGCTAAGGGCGTCATCGAGCGTATCCTGCATGACCACCTGGTCGCCGTAAGCCACGATGACCTTGCTCAGTTGCGGCAGGCCGCCAGCGGCCTGCGCCGTCAAGTAGAGCGGTTCGACGTAAAGAAGGGAGTTTTTGACCGGAATCACCAGTTGCAAGCCGCGAATCACGCGCGACCCGCCCTGGTTCCACAAGCTGAGTTGGGCGGAGATCGTCGGGCTCTGGTCAATTCGCGACTCGATTTGCTGCGGGCCGTAAACCAGTTTCTGCTTGGGGAACGTGAAGACCGCAACCTGGCCGTAATTGGGGGCGTCGCAGCGGGCGGCCATCCAGGCAATCATGTTCTGCTTGCGGGCGGGCGTGAAGGGGGTCATCAAGACGAATTCTTCCTTCTTGCTGACGCCCGCGAGTTTCAAGATGGTGTAGTAGGGTAGCATCGGCGTGCTGGCGCCGCTCGCGTTCGAGCTGGCCACCACCCAAACGTCCTCTTTGTTGTAAAAGACCCGCGGGTCCGTCATGTGGAACACCGCGTACTTGGCCGCCTGAATCTCGAAATATTCTTCGGGATAGCGGATATGCGCTTGCAGACGCGCGGGCATCGCGCTGAGCGGCTGAAAAACACCGGGAAACATGCGCGAGTAGACCTGAATAATGGGATCGGTCGGATCGCTGATGTAGTAGGTAACCTTTCCGGTGTAAGCGTTGATGGTGACCTTGACCGAGTTCCGGATGTAGTTGCCCATCTGGCTGGTCGGCTCGGAGTAAGGGTAGCGGTCCGACGTGGTGTAGCCGTCCAACATCCAGTAAAGCGCTCCGTTCTTGCCGACCACCATATAGGGGTCAGGATCGAACTGGAGAAAAGGCGTCAGGCGCTCGACGCGATTGAGAATCTGGCGGTAAATCATGATGCGGCTCGCAGGGCCAATGTCGGTGGAGAACAGGATGTTCTTCTGGCCGAAGTCGAGCGTGAATAGAAGCCGCCGCCAGATATTTTTTACCGGAATGCCGCCGTCGCCGGTATAGGTGGTGTAAACGTCCTTGTTGCCGGCAGGATAATCAAAATTTGGCTCCTTCGACTTCACAATGCAATAACCGTTGTCCGCCTCACCGTAGTAAATCTGCGGCTGGGTGATGTTGAGAGACGAGGCGGAAGAAGTGGGAGGAAAATTCTTGATAAGGAACGTCGGCATGCCGTCCGGCGTATATTCGGCTACCGGGCTCATGCACAGGCCGTAGCCGTGCGTGTAAATCAGGTGTTTGTTCACCCAGGTTTGGCTGGGCAGGCTGGAGGTTACGAGTTCCCTGGGTGAGAGCAGCACTTGGCGGTACTTGCCGTCAATCATGTAGCGGTCGCTCTGCACCGATTGAAAATCGTAATACGTGCGGATGGACTGGAGCTGATCGTAAGTCGTCAGGAGCGGCCGGTGGTCCCATAACCGAATGTTCCGCATCGTGGCTGAGTTGGCCTCAATATCCTGGGGGGTGAGGTCGTTCGAGGGTGGAAAATGGAATTCCGTAAAATGGTCCAGGTCGTAAGCCTGCCGTGTAAACTTGATGGCGTTGACAATGTATGGCTTCTCCGTGCGGAACTCGTCCGGCGTCACCACAAAGTGCTGGATGATTCCCGGATAAACGTTCACGCCCACCACCGCCACCACAAAGAGGGTCAGCAAGCTCCAGACGGCCGGACGCGTGGTTCCCCGCACCGTCCCGGCAATAAACGCCACGGCCGTAATCAGGCAGAGCACCAGCATAATTTTCAGGACGGGCAGCGTGGCATGAATGTCGGCATAGCCGGCGCCATAAATCAGTCCCCGCGAGGAATAAAGCAGGTTGTACTCCGCCAGCCGCGTCCGGTACGCCAGCAGGATAAAAAGTAGCCCTCCCAGCGCCATCAGGTGCGCGCGCGCCGTGGGCGCAACGGAAGGTCCGCGCGGCGTCACGGAAACTCCGCCCTCCAGCAGATAAACTACCCCCGCGCTCAGCAGGCAGGCCAGCACGATCACCAGGGCCAGGTGATAAAGAAACCAGATATAGGAAAGATGGAATAGATAGAAGCCCAAATCGATGTGGAAAATGGGATCGGCCTGGTGCATGGGCACGGCGTTCTTGGAGAGCAGATAATCCTGCCAGTGGAACGTCGCCCACTGCCCCACGGCATAGCCCACCAGCAAAACGGCCACCCATACCAGCCACCGGAAGGCCTCGGCAAAGCGCTCGATTCCCGGCAGTTCAATGGTGTCGTGGAAGACGCGGTAGCCGTAGCGCGAAGAGATGGAGCGCGCCACCAGAACATTCAACCCCACCAGGACGATGAAGCCGATGCCCGCCATCCCACTCAAGCCGATCTGAGCGAGCAGAATGTTTTTATAAAGGACCAGATAGTGTTGGGTTCCAAACCAGAGCCAGTCCACCAACAGATTGACGCCGTCGGAAAACAGCGGCGCCACCACTAGAATAAATAAGACGGCTGCGACAATCAGGCGTTGAACGCGGTCTTGTTTCAAGGCAATTCTCCGCCGATATCTTCACACACCCGGGCGGCCGTGTCAAAAAGGTTGACGTTTTTTTGGGCCCCCTCTGTGCCCCCGGTGGGCGGCCGCTCAGGCTGAAGAGGGCTCGTTTTTCGATGGCAGCGGGGCTTGCTTGGCGCCGGCGCCGGAAAATCCCGCAAATCGCAGCGGCCATTTCCTCTTTGGTTACCCGTACAGACGGAGAAACCCCGCACCCCCAAACCAGCGAAAAAAGCCCGGAAAAGCTTGCATCGCATGGTAAAATCCGGCCAAGTCTGGGGACCGTTGCTTGGACCGGCCATCGGCGCCTCTGCCGCGGGCCGTCTGGAAGACCTTCACGCCAGCGGCTCCACTGAGATCCTAGGTTGGTGAAATGAGCTACTCGGAGGGAACGCTTTTGTCCCTCCTGCAAGACAGCGCCGCATACTTGTGTGTCGTGCTGGCTGGCACAAACCTTGCAGCTTGGCTGGACGGTGGATGCTGAAGCGGGCAGGGCTCAAGATCAAAATCTTTCTGCTAGAGGAACCGTGGGTAAGCGTTGTTCCCGCAGTTCTCAATACAAAGGAGACGATCAATGAATTTCTCGTTGGCTTCCAGATTTGCACGGGTTGCGGTGATCTTCGGGCTTGGGCTGCTCCTTGTGGCTTGCAGTTCCCAGCTGAATGGCAGATACAGGAATCGTTCCGGCAGTTTCGGGGTTGAGTTCAACTCCGGCAAGGCTTTCGTCAGCATACCCGGCGCAAGGGTGCCGGCGTCTTACAAAGTGGACGGCAAGAAAGTCATTCTCCAAAACAATCGCATGGGTGTCTTGATTCTCGCTCGCAATCAAGACGGAACTCTAACCGGTCCCTATCCAGCGGGAGTGCTCAGGAAAGTTGGGGCGAACTCCGCTGCTTTCACGCCCGCGTCGTACGGCCAGGGCGAGGAGTCTGACGCAGCCGCCGGGGGCCTGATCGCCCTTCTGGGAGGTTCCATTCTTTTTGTCGTCTTCATCATCGTGGCGATTTACGTCTATTTCGCCGTCGCCATCTCGACCATCGCCAAGAAGACAAACCATGAAAATCGCTGGATGGCCTGGGTTCCCATCCTCAACGTGATCTTATTGTTGAACATTGCCAGCCGGCCGGTTTGGTGGATCCTGCTCTGCCTGATTCCCTTTGTCAACATCGTCATCATGGTCATCATCTGGATGGGCGTGGCGAAAGCCCGCAACAAGCCGGACTGGTGGGGCGTGCTGATCATTGTCCCCATCATCAATTTCATCTTGCCCGGTGTTCTTGCTTTTACCGACTAGACTCTTGTCGCAGCGGGACGGCCCGGCTTCGCTCTCTTGCCGGGCCTTGTCCGCCGGAGCGGCGGTTCTGATCTGGGGGTTTATAAGGAAGAAGTGCAACGGGGCTAATTCTTCGCGGCGGCTTTGCTGCCCTTCGCTTTGTGCCCGTACTCTTTTTTAAGTTTGTAGGCGATGCTATCCACCAGCGCGCGCCAGCTCGCCTCGATCAGGTTTTCTGAGACGCCCACGGTGCTCCAGCTCTCGTGGCCGTCGCTCGATTCGATCAGCACGCGCACCTTGGCGTCCGTGGCGCCTTGCGGATTCAGCACGCGCACCTTGTAATCGGTCAGGCGCAGCTCGCCGATGCAGGGAAAGAAAGTGGTCAGCGACTTCCGCAGCGCGCGGTCCAGCGCGCTCACCGGCCCCACGCCTTCCGCGGCGGTATGTTCCTCCCGGCCCTCCACGCGCAGCTTGATCACCGCTTCGGAAACGGAAGCGTTCGCGCCCTTCTTTTCCGTAATCACCCGGAAGCCGTCCAGCTCAAAAAAGTCCTTGGCGTTGTGCACCAGCTTGTCGAACAGGATTTCAAACGAAGCTTCCGCGCCTTCAAACTGATACCCGGAGTTCTCCATCTCCTTCAGCTTGTCCACCACCATCTTGGCGGCAGGAGAGGTCTTGTCGATCTTCAGCCCGCGCTCAATGGCCTTATAGAGGACGTTGCTCTTTCCCGAAAGCTCCGAAACCAGCACGCGGCGCTCGTTTCCCACCAGCTGAGGGTCGATGTGCTCGTAGGCGGCGGGGGACTTCATCACCGCGCTCACGTGGATACCCCCCTTGTGCGCAAACGCGCTCTTGCCAACGTAAGGAAGGTCCTGGCGCGGCGGCAGGTTGGCCAGCTCGCTGACGTAATAAGAAAGCTTGGCCAGTTGCTTCAGCTTTTCCTTGCCGATCGAGTGCAGCCCCAGTTTCAGTTCCAGGTTGGCAATCACGGAGCAGAGGTTGGCGTTGCCGCAGCGCTCGCCGTAGCCGTTGATGGTTCCCTGCACGTGCACGGCGCCCAATTGCACGGCGGCGATGGCGTTGCCCACCGCCATGTCGGAGTCGTTGTGCGTGTGGATTCCCAGCGGCGTTTTGACGTGCCGCGCCGCCGCTTGGAAGTATTCTCCCAGGGTGGAAGTCAGCGTGCCGCCGTTTGTGTCGCACAGAACCAGCAGGTCCGCGCCCGCTTCTTCCGCCGTCTTCAGCGTCTCCAGCGCGTACGCGGCGTCGGCTTTGTAGCCGTCAAAGTAATGCTCGGCGTCGTAAATAACCTCTTTCCCCTTTGACTTCAGGAAGGCCACGGACTCGCGAATCAGCTTCAAGTTTTCTTCCAATGAAATTCCCAGTGCGTGCTTCACGTGCAGGTCCCAGGTCTTGCCGAAGATGGTCACCACGGGCGTCTCCGCCTCGATCAAAGCGCGCAGGTTGGGATCTTCCTCCGCCTTGTGGCGCGGGTGGCGCGTGCTGCCGAAAGCGGTGAGCTTGGCGTGCTTCAGCTTCAGCTCGCGGCCGCGCAGAAACAGTTCCAGATCTTTGGCATTTGAGCCCGGCCAGCCGCCCTCAATGTAGTCCACGCCCAGGTCGTCCAGCTTCCGGACGATGTGCAGCTTGTCTTCCAGAGAGAAGGAGATGTTCTCGCCTTGCGAGCCGTCGCGCAACGTGGTGTCGTAGATTTGAATTTTTTTCATGATGTCACTTGAGCCCTTATTTCCGGGGGTCTTATCAGGATGAACCAAGCGCTCCGGGAAGTCAAACCCGCTCCGCCCGCAGCCGCTCCAAGCCTGCCCGCGGCGGCCGCCAAGCCCCGGTTTTCCTTGACACTCAGGGCCGTTATGGGTATAGTATAATAGCCTATTGTATGGACGCCCCGAGCCCGCAAAGGAACCTCGTATGCCCCGCCCCAAGACTTCCACTTCCGGCCATCACAGTGATGCGGCTCTGGCCGCCCGGCGCGCCAATCTCCTGAAGGCTCGCGCCGCTCCCAAAGAGCGCATCTACCGCCCCACTCCAAAGCGCCTTGCCGCCAGCCGCCGGAACCTGGCCAAGGCCCAGGCGGTGCTTCGCTCCCCCCGCTCGCGCGCCCGGCTGAACGCCTTAAAGCACGGCCTCTTTGCCGGCAAGTTCACCTCGGCCGCGCTGGTGAAGCTTGGCGAAAACCCCCGCGAATACCGGGAAATGGTCCAGCTCTTTCGCCGCCTCCTCCAACCGCGCGAACGCCCGGAGCGCGAGTTGGTGGAGCGCCTGGCCCAAACTTGCTGGCGGCGCCTGCGCCTTTTCCGCGCCCAGGCCGCGCGCGAGCGTGAAGCCCTGCGCCGGGCGGTCAGTTCCGTCCCCGCCACCCACCACACGCTTTCAGAGGAGGAGACCGAGCTGCGCGCGCACTTGGTGGTGAATTCGCTCTTCAGCTTCAGCGGGATTTTGGCTGAGGCGCTCAAGCTCCAGTCGGAGATCGAAGGCCTGCTGCGGGCACTTTTGCGCAAGCGCTCCTCGGGCGCGATCGAGTTCCGCATGGCCGCCGGGCGGCGCGAGTCGCGCTTGGCGGAAGTGGAGAGCCTCGCGCTCGGCGCCCGTTCCGTGGATGACTTGTCCCAGGAGGAATTGATCGAGCGCCTGCGCTACCTCCGCCCCGAACGCATCCTGGCCATGAGCCGCCGTGTCCGGTAGCGGCGCTTTCGGCGTTCACTGTAGGGGCGCACGGCCGGGAGGCCGCCCGCTTCAAGGTCCGGGAAGTCAGGACTTTGGGTTCCAGATGATTTCCCAGAGGTGGCCGTCAGAGTCCTGGAAATACCCGGAATAACCGCCCCAGAAGGTTTTCTGAGCGGGCTTGATGATCTTGGCGCCGGCCTTTGCGGCCTGTTCCATCATGGCGTCCACTTCTTCGCGGCTGCCCAAAAGTTGCCCGAGGGTAAATTCGGTGGCGCTCGGCGGCGTCTTGCTCACTTCCGCATCGAGAGCGAGGTCGTCACGGGAAAACAGCGCGAGCTTCATTCCTCCCTCCAGGTCGAAGAAGACCACCGCGCCGTGTTCGAACTCCGTTCCCACAATTCCTTTGGTCTCGAGTCCCAATCCATCGCGGTAGAATTTCAGCGACCTCTCCAGATTGTCCACGCCGATCGTCAGGATGCTGATTCTCGGTTTCACAAGTTATCTTCTCCTTTGCCGCTTTGCAGCCGGCAGCGCAGGGCGCAAAAGCCCGTGCCGCGGTCCAAAGGGAACCGATTCTAGCGGCTAGCGCAGACGCGACATGACGGGAGTTTATCCCCTCAGCGCCCGCCGCGCAAGACGCCGAAAACCAACGTCCACTCAAAAGCCCACAGTCAAAAGAGCCTTGGCGGCGGCTATCTGACTCGCCCAGTGGGTATTGACTACGGCATGCAGATCGCATAATCTTCGGGCTGCGATGCGCGTCGATTCCCGGGTGACTTTGGGTGCCCAATGGGCCCGACAGTTTTACGGTTTCGCAGCGAATCATGCCAGGCGGTGGTTGAGTTGCCCAAGGGGGTTCACGCGCTTGCGGATTATTTGTCTCATCGCGTTTTTCTCGTTTTTCTTCGCCCCCCCCGTTTCTCGCCTCAACCAACTAGCCGCACAGACAAAAGGAATCAGTAGCTCTGCCCAGCCTGTTCCTCAGGGTCCCAACAATCTGCGCCAGCAAACGGTCATTCGAATTACGGTGAACCTAGTGCAGGTGGACGCGGTTGTTACTGACTCCAAAGGACATCAGGTTACGAATCTCCAGCCCCAGGATTTTGAGATCCTCGAAGACGGCCACCCGCAAACCATCACGAATTTCTCCTATATCTCCACCGCCACGCCCGGCAGCACAAAGGCTCAAGCCGCAGCTCCGCTCGGAGCGCCTTCGGTGCCTCCGGTGCGGTTGCAGCCCGATCAGGTCCGCCGCTCCATCGTTATCCTGGTGGATGATCTCCACATGACTTTTGAAGACATGGTTAACGTCCGCAAGGCGTTAAACAAGTTCATCGATGACGACGTCCAGCCCAACGATCTCGTGGCCATTCTCTATACCTCAGGGGGGATCGGCGTACGCCAGCAATTCACAAGCGATAAGCGCGTGCTGCACGCCGACGTCAACGCCCTCCGTTATCGCATGCTTGGGGGTTGGGAGTGGGCTTCATCGGGAAATTCGATCCTGGCAAGAGTAACCCAGCCCCCAAGCGGTTTCATCAATCGTGATAGAAGCGAGCTCGAAGGCGTCAGAAAGGACTTTGCGGTTGCCAGTGGGGATGAGAACCAGAACGCCACCAACGCCGGAACTCTGGACGCTCTTGCCTATGTTCTGGGTGGGCTACGCGACCTGCCCGGCCGCAAGGCCGTATTTCTGATGTCCGACGGGATTTCAATTGGCGCGCCGGATTTGGCGCAGGAAAGAATGCGCGAACTGGCGGACCTTGCCAATCGGGCTGCCGCGGTCGTCTACACGGTAGGGACCCAAGGGTTGCAAACCCTTTCGCCGGGCGCGAGCCCGGGCCCTGCGCCCAGCGACATCGCTGTCCCCCAGTGGCTCGCTTACGTTCAGGAGTCAAGGCTCAGCTCGTATGTCAACTCGCAGTGGCCTTTGCGGTACCTGGCCGAGAAGACGGAAGGGCTCTTCCTGCATGACAACAACGATCTTGCGGGTGGCATGCACAAGATGATGGACGACCTGCGCGGTTATTACCTGATTGGCTTCAAGCCCCCTGCGGACGCCTTCAAGACCAAGCCAGGACATGGCTTTCACCATATCCAGATAAAGGTTAAGGTGCGAGGCCTGCACGTCCGTTCCCGCCCCGGTTTCTACGCGGTTCCCGACAGCAACGCGGGACCGGCCCACCGCACGCGCCAAGAGCAGTTGCGAGCCGCTGCCATGTCTCCTTTTACGACGTCGGATGTTGGCCTCCAGCTTGCGCCGCAGTTTTTGACCAGGGGCAAAAAGGAGCTGGCGCGCCTGTGGCTGCACATCGATGCGCGTGACCTCAGCTTTCAAGGAGCGCCCGGCGGAAAAAGGAAGGGCAAAGCCGACCTGATGGCCATCGCCTTTGGTGATAACGGTGTGATGGCGAGCGGAGTGGAGGGCACCATCAAGGGCTCCTTCCCACCCGCCAAGTTTGAGGCGTTGCAACGGCGCGGTGTGAACTACACGCTCGACCTTCCCATCAAGCAGCCGGGCGGCTATCAGGTGCGGGTAGCGGTACTCGACCAGGCATCCCAAAAGCTCGGCTCCGCCAGCCGCTTTATTGAGATACCCCGCCTGAACCCTCACAGGCTCGCGCTCTCCGGCATCGTTCTCGACCCCAAAGACCTGGGAGAAAGCGGCCCCGCAGTCCGTCGCCTCAAGGCTGGCTCACGCCTGAGTTACCAACTTGAAATCTACAATGCGCGGCTGGGCGGGCCCAACCAGGCCCTGGACCTGGAGATTAAGATGGAAATCTTCCGCGGCAATCAACTGGCGTGGGAGCAAAAACCCATCGCCCTCAAGCAGGTTCCGCGGAGTTCGAACCCGCCGGAGCTATCCGGCAGTCTCCTTCTGTCCCCGAACATGCCCCCCGGCCATTACGTGCTCCTGGTCACCGTCACCGATAAGCTCGCGCCGCAGCGCCATGCTACCGCCCGCCGGTGGATCGATTTCCAAGTTGTGCCGGCAGAAACCCACCGGGCAGGTTGAAGATGGAGCAGGGCTAGCCGTTTGCGTCAAGGTCGGCCTCAGAAAGGGGCGGGCTGGAAGTGGCGCTGCCCTCCAACCCCAGGCGGTGCCGGGCGGAGAACATGGGGCCGCGCGCTACTTGCGAGGGAGCAAACTTCAGCAGGCCCACGGGCTTGTAAAGGTCGTCGTAGATGGCCTCCATCCCGCCGCGGATAAAGTAGGTCTCGTGCCAAAAACCCGTCCCGCCGGAATTGCTCAGGAAGCGCTTCCACCAGTCGCGGTGAGGGTCGGAGCGGGTCCAGGCTTCCAGCGATTCAAAGTCGCGCCAGTATTGCCGCATCCCCAGGTGCGGAGGAAATAGGGAATAAATCAAGTCTTCGTGCAGCAGCAGCCCCTCCGGCTGCGCCTGCACGGAGGCGGCGATCTTCGGCCCGAAGCCCAGCAGCGTCTTGAGGCCCGTGAGCGCGTTGACGCGCATCCCCAGGTAAACCACCACCAGGTTGGGATATCCGCTCAGGTCCACCGTGCGCCGGCTCACCTTTGCCATGGCCGCTTCTCCTTCTATCAACCTGCTTCCGCCCGCCCGCTGCTCTTGCCGCTTTGCAGCGCCAAATCGTCGTGGCAAGCGGCAGGCGCCTCGCGGCGACTATTCCGCCGTGGTCGGGTCGATCATGCGTTTCACCTGGGAGATGCGATTGACGGGGAAACCGCCCTGGGCGGCGTGTTGCCGGATGGCCTCCTCGTTGGGAGCCACATAAACGCAGTAGACTTTGTCATCGCTCACAAAGCTTTCCACCCACTGGATCTCCGGGCCCATCTGCCGGATCACGTTGCAGGACTTCTGCGAAACAGCCTTCCACTCCTCCGGCGTCAGGTTTCCCGCGCCGGGAATCTCCCGCTCAATGACATACTTGGGCATGGTCCCCTCCTCTGGTCAATTTGGGGAAGTTGCAGCGCCGCCCTCAAGGCCCGTTCTTGGATTGTTTGTGGACGCCACAGCCCCGTCTAAGCGGATGATACCACCACGGCAGAGCGCCAGGGAGAGATTCCTCAGGGCGTTCGGAATGACGATAGAAGGGGGTTGGAGTATCGCTGGGCAGGCTTCACATTGCAGATTTGAGATCTGAGGATTTGAAATTTGAGGCGGGGAAACAATGATGGCCGGTTGGCGAAAATCGCGAAAGGACGGTTCATTCTTTGGGCTTCGCCGCGTTGTGGCGGATCTGGTCGAGCTCGGCCAGGAAGGCGTCGCGCTCCTGACGGGACTTATTCTGACGGCGCGTCTTCTCAGTCAGATAGCGCTGGCCGGGAATTTTGGAATTCTGGAGCGAGCCGGCCCAGGCGGCCAACTGCCGGGAAACGCTTTCAGCGCGGGATTTTAAGTCCGCGATTTCAGATCTGAGATCCGCGAAACCCGGCAGGATTTCGAGCAGCGAGAGCATGGAGCGGACTTCGCCCGCCGAGCCACGCGCGATGTAAAGAAAAGCGAGCAGGTCCGGTGTGGTGCCGCGCTCAAAACCCTCCGCAATGTTGTTGGAAACGGAGACGGCGGCCCGCTCGATCTGGTCGCGCAGGCTGCCCTGGCCGCGGAAAGGGCGCTTGCCCGTAAGGGCGTAAACACGCTTCGCCAGGTCCAGCGCCGCCCGCCAGACAGGCAACTGCTCAAAGCGCTCGTACTTCATGGTTTCCGAATATACGCTGGCCGGCCCGGAAAGCAAGAACTTTGGGATTTGAGGATTTCAAATCTCAGATTTCAAATTTCAGATCTGAGAACTGCGAATCTGAAATTTGAGGTCAGCAAGGTAGCGAGTAAGCGTCCAAACAGGAAACCAGCTTCCTCGCCGCGCTCGGAGCCAACCTAAAACCGCAGAGTTAAAGGCCTACCCTTTGCCGAGCGCCCGGTTGCGGCCATCAACCTTCACCGTTTTGGGCACATGCTGGCGTACTTGCTCCTCGTCGAGCCAGCAGAAACTGCAGATGATGACGAGGTCGCCTTGCTGGCCGAGACGCGCCGCGGCCCCATTCAGGCAGATCTCTCCTGAATCTCGTGGGGCGGGGATAACATACGTCTCGAGCCGCTGGCCGGAATTTAAATTCCACACCTGAACCGCTTCGTAAGGCAGGAATCCGGCCTCTTCAATGAGGGCTTCGTCGATAGCGATGCTGCCTTCATAATTGAGATCGGACCTGGTCACGGTGGCCCGGTGAATCTTCGACTTCAGAAACTTTAGCATCATCTCTTTTCTTTCCGTTCGCTGTAGTGAGTAGCGCAGAGTTGTTCTTGAACTCTGCGGGTTCTGTTCAAATCCTTACCGCCCCATGGTCCGCAGCAAATGAATATTCGACATCATTCTCGCCGCTGCAGTCAATCACGTTTCCGGCTGACCAGGGTTTCACATTGCAGATTTGAGATCTGAGAATCTGAAATTTGAGGTCAGCAAGCCTTCTCGGCACCAGTAAACTCGTGCCCCTTCTCCCATCGCACAAGATGCCGAAAACCAACGCGAGCCAAGACCCGCACGCTTAAAATATGGGTCTGCGTTTGTATCTACCTGCTAGAAAGGAATATCGTCGTCTGTAATCTCAGACTCTGTAATCGCCGGGGTGAAGCTTGCTAGCGCACCAGCAAAGGGCTTTATCCAGGGGTTGTCGGGATCCTCTCCGTCCCACGGGTCAGACGCCCAACCATCCACTAGCTCCTTGAATCGTGAGTCCCCTGCATCGAGTCCGTCGTTGATGGCGGCAATAAGCCGAGCAGGTGGAGAGTCTAAGCATGACTGTACATGCGGAATGAAATAGGCGAAGACATAATCCTGCTGTGTAGCATCCTTTGAGCGAAGCTTATCGCTCAAAGCGCGCCACAGCTCGCTTTTAAGGGTAAACTGCTTGATGATATTGGTACCCCACGTACCTAG
>JBJKQF010000204.1:0-4452 GCA_046705545.1 Terriglobia bacterium
CCGTTTTTCTTGTCCAACAGGCTGATCACATTCCCGTGCGTGGATGTCAGCCTGATCTTGACGAGACCGTTTTCCATTTCAAATCCGGCCTTATCAACTTTCAGGTCGGTCTCAACTGTCTGCGAGGGCCCCGCGGAACAATCCAGATAGTAGGTGTCATACCCAGCGCTAGGCACTTCTCCGGCCAGGAAAGCCACGTTCGCCACCTTCAGGTTCCCCCGCGAGTCCTTTCCCCATTCAGCCGGAACCGTGTCATTGGCGATCAACTGAGAAGGCACCACGCGGCCCGTGGCGTCTCGAACCACCACTCCTTTTGCCTGGCGCCCCTTAAGGTCAATTCGGCCCGTGCAGGCCACTCCCGTGCGTTCCCAGGCGTATGGATTAAAGACTGTAACCGCCAGCTCGCCTTGCTTCGATGTGTGCGAATCGATACGGCCGGTCAGCTCAAGGAGGCATTTGTTCAGGACCGACTCGCCGCGCTTCTGCGCTGCATCGAGGTGATTGTATCCCAAGGCCCCCCAGGTGAAATTGTGAAGGTCCTCGATACGATCCAAAGGAGCCATCCGGTTCCCTTGCCAGCGTGAATATTCGCAAAGCGCCACATCGTGGCTCTGCGAGGCCATCAAATCGCGCCAAGCCTGGTCCAAATCCGCCCTTCTGGTTTCAGCGCCAAAATGATGGGCGATGGCGTCAAACTCCTCCGCGGCCAACAGCAGGGCTTCAACCTTGCGGTCAAAAACTCTCAGTTGATCCCCACCGATCCCCCAGGGAAGAAGCTTATTCCATTGATCCATCTTGAGATCGATGGTCTTCTTCGCGTTCCTCCCATATTGGTCCATGTATTCTTTCAAGGTGAGATATTCCACCCGCAGTTTGTCTGAGAGCTCTTGGTACTTCTTGGAATCCTTCAGATACGCAGGCTCCGCCGCCGAGTCCCAGCCAAACTCCTCCCAATCGACCACCAAGGCTTTCCCCAGGCTTTCAAGTTTCTTCAGCTCGGGAAGTGACGGTAACTGCGGGTCCAGGCCTTTCATGAAGAGAGGATTCTTGGGCGTTGTGCCGATAATCGTTCCGTCTTTGCCTTGCCAGAGGAAAACATTGAGGTCGAGAAACGGAACGCCTGCCCTGCCCCAGGTATCCAACTGGGCAATGCTGGCATACTCGTATTCAGCGCCGTTGAGAATTTGGGGAAGCTGCGGATGGCTGAATTCTTCTTCTTCCAGAAAAGTCTTCATCTCGTAACCGAGCGCCCTGTAGATTGCCTCGCGCCCGACCACAACTTGGCGAAGGTTTGTCTCGCCGCTAAACAAGGTCGCCATCGGTTGGGCGAAGGCGCCGCCTACGAGTTCCACCTTTCCCGCTGCGAGGTAGCTCTTCAGCTTGTCGGTAACCTCCGGGAACTTTTCGGCCATAACCTCATAGGCGTGCGCGTCCATCTCCAGGCAGGTCCGCACACCGGGCAAGCGGTCCGCCATTCCGATGGCGTCGATCACTGATACGACGCACGACTCGATGCCAAGCTGCCATCCGATTCCGATATAACTCCAGTGGCTGGCCAGGACCAGCGCGATGTCTCCACCGGCCCCCTCTCCCATCGCGGATGCCGGGGCAGCCAGAAAAGCTAAGGCAGCCCCTCCCTTCAAACTGCTGCCCAGAAAACGTCTGCGAGACAAGGTTCCTTGCTTCACGGCCAACCTCCTCAAAGCTGACTCCGGATTGCATCTGCGAGTTCCAGCGGACAGCGAAGGGGAACCCGCCCAGCCGGATGTCAGGCCACGGTTACGATCCCCTCCAATAGGGCCGAACAGCAAAAGCTTCTAGTTCTGTTTCATTGCAGACCGGAACAGGTTCCGCAGGAGGATCGTTTCGCTGATATTGTCCACTTCATTGCAGTGCTCCCAATCGATCCAGACGTATTCCAGGGTGATAAAGCCGTCGTAGTGATCCCTCTCCATGGCTTTTAATACCTGAACAAAATCGATGGTGTTTTTGGCAAGGGGCGCCTGGAGCCGGCCCTTGCAGCCGCAACGTGCGTGGAAGTGTGAGGACCGGCGCAGGAGCGGCTCAACCTCCGCGTCGGGAATGCCCAGGGAAGTGAAGTGGCTGTAGTCGAGCGCCAAGGTAAGCTTGGGAACCATGTCGAGAAGGCGCTGTGCGTGGGCTGGGGTAGGAAGGATCGAACCGACGTGCGCTTCCACGGCGAAGCAGACGCCGACCTTCTCCGCCGCCTCGCACCGCCAGGCCAGCTCCTCCGCGCAGCGCTTGAGGGAATCTTCGTAGGTCTCTTGCGGGAAATGAACGCCGGGAAGGATTGAAAGGTGATGAGCGTTCGCCCGCACCGTAAACTCCAGGATTCGGTGGAAAAATTCCGACGCCCTTTGCCGCACGGAGGGGTCAGGGTCGTTCGGTGCGTTCTCCTGGAACACCTTGCCCGGCTGGCCGAACACATCGGCAATCTCCAGTCCGTGCGTCTCCATCGTCTTACTGACTCGAGCCGCCCACGGCGAAGGGTTTGCCAGAACCTCGTCAGGATTCAGGTGCGAGCGTCCGGCAAAAAGCGCTACATCGAAGCCCTGCATGCCGATGTCGGCCGCCAAGCGCAATGTCTGTTCCCACTCGAGCAGGGGAAAACTGTAATCCGCGGTCGCCAACTTCAAATCCATCTCGCTCTCCCTCCGGCGTAAAAGGCTCTTCGCTTCTCCGGGTTTCCGGGCAACAATCCGAACGCTTATTCCTGGGTGTTCGAAACCCAGCTGCTGTCGTATTCACAGCCCGCCAGGATGCCGCCGTCCACCAAATGGGCAGCGCCCGTGACCCCTTCAGAATCGTCCGAGACCAGGTACAGGGCTGCCCGGGCTAGGTCTTCCGGAGTAAGAAATCGGCCGATCGGAACTCTCGCTGTTCGCTCCCGGATGACGGCCGCTGGGTCTCCGCTGGCTTCAATATGCTCCCGCAACATGGGGGTATCCGTAATTCCGGGGCAGATACAGTTGACGCGAATGTTGTCCGCTCCGTAGTCCAGGGCCAAAGACTTGGTCAGAAGCATCACAGCGCCCTTGGAAGCGATGTAAGCGGGAGTCCGGTACTGCCCGATGAAGCTCCCGATGGAGGCGGTATTCAGGATTACCCCTTTGCCTTGCCGCTTCATGTGCGGAACCGCGTATTTGACCCCCAGAAAGATCGACTTCACATTCACTCCCATCAAGCGGTCCCACTCGGCTTCCGTGGTCTCTTCCAGAAACTTGACCAGGACAACACCGGCATTGTTGAAGAGAATGTCGAGCTTGCCATCTCTTGCAACGGTTCCCTCCACCAGAGATTTGACTTGTTCTTCTTTTGATACGTCGGTCAGAACAAAGCGTCCCCTTCCCCCGGCCTTCTCAATCAACTCCACGGTTTCCTCGCCAAGGTCCGAGCGATTGTCAGCCACCGTTACTTTGGCCCCTTCCTTGGCAAAAAGAATCGCGCTGGCCCGTCCGATCCCGCGCGCCGCTCCAGTTACAATCGCCACTCGGTCTTTTAGCCGCATCGCTTTCGCTCCCCCGCCCGGGAGTGATCTTCCGGGCTCTGCTTAAGTTCCGGACCGGCCGCTACGCGAAGGACCGCCACCCATCCGGTTATGCTTTGGCGTTTGTCTTTAAAGCCTTTTCCGCCGTCGCCAGGTCAGACCCGCCCGTCACGGCAATGATCTGCCCGGTAATAAAAGCCGCGTCCTCGGAGGCCAGAAAAACCACCAGCCCGGCGATCTCGTCGAGTGTCCCCATCCGACCCATGGGAATCGATTCGATCCATTTCTTGGTCGCTTCGCCCGGTTTAAGTCCCTGAGATCGCGCGCGGTCGTCATCCATTTTTTTCAGCATGGGTGTGTCCAGCACTAAACCAGGGTCAATCGCGTTGACCCTAACGTTGTGCGGCGCCAGCGCCAGTGCTGCGCACTTGGTCATGCCGTCTACCGCCATCTTGCTGGCCGCATAATGCGTGGCCATGGGCCTGGCTCGCTGCCCGGAGGTAATGTTGACGATCACGCCTCTATTTTGCTTCGCCATCCACCGGGCCGCCGCCTGCATGCAGAAGAACGTTCCCTTGGCATTGGTGCCCACGACGCGGTCCCAGTCCTCTTCGGTGAGTTCCAGCATGGGCTTCGTCTGAAGCACCCCCACGTTGTTCACCCAAAGATCGACCGGCCCGAGCTTCTCCACAACAAGGTCCAACGCCGGCTGAATCTCGGCCACTTTGGAGACATCAACGGTCAGCGGCAGCGATTTGACGCCCAGCTTTTTGATCTCCCCGGCCGTGATCTCAGCGCTTTCCACATCGATGTCCAGCACCGCCACCGCAGCCCCTTCGGCACCCAGCCGCAGAGCAATTCCCCGCCCCAGTCCTTGTCCGGAGCCTGTTACCACCGCCACTTTGCCATCCAAAGACACGCTAATGTCCTCCATTCACAAAATC
>JBJKQF010000205.1:0-19125 GCA_046705545.1 Terriglobia bacterium
GTGGCCAGCTTGTCAATAAAGTCGCGGTCGTGCGAGACGAACACCACCGTCCCGGTGTATTTGCGTAACGCTTCCAGCAACACATCCTTGGCGCGCAGGTCCAGGTGGTTGGTCGGCTCATCGAGCAGCAGAAAGTTGGCCGGCCGCAGCAGCATGCGCGCCAGGGCATAACGGTTTCGCTCTCCGCCGGAAAGCACGCGGATGCGCTTGAAGGCCTCGTCGTCCGAAAACAGAAAACTCCCAAGCAGCGTGCGGAGTTGTGTCTGACTGCTCAGCGCGGTGGGCGCCACGCTCGAGATGTCGTCGATCAGGCGCGCTTCCGGATCAAGCGCCTTGTATTGGTCCTGCGCAAAGTAAACCACTTCCACGTTATGCCCCAGGCGAAATTCGCCTGCGATCACCCTTTCCGCGCCCGCCAGCAGCTTGAACAAGGTTGATTTCCCTCCGCCGTTAACCCCCACCAAGGCTACTCGGTCGCCGCGGTTGACGAGGAAGTTCACGCCCGCAAAAACCTGCTTGCCGTCATAGCTCTTGGCCACGCCTCGAAACTCAGCCACCAGGCGTCCGCTCGGCGGCGGCTGAGGAAACCGAAAGTGAATGGTTTTCTCCTCGGGGGGCAGTTCGATTCGCTCGATCTTCTCTAGCTCCTTGATCCGGCTCTGCACCTGCCGCGCCTTGGTGGCCTGATACCGGAAGCGCTTGATGAACACTTCCAGGTGGTGGATATGCTCCTGCTGGTTGTCGTAGGCGGCCTTGAGCTGCGCCTTGCGCTCCTCTTTCTGGGCGAGATAGCGGCCGTAGTTGCCAGTGTAAAAGTAAGCCCGCCGGTTCCAGATCTCCAGAATCTTGTTCACCGTCACGTCCAGAAAATAACGGTCGTGCGACACCAGGACGAAAGCGTGAGGGTAGCTGGCCAGGTACTGTTCCAGCCAGTTGCGCGCCTCAAGGTCCAGATGGTTGGTGGGCTCATCGAGCAGGAGGAGATTGGGCTTGACCAGCAGGAGCTTGGCGAGCGCGATGCGCATCTGCCATCCGCCTGAGAACTCTTCGGTCCGGCGCGCCTGATCTTCGCGTGAAAATCCCAGGCCGTTGAGTACCGCGCCTGCCTGCGCTTCGAGCGAGTAACCGTCGCGCTGCCGAAATTCCGTTTCCAGGCTGTGGTAGCGCTCCGTCACGCGCTCGTATTCTTCACCCGCCGGGTCCAGCTCCGCCATCTGATGCATGAGCGTTTCAAGCTCTGCTTCCATCTCGATCAGGTTTTCAAAGACGGAGAGACACTCTTCGAGCACGCTGCGGCCGGAGAGGGCAAGTCCGTCTTGGGGAAGATATCCGCGGGTAATGCCCTTGGCCGTGGAAAGTGTTCCGTCGTCGAGCGCCTCGAGTCCGGCCAGTACCCTCAGCAAGGTCGTCTTGCCGGTACCGTTTCCGCCCACCAGGCCGATGCGGTCGCCCGGCGTGAGGAGCCAGTCGACCCCCTCAAACAATACTTTGTAACCGAAGTGTTTTCCGGCTGAAGAAAGCTGGATCATCGTTGGGTCTTGGGTCCGGCGGGCCACGCACCGCGCGGGTTCATTGCCTTCCCTTTAACTATAACAGGCCGCCCAGCGAGACAGCTACTTCCAGAGGGTGGATATCCCTTTAAAGCTGTGGCGCTTAAGCGGGCAAAGGCGCTCCCAAGGCGCGGCATGGAAGGCACTCCAAGGCCCGCGGGTTCAAGCTCTCCAGCGGCTTTGTTTGGTTCAAAAATGGGGAGGGAGCCGGCCTGCGACCTGTTCTTTCACTTTCCGGAAGGCCAAAGACTCGATTTCAGATTATAGTTACTGTGTATGGGTGAGTGAAATTTACTCAAGGAAGGCAGCCATGCAGCAGCATAAGGCCAGTGTGAATCCTTCGGAAGAGAACATCGGGCTTGGTCCGATCAAGATCCGTTTTCTGCTCACGGGCGATGATTCCAACAAAAGTGCGTCCGTGTTCGAGTTTTCCGTTCCCGCCGGACACAAGTTGCCGGCGCCTGCGCACAAAAACGATGCATACGAGGAGATCCTCTATGGTATCGAGGGCGTCCTGACCTGGACGGTGGACGGCACGCCCATCGAGGTCGGTCCCGGACAAGCGCTCTGCATCCCGCGCGGAGCTGTGCACCGGTTCGATAACCTGGGCAGCGAAGACGCGAAGCAACTTGTTGTCATCACCCCGCCGATCATGGGCCCTGCGTACTTCCGGGAAGTTGCCGAGGGCATCAAGGCATCCGCCGGCGGTCCGCCCGACCCCGCCAAGATGATGGAGATCTTCCGGCGCCATGGCATGACGGTGGCCGCACCACCGCCAGCCAAGTAGCGGGTGGCAGTTCACATCCTGTGGGAGAGGGCGGGAATTGAAAAACGCCCTTGTGTTGCAATAACTTGGCGGCGTAAAAGCTGCTTCGGCGTCCAAGGGATCCGCCCGCGCCGATTTGGAACGCTCCGCGCTTTCGTTTATAATGCAGGCACGGCGCTCGCCAATTGCCGTTCTTGCGCTCCAACCAGATTCAAAACCCGGAGCGGAAGCAAACCAAGGTATCAGCCGGAAGGTGCGTTGTGAACGATCCAACGACGACTTCAGCAACCGAGAAGGAGCCTGTGGAAGCCGCAAAGGCGGTCTACGGAATTAACGATATCCTGAAATTCCTTCCGCACCGCTACCCGTTTCTATTGGTGGACAGGATCCTGGAACTCGAACAGGATCAGCGAATTGTCGGCCTGAAAAACGTCACCATCAATGAGGAGTTTTTCCAGGGACACTTTCCCGGTGCTCCGGTGATGCCGGGCGTGCTGATTATTGAATCGATGGCCCAGGTGGCGGGTGTCTTGATCTTTCGCAACCTGCCGGATAAAGACAAGAAACTGATCTATTTTACGGGCATCGAGAACGCGAAATTCCGGCGCCCGGTAGTGCCTGGCGACCAGCTCCACGTGGAGATGGTGCTGCTGAACCGCCGCAATAATTTTGGCAAGATGCAGGGGCGCGCCACAGTTGACGGTAAGCTGGTGGCTGAGGCGACCGTGCTTTTTGCGGTGGTGGAGAAGCCCGGTTCATGAAAGCCCACCCGACCGCTATCATTCATCCCAAAGCGAGCCTTGCCTGTTCGGTCACCGTCGGCCCCTACAGCGTGATCGGCGAAGGCGTGGAACTGGGGGAAGAGTGCGAGGTGATGTCGCACGTGGTTTTGGGCGGCCCCGCCAAGTTCGGGAAGAAGAACCGGATCTTCCCTTATGCCTCGATTGGGCTCGACCCGCAAGACACCAAATACCAGGGCGAGCGGACCTACCTTGAAATCGGCGACGAGAACGTTTTCCGGGAGTTCGTCACCATCCATCGAGGCACGGCGGGGGATGGCGGCGTCACGCGCATTGGCAACCAAAACCTCTTGATGGCCTACGTCCATGTGGCGCACGACTGCCAATTGGGAAGCCATATCATTATGTCCAACGGGGCGTCGCTGGCGGGGCACGTGGAGATCGGCGACTACGCAATCGTGGGGGCGTTCTGCGGAATCCACCAGTTCACCCGAATTGGAGCTTACAGTTTCCTGGGCAGCTATACGGTCGTCAACAAAGACATCCTTCCCTATTCCAAGACCACTGCGGACCGGCCGATGTCGGTTTATGGGGCTAACCGCCTGGGACTCGAACGCGTCGGCCTTCCTTCCGAAGAGATTGATGAACTCCAGGCCGCTTTCCGGGCTCTTTGCCGCTCCAAGCTGAACACCACCCAGGCCCTGGAGAAATTGGAGACAAAAGGCATCAAATCCTCGCACGTGCGGGCGCTGGTTGACTTCATCAAGACCTCGGAACGGGGCGTGGTGAAGTGAGAAGGGCGCTCCCGCAAGCGTAAGACTGTGGTGGCCGGGACGCGACCGGCAATTGGTTTTGAGAGCAAGCTTGAACAGCACAAATGAGTGATCGATTTGCCATCATTGCGGGCAACGGACGTTTCCCGTTTCTGGTTCTGGAGGCGGCGCGGGAGCGAGGCCTGGAGCCGCTGGTGGTGGCTATTAAAGAAGAGACTTTTCCGGAACTTGCCCAAAAAGCAGGCGAGATTGAGTGGCTGAGCCTGGGGGAAGTCAGCAAGCTGCTCGAATTGCTCGCCGCACGTGGCATTCAAAAGGTGATCCTGGCGGGGCAAGTCAAGCACGTCCAGCTTTTCAGTTCAATCAAACCCGATGGCGTGGTGCAGCGAGTCCTGGGTGGTTTGCAGCGGAAGAACACCGACGCCCTGATCGGCGCTTTTGTTCATATGCTGGAGGGTCGAGGCATTCAAGTTGTTGATTCCACATTGTTTATTGAGCAGCTGCTGGCTGGAGCCGGTTCCCTGACCGAGCGCGATCCGGACGAGAGCGAACGCGCCGACATCGCCTATGGCCGGGAAATCGCTAAGAAGATTGCCGGACTCGATATCGGCCAGACGATTGTGGTGGCGGACCGCGCCTGCGTGGCTATTGAGGCCATGGAAGGGACCGATGCCGCCATCGAGCGCGCAGCGGCTTTGAGTAACGGCCGGCGCCTGGTGATCGTCACAGTAAGTAAGCCCAAACAGGACATGCGGTTTGATGTGCCTGTCGTCGGCCTGAAGACGATCCGGGTGATGAGCCGCTCGAACGCCCGGGTGCTGGCCGTGGACGCGGGGAAAACGCTGTTGTTTGAACGCGATCAGCTGCTTGCGGAGGCCAGCCAAGCGGGCATCTCGGTGGTCGGGATGAAGGACTGATCCTCCCTGATGCCGCCGGGTGGGTGAGGCCGCGCCGAGCGGCGTGAAGAAGGTCTTAGAGTTGCAAAAGGTTCCCATCGTGGTGATCGGGGCAGGCGAGCACGGCAAGCGCCATGCCCATGCCTTCAAGTCGGTCCCGGGAGCAGAACTGACCGGGGTCTACGATCAAAAGCCGGAGCGCTCCAAGGCGCTGGCGGCGGAACTGGAAGTCCAATCTTTCCAAAGCCTTGAGGCGGTCTTTGAAGCCGCGCAGGCAGTCAGCATCGTCATTCCCACGACAGACCATGCCACTGTGGCGCGTCAGGCGATGGAGCGCGGCCTGGACGTTTTGGTGGAAAAGCCGGTTACGCGCACCCTCGATGAAGCGGATAGCCTGATTGAGGCGGCGGAGCGTACCGGGCGAATCCTCCAGGTGGGGCATCTCGAGCGCTTCAATCCCGGCGTGGTGGCGGCCCAGGCGGTAACGCACCAGCCCATGTTTTTTGAGATTCACCGGCTGGGAGTTTTCAGCCCCCGCAGTCTGGACGTGGATGTCGTATTTGACCTTATGATTCACGACCTCGATCTGATACTCTGGATGGTAGGAGCCGAAGTGCTCGACGTCCGGGCGGTGGGCCTGCCGGTACTGTCCAACAAAGTTGATATCGCCAACGCCCGGGTGGAATTTGAGAATGGGGCGGTGGCGAACCTGACGGCCAGCCGGGTGAGCACGGAAAAGGTCAGAAAGTTTCGCTATTTTCAACCCCACGAATATATTTCCATCGACTTCTCGCGGCGGGACGCTCTGCTGGTGCGGGTGGATGACGGAGGGAGCAAGCCCGGCATCGCATTTCGCAAGCTTGAGGCCCCGAGCGGGGAGCCGTTGCAGGCTGAGTTGGAATCATTTGTGGAGTGCGTGCAAACGCGGCGGCCACCGCTCGTAGGGGGCCGGGAAGGCCGTGCGGCGCTGGCCTTGGCCGAGCGCGTGATGTTTTGCATCGAAGAACATGCAGGGCGAGTCCATGTTCCCTTAACCCGTTCCACAGGGCATAGCGGCGAGCATTGATCTGGGCTGGGCGCCTGCCACGCCTGGCGGACCCTGGGAAATATGAGTATTCAACCCGAGTTTCGGCTGCTGCTCGACTATGAGAATGAGATCGCGCGCTGGCGCCGCCTGACGACTTTTCTGCTGGCTATCATTCTCCAGTTGCTCTTGGCGGTCTTTGTGATTCTGGCACCCCGCTTGTTCCCTCAGACCGCAAGGATGTTGGAGGCGGAAGCCAAGCCGAAACCGCAGCCACAGGCTACCATGCTGTATCTTCCGCGGGGACTTCTGCGCCCCCCCCGGAAACCTCCCATAACCAACAACCTCTCGGACCAGAATCGCATTGCCCAAGGCAAGTCTCCGGTGATTAACAAGAACGGGCTCCGCATGCCCTATATGCGCGGCAACTCGCACCTGCCGGAGATCGCCGGCGGCCGCCACAAGCCTACTCCGCCGCCCGCTCCGCCGGCCCCAAAACCCCAGCCCAAGGTGATGGCCCAGGGGGCCCCGCCGGCCTCTCCCGCCCCGCCGGCTCCCAAGCCTAAGCAGCAGGATAACCAGGAAGCGCAGTTGCGCTTGATGAACGTCAAGCCAACCTCTTCTGCCGGGGATCCCCACATTCAACTGCCGGATACTACTCCCGGGGAGGCGATTCAGCAGTCTCTGCGGGCTGCGGCGCAGAACCCCGGCGCCGGCCCTGCGGTGGGTCCGGGAGACTCAGCCTATCAATTGCAGAACATCAATCCGAATTTTTCGACCGCCGGCCCCATCATCCTCTCGGACACCCGAGGCGTGAACTTCGGGCCTTATCTGGCCCGAGTGGTTTATATCGTGCGGCGTAATTGGTACGCAGTGATTCCGGAGTCGGCCCGCCTGGGCCAGAAAGGCAGAGTGGCTCTGGTTTTCGAAATCGTGAAGGACGGTTCAGTGCCGCAACTCCGCCTGCTGGCCTCCTCCGGTTCTCCACCCCTTGACCGCGCCGCGCTTGCTTCCATCCGCGCTTCAAATCCCTTCCCACCTTTGCCGACGCAGTTTACCGGCAAGCATCTGGTGCTGGAATTTATATATTTTTATAATATGCAGCCCTCGAACTATTGAGACAGGACCTGCACTCTTAGCTTCAGGCGCCGCGCCGCAATATTCTGATTGCAACCTCAAAACGGTTGCCGCCTGAGGGCACCCGGAACCTTACGGCGAGGGCGGATGGGATGAATCCGCAAGCCCCAGGCTATTAGGCGCCTTCTTGGGAATTGAGAAAAGCGTTTGAATGGTCCTGGCGGGTCGGCTAGAATTTAGGTTAGGTTGAAAGGGGGCGACCGAACAAGTTGCGGCAGGCGCCTCCTGCGAGGCCGGTCGTTGCTTGTTTTCCGCAAGAATTTGAGGGTCGCGATTCCGCCATCTCATCATGGAACTCCCTTCGCGTTCTCAACTGCTCGGCGCTCTTCTTCTGCTGGCTTTGATACTTTGCCTTTTGATGGTTCGTTACTTGCACTTCGCATGAAGGACGTGAAAGTGGAGGATTATCCTCTCCTAGCCGTTGTCGGCCCCACGGCAGCGGGCAAGTCGGAGTTGGCGCTGCGCCTTGCCGGGAGCTTGGACGGCGAAGTCGTCAATTATGACTCCGTCCAGGTGTACCGTGGTTTTGATATCGGGACGGGCAAGCTGCCGTTGGCGGAACGGCAGGGAATTCCCCACCATTTAATCGATTGTTTGGACCCGGCTGAGGACTTCACCGCGGGTGACTTCCGGCGGGAAGCCTTGAGGGCTCTGAACGACATTCGTAGCCGCGGCAAGCTTCCGATTCTGGCCGGCGGCACGGGGCTCTACTTGCGCGCTCTGTTGCAGGGGCTGTTCGATGGGCCACCGCGCTCCGGGGAGCTGCGGGAGCGGCTGCGCAGCTTGGCGGACCAGCGGGGCCGCGAGTATGTACATCGCATCCTCCAGCGCCTCGACCCGGCCTCGGCAGGGCGCATCGATCCCCAGGATTTGCAAAAGGTGATCCGGGCGGTGGAAGTTTGCCTGCTTGCGAGCCAGACGCTCTCCAGGCTTCAGGCACAAGGCCGCGAACCTTTGCGAGACTTCCGCTGTTTCAAGTTGGGCCTCAACCCCGGACGCGGCGAGCTGTGCGCTCGGATCAACCAGCGGGTGGAAAGGATGTTTGCTTCGGGGCTTCAAGAAGAAGTGCGCGGCCTGATGGCGCGGCCGGAGGCACCAAGGATGAAAGCGCTCGGTGCGCTCGGCTATCGGCAGGTGGCGTGGGCTCTGCGTGGGGAAGTGAGTTGGCAGGAAGCGCTCATTGCGACACAAGCAGCAACTCGCCAATATGCCAAGCGCCAGATGACCTGGTTCCGAAGGGAGCCGGAAGTCACCTGGTTTTCGGGGTTCGGAGAGGCGCCGGAACTCCAGGATCAAATACTGAAATCAGTCCACGCTTGGCTGGCATCTAAGAAAATAGGAAGGGTTAATTCTCCCAAGGCGATGTCCTTGTTCTGAGAGGCGGCATGATACGCGGTGCTCCAGTGGAGAAGAGAAAAACCATGGAAAAAACCCAAAACATCCAGGATGGATTTCTGAATGCACTTCGCCGGGATAAGGCGCTCGTCACAATATATCTGGTGAGTGGAGTCAAGCTTAACGGGCGCATACGCAGCTTCGACAAATTTGCTGTGATCCTGGAGAACAACGGACAGGAACAACTGATTTTCAAACACGCGATCTCCACCGTAGTTTTGAATCGCGCCAGCGCGGCTGCCGCGCCCCCAGCATCGGCGGGAGGTTCGTGAGGATTATCGAGCAAGTTACTCCCGAAAGAGCATATCTGGTTGGCTGGGCCCGCGCGCGGCGGGCCGGCCTCCCCGCTGTTTATGATCCTGAAGAAAGCCTGGAAGAACTTCGGGAACTTGCCACGAGCGCGGGAGCCCAAGTGGCGGGTTCTGCGCTTCAAGTGTCTCCGGAGCCCGATCCTGCCACTCTGGTGGGCCGCGGCAAGGCACATGAGATCCGAGTAAGCGCCCGCGAGGCTCACGCCGAAGTCATTATCTTTGACAACGACCTTACCCCCACCCAGCTTCGTAACCTGGAAGCTGCTCTAGGGGCCAAGGTGATTGACCGCACCCAACTGATTCTCGATATTTTCGCCAGGCGCGCCCGCAGCCGCGAGGGCCAACTCCAGGTGGAGCTGGCACAGTTGACCTATCTTCTGCCGCGCCTCTCCGGGCGCGGAACGATTCTCTCCAGGCTGGGAGGCGGCATCGGAACCCGAGGCCCCGGCGAGCAGAAGCTGGAATTTGACCGCCGCCGCATTCGGGCGCGCATCCAAAGGCTTGGGCAAGGAATCGAGAAGGTGCGCTCCGAACGCTTTTTGCACCGCGCTCACCGGCGCCGAAATCAACTCTTGACCGTCGCCTTGGTTGGATACACGAATGCCGGAAAGTCGACGCTCTTCAATGCCCTGACGCAGGCGCGCGTCTCAACTTCCGATCGGCTCTTTGTCACGCTGGATCCGACGGTTCGCTTGGTGCGCCTTCCTTCTCACCGGCGAATCCTGCTCTCGGATACGGTCGGTTTTATTCGCAAGCTGCCTCCCCATCTGGTGGCAGCTTTCCGGGCCACGTTGGAGGAGCTTGAAGGCGCAAGCCTGATGGTCCAGGTGACGGACGCTTCGCATCCCCAACACAGCCAGCAGGAGACGGCTGTCGAGCATCTCCTGGAGACGTTGGGGGTTGTAGAGGCACCGCGCCTTCTGGTGTGGAACAAGATCGACATGCTCGATGCGGCGGCGCGCGCGCGAATGCCGCAAGGGCCCAGGACGGTGGCAGTTTCCGCTCTCACCGGGGAAGGCTTTACGGTTCTTCTGCAGAAAATCGATGAGATGCTGGAGGCCGATCCCATTGTGGAAGAAGAATTCGAATTCTCGGCAGGAGACGGAGAGCGCCTGGCCTTTCTTTACCGGGCGGGAAACGTCTTGTCGACGCGCTATGAGGACAACCGGGTGACGGTGCGAGCCCGCTTGGCGAAATCGCTCCGCGAGCGGTTGCAGTCCTGAGGCTATTTCCATGAGGATCAGCCGGCATCTGGCTAAAACCCTTTATTTTTGCGGCACGGAAGGCTGTGGAAATCATTGTGGAAAAAGACTTGGCTTCTGCACGAGGGACTCTATCCCCAAAAATCCCCTAAAAATGGCCTTTTTGTGCTGTCAAAGGCCAACCCTTTATTTTCAATAGTTTACAAATTCGCTACTCAACGATTTTGTAAACTAGTGGCCCGAAGCGGCCGTTTTTAGCCCTGCTTGCGCGCGGCTAGTTTTGCACAATCATGGGGCAATTCGCCGTTCATTCTATGTAGCCTGGTGGGGTCCACTTAGCCGCTTGAAACAAGTCTCTAGAATAGGTAGGCTCTGCCTGTAGCCATCGGTGCCAGCCGGCTGGAGCCTTCATGGAAAATTCTGCTGTACAAACTCAGGGTGGGTATCGGCCGCGAATTGCGCGGCATTCTCGCTGCGGCTAAAGGAAATTTACAGGTGCCTGCGGGCAACGCAACTAATCGAATCGCCGGCCACGGCGCGAAGACCGATCCTGGAATCTGCAGCGCGCTCCAGGAAAATTCCCACTGCTTTGTACAAACGGCTTGACGGAAGGTACCGGTGGCACACCTGGAATAGAACACTCCGCAAATTTCCCCAGCGGCAAAAAGTTGAATAACTTTCCTTGTGATTTGCCCAACTTTCGTTGACACCCTTCCGGCGCTTGGCTATAGTGATGGGGTGAGTTCGGCAGGCTTTCTCCTGAGATTCTCAGTACCCTTGAGCGAGAGCCTTTATTCCACCACATACCGTCTGGGGATGAAGTTCCAACACTTATGAACCTTCCTCTGTCGCTGACCATCCTTCGTATCTTTTTTGTGCCGTTGGTTGTCGTCCTGCTTTTGACCAAGGGGCACAACATGGACTTGTGGGCTGTTGCTGTCTTTTTGCTGGCGGCTACCACGGATCTTCTGGATGGCTACTTGGCACGCAAGCGGGGCCAAGTGACCGCGCTGGGAATTCTGCTGGACCCTCTCGCGGATAAATTGCTGACCGCATCGGCGTTCATCTCCCTGGTCGAGCTGCATTTGGTTCCTGCCTGGATGGTTGTAATCATTATCGGCCGCGAGCTGGCTGTGACCGGGCTTCGCTCCATTGCTTCGGCGCAAGGTTTTCTGCTCCAGGCTTCCGACCTGGGAAAGAGCAAGATGGTTCTGCAAGTCATGGCCATCAGCGTGATTACGCTGGAAGCGCGATTTGCTCCGCTGCCGCTGGTGGGCACCCTGCTGCTTTGGATGGTGGTTTTCTTCGCCCTGGTTTCGGGTACGCAATACTTTTGGGATTTCCGAAAGAAGATGGACGCGCGACTGAACCAGCGCACCACCGGTAATCTGGTGGTGATTCCAGGCGGAAAGGAAAAGGAAGGCGAGAAAGATGCCGCCGCTCACTGAAGAGGAACGGCAAACTCTTCTGCGGCTGGCGCGGCAAGCCTTGGAGTCGGGTGTTCGGGGAGAGGCTCTGGACGCAGAGGTTCCCGGGCTGACGGACGCGTTGCGGGCTCCCCAGGGAGCGTTTGTAACCCTCCACAAGCGCGGCCGCCTGCGGGGCTGCATCGGCCACGTACGGGGTGATGAGCCCCTTTACCAGACCGTCCGCGAGTGCGCCGTTGCAGCGGCGCTTTCCGACCCGCGTTTCCCTCCTGTGACACCGGAAGAATTTCCCTTCATGAAAATTGAAATCTCGGTCTTGAGTGAACCACAGACCGTCACGCCGGAGCAGATTGAAGTGGGAAGGCACGGTCTGTTCATCTCTCAAGGCCGACGGCGAGGGCTGCTTTTGCCCCAGGTTGCGGTGGAATTGCGCTGGGACCGGGAAAAGTTCCTTGAAGAAACCTGCCGGAAGGCTGGGCTCCCCGCGAATGCCTGGCAGCAGGGAGCAACCATCGAAGCCTTCACTGCCGAGGTTTTTGGTGAGTCCTTTGAGGCTGCTGCCTAACACCACATTTCCCCTTCGCTCTTTGCCCGCCTCCGCGTTTCTCAGAGCCAAACTTCCTACATTCCCAAGTTTGGATTTCTCTTGATTGCTCGCGCAGGAAGCAACGATGGGAAAACCAAGCGAAGACTTACACAGGTGCATATCGGTGCGGGGCGCCGGGCGGAACGGCGGGTGCATGTTGCCTGTGCTATACTACCGGCACCGTGTTTAAAAGTTGTGTTTCCACTTTACTCTTGGCATTTGGCCTTTGGGTGCCTTTCCATGCCTTTATGCAAACAAAGGCAGGGATGCCCCAGTGCTGCTCACATTGCACCTGCGGCTGCTGCTTGGGCGGCCACGGGAAGTGCCCCATGATGATGGGCGGCGCGAAGGGTGCGCATTCCTCAGAAGCCTGCGTTTCCGGGCAGTCGCAACCCGGTTTGCGCTGCACTTGCTCGGTATCTCAAAAGGGCTCTTCATTCCTTCCTATTACACATCCGGACCTGCTTTTTGATGTGCCGCGGACTGAGCCGGCACACCAACTCCCTTCGGTAAGATATTATGACGCAAGGAATTTTGCCCGTCCGCCGGCGCCGGACTCCAGGCTTCCCGATCCTCCTCCTAAAACCCTCCTTGCTTAATTGACAACCAGTGTAATTCCAGCTGCCTCACTGCCTGAGGGCGGGGTTGTGTCTATGGGCTTCTCTTGACAAGGAGGACTGTTGTGAAGTGCGTACGGTTTGTGTATCTGCTGACAGTTGCGGTTTTGCTTGCCATACCCGGTTACGCCAGCATTTTTGGGAATGTTCGAGGGATTGTGCACGATCCTCAGCACCGGCCTATTCACGGTGCTCAGGTCACGCTCCACGCGAGCTCCTCTCAGTGGTCGCGGACGGCGCGAACGAATTCTTTTGGCGAATTCGAGTTCAGCGCTGTGCCGGCCGGAGTCTATTCGCTGCAGGTGAATGCGCAAGGCTTTCAACCTGCGGAGGAGTCCGTCACGGTGAGCTCCGGCAGCGCCCCGATCATTCATTTTGCGCTGGAGATTGCAACCTCGAAACAGAGTGTCCAGGTGGAGGAGACTCCCGAAACCATCAACACCGAAGCCTCGGCCACGGAGACGCTGGTTAACAGGCAGATGATTGCCCGTACGCCCGGCGCCGACCGCGCCAATAGCATGGCCATGGTCACCGACTACGTCCCGGGTGCATACATGGTCCACGACATGCTCCATGTCCGCGGTGGGCACCAAGTGTCGTGGGAAGTGGATGGAGTTCCGGTTCCTAACACGAATATCTCCTCCAATGTAGGGCCGCAATTTAACCCCATGGACGCCGACTACGTAGAAATGAAAACGGGAGGCTACTCTGCCGAGTACGGCAACCGCACATACGGAGTCTTCAACGTCATTCCGCGGTCCGGCTTTGAGTACCAGAACAACGGCGAACTCGTCGCCAGCTACGGGAGTTTCAACCAGACCAACGATCAACTGAGTTTCGGCGGGCACACGGACCGCCTTGCCTACTATGGCAGCTTGACGGCCAACCGGTCGGATCTTGGACTGATGACGCCGGTAGCCCAGGTCATCCACGACATGGACAGCGGCCTTGGCGGCTTTGGGTCGCTCTTTTTCAACGCTACACCCAAGGACCAGCTGCGGCTGGTGGCTTCCCTGCGTGGCGATCACTATCAGATTCCGAATACGCCCGAGCAGCAGGCCGCGGGCATCCGTGACCTGGACATCGAGCACGACGCCTTTGTGAACTTTTCCTGGGTCCACACCTTCAGCGCCGGCATCCTGCTGAACGTCTCGCCTTTTTACCACTTCAACCGGGCGAATTATGTGGGTGGGCCGAATGACACTCCCTCGGTGCTGAACGACAATCGACGCTCCAACTACGCGGGCGTTCAGGCAACTCTGAGCGTTGTGGAAGGCAGGCACAACGCCCAAGTGGGCTTTGAGGGTTTTGGCCAGTTCGACAATACGTTCTTCGGGCTGGAGAGCAATCCGGCGAACGGGATACCAATCGAACAGCGCCTGAGCCCTTCCGGAAGCCTCGAAGCGGGCTTTTTCCAGGACCAGTTCCGCGCCACTTCCTGGCTGTCGTTGAACGGCGGGCTCCGGCTCACGCGCTATTCAGGGCTGCTCAAGGAGACAAACGCCGACCCACGGGTGGGAGCGGCGGTGCGCGTGCCCAAACTCGGCTGGGTACTTCACGGCTTTTACGGCCGCTTTTACCAGCCTCCCCCGCTCGATACGATTTCCGGGCCGTTGTTGGCATACGCCCTCCAGCAGGGAGTCGGATTCCTGCCGTTGCACGGCGAGCGCGATGAAGAGTATCAGGCCGGCCTGACGGTTCCCTTTCATAAGTGGGTTTTCAACACTGACCTTTTCCGCACGCACGCGCGCAATTTCTTTGACCACGATGAGATCGGTAATTCCGATATCTTCCTTCCGCTCACCATTCAGGGAGCGCGCATTCAGGGTTGGGAGGCGACGCTGCGCGCGCCGCTGATCGCCCGCCACATTCGGGCGCACGTTGCTTACTCGCACCAGTTTGCGCAGGGATTTGGCGCGGTCACAGGCGGCCTGACGGATTTCTCCCCGCCCGAGAGTGGGTTCTTCTGGCTCGACCACGACCAGCGCAATACTCTGAGCACCGTCGTGACCTCCACGCTTCCCTATCGCGCCTGGGCAACTACGACCGTAGAGTACGGCTCAGGCTTCGTAAACGGCGACGGCCCGGATCACCTGTCGCCGCACACGACCGTGGGCATTTCACTTGGCAAGTCGTTCGGTGAGACCTGGTCGCTTGCCATCAATGCTTTGAACGTCGCCAACCGGCGCTATCTTCTTGACAACAGCAACACCTTCGGCGGAACGCACTACGTAGACCCCAGGGAGATTTACGCCGAAGTGCACTACCGGTTCCACTTCTGATGAGGGCGCATGCCCTGGTTTCTCTATCCGTACCGGCCCCACGCGCAGCAGGCTGCTTGCCTTCGGGGCCGGAGATTTGTTCCAAATCAGCCTCTTCCTTCCCCGGCCCTGAAAGCCGGGGGAGGCGGGCAATCAGTTCGAATCGGATCGGCGCAACGGTTTCCACTCCCAATCCTTTGACCTCGCCCGGCCGTCACAATCGGAACGAGCCAGGATGAGGAGCCTTCCCTCTCATTAGCCATCCTTGCCCCATAGACAGAAAGTGCTATTGTTTCATGTAGATGGGTATGGCAGGCTTAAAATGGTTATTTTCGTTTGGCCAGAGGCCCGGGGGAAAGAAAGGATCAAATGAAAAGTGCCGGTAAAGGGTCCGCCGGAGGAGCAGGCGACGCTTGAAGCCCTGCATTCCCGCTTGGTGGCACTTGTGAGTGACGCCACCGGCCCATGGCGAGGCTCCGAGTATCTGCAAGCCCTGGGCAGCACGTCAGGCCCGTCCCGGTTCAGCCCTCTGTTTCCCAAACCGTTGCAGCCTGGGAATCCGGACCAGCACCGAATCGGGATGTCACAAGCCTTCTTTAAGCAGGAAGAGTCCTCGCCCACTCGGACCTCGCAGTCCGAGCGCGATCTGATGAAGAACCTCCCTTACCAGTAAGCTGCATCTCCGCACCAGCACGGCAAGAAGATGTGTGCTGCGGAGCAAGTGAGTGTAGAATGGGACCACCGGCGGCGCCCGCGCCAATCAGGGGACTGCTAGAGCCAGTTTCAGTGCCAGCCTTTGGGAGAAGCAGAGTGGCAAGTACGATCAGACTTTCTGGAAATGAGACCCCAGCCACCCCTGGAGAATTGGGTCGCCCTGCTGGCGCGCGCACAGGCGGAAGCGGTACGCGGGGCGAGTTCTATCGCTACGTCATCGTGGGTGGATTCGCGTTCATCTGCGACGCGTCCACGCTCTACTCCCTGACGCAGTTTCTGAAAGTGAACTATCTGGTTTCCGCACCCATCGGATTTATCGTCGGTACGTTGGTGAACTACCTACTGAGCCGAAACTGGGTTTTTGAGCGCCGCAGGCTGCAGCGGACGTCGGCTGAATTGACGATCTTCACCGTCATCGGCGTGGTGGGTTTGGGCCTTAACGAGTTGATTCTGTGGTTCTTCCAGTCAAAGCTGGGAATTTATTACCTTTTTGCCAAAGGAGTGAGCGGCGTCGTGGTGCTGATTTGGAATTTCGGCGCCCGGAAGCTCGCGCTTTTTAGTTAGCAGAGGAATTAAAAGGGAGCCCGGTGGCAAGGAATAGCTCAGACGCTCAAGCGTTCGTGGTGATTATTGGGGGTGGGCCAGCCGGCTTGACGGCGGCGCGGGAGCTCTTGAAGCACCGGGTTCCGGCCGTGGTGCTGGAAGCGGACAAGCAGGTGGGCGGCATCTCCCGCACGGTGAACTACAAGGGATACCTGTTTGACATCGGCGGGCACCGCTTCTTTACCAAGTGGGAAGAGGTCAACCGGATCTGGCAGGAAACCCTGGGAGATCATTTCCTATTGCGGCCGCGCTTGTCCCGCATCTATTACCGCAAGAAGTTCTTCCTGTACCCGCTCGTGGCCAAGAATGCCTTGCTCGGGCTGGGCCCCATTGAAAGTGTTCGCATTCTTTTAAGCTATATTCGCGCCGCTCTTTTCCCGACTCCTAAGGAGGATAATCTGGAGGAGTGGGTTACGAACCGGTTCGGGAAGCGCCTCTACCAGATCTTTTTCAAGACCTACACGGAGAAGGTCTGGGGCGTACCTTGCACTTCGATTCAGGCGGAGTGGGCCGCACAGCGAATTCGTGGCTTGTCGCTTGTGACCGCGGTGAAAAACGCCCTCTTTCCGTCGAAGACGCCGAAGGCAAAGACACTCATCGACCGTTTTCATTATCCCGAGCGGGGTCCCGGGCAGATGTGGGAGACGCTTGCCAGTCGGCTCGACGAGCAAGGCTGCCCGGTGCTGATGGAGCGTAAGGTCGTGCGGATTTGCCATCAGGGCGGCGCGGTAACGCGCGTGGTGACCCAAGGGCCGAACGGGGAAGAGAGTTTTGAAGGCAGCCACTTTATCAGCTCCATGCCCATCCGGGAACTGGTCCGCGCGCTTGACCCCCAGCCCCCGCAAGCCGTTTGCGACTCCGCTGAGCGCCTTCGCTATCGCGACTTCTTGATTGTGAGCCTGGTTATCAACCGCCGGGAGGTTTCACCCGACAACTGGATCTACGTGCACGAACCTGGGGTAAAGGTGGGGCGCATTCAGAACTTCAAGAACTGGTCGCCGTCGATGGTTCCGGACTCCAGCAAAACGTGCCTGGGTATGGAATATTTCGTCTTCGAAAACGACGAACTCTGGTCGAGCCCAGATGACAAGCTGCTGGAAATGGCGCGGCGCGAGATTGTTCAACTCGGCCTGGTCCATTCGGATGAGATCGAAGATGGAACTGTGGTTCGGATGCAGAAGGCTTATCCCATGTACGACCCGGGCTGGGCGGAGCGGGTCGAGACCATCCGTGTTTATGCTGAAGCCAACCTTCGGAATCTCCAGTTCGTGGGCCGCAACGGAATGCACAAGTACAACAACCAGGACCACTCCATGATGACCGCTCTGTGCGCCGCGCGGAACATTTGCGGCGCCGATCTTGACCTTTGGGCGATCAACAGCGAACCCGACTACCACGAGGAAGTGAAGGTGGAGAAATCTCAAGAGAAAGCAGCGCCCATGGAGGGCCTAGCCCGCTGAAGTACTGTACGAGCCCCGCGATGTGCGAGGCGGATCGAAGGTTGCCGGCCGGCGTTCCCAAGGAGCTGGAGGCTCAGCGATGTTTCTTGCTCTAGAATTCGGGCTGATGCTGTTCGCGCTCGCCCTGGCCTTCCTGGTTCCTAATCTAGGTTCGCGGTGGTTTGGAGCGCTGGAACAGCGCTTCGCCAAGCTGGCCGAGCGGCGCGGCCTCTCGGTTCTGGTGGTCGGGCTCACGGCGCTCGCGCTGCGCGCCGCGCTCCTGCCTATCCTGCCTATTCCTGCGCCGGGCGTCAGTGACGAGTTTGGCTACCTGCTGCTTTCCGATACCTTCGCCCACGGCCGTCTTACCAACCCCACCAATCCCATGTGGGTGCATTTTGAAACCTTCCAAGTGATTTGGCAACCTACCTATACGGCCAAGTATTACCCCGCCCAGGGCTTGTTCATGGCGCTGGGGCAGGTGGTCACCGGCCATCCCTTTTGGGGCGTTTGGTTGAGCGTAGGCTTGATGTGCGCCGCCATCACCTGGATGCTGCAAGGGTGGCTGGAACCGGGCTGGGCGTTGCTGGGAGGTTTTCTGGCGGTGATTCGTCTGGGAACCTTCAGCTACTGGGACAATAGCTACTGGGGTGGAGCGGTGGCGGCGTTGGGCGGGGCGCTGGTATTGGGAGCGCTGCCCCGTCTCAAACAGCGGCGGCGGGTACGGCATGCTCTACTGATGGGAATTGGTTTTGCGCTCATTGCCAACACCCGTCCTTATGAGGGACTCTTTTTCGGCATCCCGGTGGCGGTAGCGCTCCTGGTGTGGCTATGGAAGTTGAAGAGGCCGGAGTTGGGCGTGGCGCTCAAGCGTGCGATGGCGCCGCTGCTGATTGTGCTGGCGCTGACCATGGCGGCCATGGGCTATTACTTTTGGAGAACTACGGGCAGCCCGTTAAGAACCCCCTACATGGTTTATGAGCACACCTATAATCCGGTACCACTTTTCCCCTGGGAGTCCTTGAGACCGCTGCCGATTTACCGGCACGCCTCGATGCGCGACGATTACCTCAAGTATTTCGCGCTTCCACAATTTGAAAAGACTCAATCGGTTATTGGACTGGCGGCGGTGGAGATGAAGTATGCTGCTTTTTTCTGGAGCTTTTTTCTGGGGCCATTGCTGACTCTTCCGCTCTTACTTGTGGTGTTGAGTTTGCCCAGGGGCTTTTCCTGGGGGGATGTCAGCCCCGGCACGCGTTTTCTGATGGTCGTTTGCGGGGTGACGCTTTTCGGAGAGGTGCTGCCGACGGCGTACGCTCCGCACTACTCCGGGCCCATCACTTGCGCCATCCTGGCGCTTGTTGTAATTGCCATGCGCCATTTGCGGTCATGGCGATGGCGTGAAAAGCCCACGGGTTTATTCCTGACTCGCGCCATCCCGTCCCTAGGTGTGCTATTTTTCCTGATTCCAACCGGCGCACGTATTGTTCACGGGCCGCATTTCCTCACCCGACCCAACGAAGGAATGCTCACTTGGTGTTCCGCGATGCCATCTGATACCGAACGCGCGGCAATGCAGGCAAAGCTCCAGCAACTGCCCGGTCGGCAAATCGTTTTCGTTCGCCAGCAATCCATTCGGAGTAACAGCTTTTCCATGTGGGTCTCCAACCGAGCGGACTTAAAC
>JBJKQF010000206.1:0-3344 GCA_046705545.1 Terriglobia bacterium
CCGTCATCCATTGGACGTCGCCGGCGCCGATGGTTCCGCTGTGGCCAAGGCTGTCCCCGTGCTCAACGTTTCCAGCCAGCACGTAAGTGATGGTTTCGATTCCCCGGTGGGGATGCCACGGGAAGCCGGCCAGATAATCCTCCGGAACGTCATTGCGGAAATCGTCCAGCAGAAGAAACGGATCGAAGTCCGACGTGCTACCAAAGCCGAAAGCTCGCCGCAAATGCACGCCGGCGCCTTCCAGCGTAGGCTTGGATTTAATAAGCCGCTTCACGGGTCGAATTGACATATTCTAAGCCTCCGGTACCGTAAGTCTATCCCGGTTGGATGCACGACCGCAACGGTTTGGCACAAAGGAAGGTGGGCAAACCGCATAGACTCTCCATCGCTTGCCGTCGTGCGATTCGTCCCACCCCAACTTAGGCGCATGTTAGGCGCACCAATCATCTCGCCAGGTTTAATTGTTGACGGGCCAGTATTGCGGTGCTAGAAATCCGATGTGCTTGATGTACAGTGTGATTCACCGTGGCGCTTCGCGCCAACGTTTGTCGGAAGCAAAATTCATTACAGGCCCAGAGTGGCCCATCAGCTCCCCGCTGCGGCCAATCCAGAAAAGAGTTCTTAATGAAGCGTCGTGAATTTATAAGAGCAGGCTTAATCACAGCCGTTGCTGGCGGCGCGCTCGGTGAAGCAGCCCGGGGAGAAAACCCCGGACAGGCCGAAGCCGTCGATGTTTGCAACGTCACACAGACGGGAAGCAAGATTGAACTGAATTCACCGGCATTCGCCCTCAAGATTGAGATCTCCCAAGTCCTGCGCACGGTCTCTTGGGAAAACAAGCTGAGCGGACGGACGATTCAGTTGACGGGCGATTCCGAGCTGGACGTTGACCTGGACGCGGCGCAAGAACGAATCTGGATCGTGGGATGGAAGCGGACCGTCACACAAGGGAATACGGCGGACGCCGACCAAGACCCCGGATATCAGGGGGGGTACGCCCGTCCCGAACATGACGATTCAAAGTGGCGGAACATTATCAATCTGACGCTGGGCGAGGAGTCACCGAAGCGCTTCAGCTGGGCCCGGACCCACGTCACAATTCCGGTATCCGCCCGGGGCGTTCCGCTCTCTCTGACCCTCGGCGGCTTTGGCCTCTACGATCATCGCTTCATGCGCGTGTTCCTGAACGGCACCGAGGTTGGGCGGCGGCGAACAACCGGGCGCTGGCATGAACCCTCAACCATCGATCTCGGGCCGGATTCGAGCGCCCATGCTTCTGTGCGCTTTGGACAGGACAATCTTATCGCCGTGCAATTATCGGAGTTTGTGACCCGCACCGCCCTCCTCAATGAGTTGGACCCTCTCCACGCACAGTCCATCCCGGCCAGCCTGACGGGAACGTGTTCACCCGTGCAGTTTGAGCAGTACTTGACCGTCGGTCCCCGGCCCAGGAAGATCCAATGGAAGGCAGCCCGTCTGGTTTCAAAAAACGAAGGGCCTTCTGGCGAGGCTGTTTTCGAGTTGAAATCCAAAGTCAAAGAACTCTCGGCCTTGCTGACCTATCGCTGGAACGCCCGGGAACCCATTCTGCACAAGTTCGTCGAGATCTCCAATCGCAGCGCTTCCTCAGTAAGAATTTTGGATGTGAATTTGGGAAATTACCGGACCAATGTCCCGGTGACAGAAGGCGAGCTGGGATTCCCAGTCTATTTTGCTGGAGAGTTCTTCGTGGGCCTGGCGCACCCTTACGGCTGGGTAATGGGCCAGGAAAAAACGGTCCGGCTGAAGCAATACCCGGGAGCCAAGCTCCCGCCGGGTGAGACGTTCCACTGCATGGAGGCTGTGTACGGAGTCGCGAAGGACCGTGGAGCGCGAAAGGCCTTTCTCTCTCACTTGCATGGACGGATGCGGCGGGTTATTCGCGGCCATGACAAGCCTTACGCCATTTTCGAGGCTTTTGGGGGGAAGCCCGGAAGCAAGAATCTCTTTGATGAAACGGAAGAATATCTGCTCGATATCATTGGGAAGGTCGCCGAGGGCGAAAGGGATTCCAATTGCCGATTCGATCACCTTTCAATCGATTTCTGGGTGGACTACCACGGCGACCTCATCCAGGCTGATCCGCAACGCTTCCCGCATGGTTTCAGCAGAATAATGCCACGGTTAAAGGCACTCGACATTCTGCCCGGCCTGTGGATCGATAGCTCATGGCAGAAATGGTCGGTGGGGGGAAATCCTGCTGTCCAGCCGGACCTCACCAGCCTGCCTCAGTACGCTGGGACGGGGTATGACGGCATCGGATGGGACGCGCTGTGCCGGGCCAGCGAGCCCATCAAGAGTATGTACACGCGGGCGTTCCGCCATCACATCCGCGAGGATGGCGTTCGGCTGCTAAAGTTTGATAACTTCCGCCCGCTTTGCTACAACCCCCGCCATGACCATCTGCTCGGAGTCTATTCCACAGAGGCCATCGGCAATGCCGTGATTCAGTTTCTCCACGACCTGGACGCAGAAAGCCACGAGGTTTTTCTGATGCTCTACTGGGGCTATCGATCACCTTGGTGGTTGCTCCATGCTGATACTCTCTTCGAATCGGGGCTCTTTATGGAGGCTTCCTACCCCAGTTCCTCTCCGGCGCTCTACGCCAGGGACAGCGTGACTCAAGCCCTCGATCAGGCCCAATGGTACTGCGTGGACGTACCTCACCTGTGTAAAGACTCTCTGGGCGTTTGGCTCTCGGACTGGAAGTGGAATAGCTCTATCGGCAGTGCGCGTTGGCAGGAGGGCTTCGTGATGGACATGTGCCGCGGTAGCCTTCTGGCCCAACCGTGGACGGATACGTCATGGCTTTCTCCCCCCGAGCGCGAACAGATGGGCGTTTTCATTGACCTGCTCAAGGAACGAGCCGACTGTTTCAGCAATCCGCGCTTTATCGTGGGCAATCCGTGGCGGAATCAAACCTACGGGTACGCCTGTTCAAACGGCAGAAGGACTTTCATCGCCCTTAATAACTGCAGCTGGAAGGATGCTTCCCTGCCCTTGGAGCTAAATCCGGCGTGGGGACTGCCGAAGGCGTCCGGCTATGATCTTTACCGCTGGTATCCGAACCCGGCCCGCCTGACCAATGAAGACGGCCACGCTTTGAATCGGCCGCTTCTCCATCTTCGTCCCTTTGAGGTGGTTCTGCTTGAAGCGGTGCCGGCTGGCGAAGCGCCAACTCTGAATCGTGAGTTCTCCTCCGAGCCGATTCCCGGCCCCTTCCGCGAACCAAGCCGCGAACTCGCCATCGAAACCTCCAGCAAAGCTTCAGGACTAGTGATCAAGGGAGAGGCGCCGAAATGTGG
>JBJKQF010000207.1:0-13238 GCA_046705545.1 Terriglobia bacterium
CATCCGGGAGCAGCAGTTCCGACACGTTCCTCCGGAGGAAGCCGCGACGACCATTCGCGCCCTTGTGGACGGGTATTGTCTGCAATGGCTGATGGATCCGAGAAGCCTCTCCGTGGAAGTCTGCCGGGATCGCTGCCGCGCGGTCTTGGGCACTTACCTCCTGCGGACCTAAAGCCCTGCCGCGAGAGGATCAGCCGAAACCCTCTTTACCTTAACTAACTGCTTTCGACCAGATTCCGCTCCACTTGTGGGCAGAGGCGAGCCGTGAATGGGCAGGTGGGCAGGAGAGTTGACGGTTTGATTGGTGGGTGAGAAATTAGCCCACGTTTTTGACAGGACGCGCGACGAAGGGAAGCTGGAATGGTCGTAAGAGTGGTGCAAATCAGCTTTGCCGTGTTTTTGATTGCCGTCGTTCCGTTGCTTTCCTGGCACAGCGCGCGTCCTGAACAGCTCCGGGAGGTACCGAAGACTGACCTCTATTTCTCAGCAGTTGTTTCCCAGTGGTTACTGGCAGGACTCGGAGTCGTGGTGGCGATTGCAACCTGGCCAAACTGGTTCGAGACAAATTTCCACTGGATCGCGTGGTCCGGCTTTCTGCAATGGACCTTGCTGCTGGCCGCTGTCTCCGTGCTGGGACTGGGTTTGGTCCTGCTGCTGGAGCGCAGAGGTTGGTGGCCCAAAGAATCCGAGTTGGTCTACCTCTTGATGCCACAGAGCCGGCGGGAAAAGTTATGGGCGGTGCTGGGAATGTCGCCGACGGCGGGAATTTGCGAGGAATTTCTCTACCGGGGTTTTCTGCTCGCGGTGGTTTCCGGGTGGTTTCACTCGGTCTTCTGGGGTGTGGTTGTGTCTTCAGTGGCGTTCGGCTTGGCGCACGTCTACCAAGGGGCCAATGGAATGGCGAGAGCCGCCCTGCTAGGAGTGATGCTGGCCTACCCGGTGGTTCGCTTGGGATCCCTCTATCCTTCCATTGCGGCTCACTTCCTGATTGACGCGACTGCCTTGTTGTGGCTGGGGCCGAGATTCATGCCAGCGGAAAGCTCCCCGGAAGTACATTCATGAAGTCACTTCTGTCAGGGGCGCGCTCGGGCTGAAAAGACTGGCGTCCGGCAGGAAGTCAGGCTACCTTATTCGCTGCCGGATTGTTTGACCGGGATCGTTTGCAGGAAAGGATTTTCAATATGCAAGGTTTCCCCTTGAGTCGATGGATGATCTTTTTCAGCTCCTTGTTAGTGGCTGTGCCGCTGGTGGCGGCACAGCATCAGGCAGCCGGCCGCCATTCCAAGCTGGCCGCGCGAGGGAAATATCTGGTGGAAAAATTGGGCATGTGCGGAGACTGCCATTCACCTCGCAATGAGAAGGGCGAGTTTATTCCAAATCAATGGCTGCAGGGGACGATCTTGGACTTCAAGCCTATGCATCCGGTTCCCGGCTGGGTTCCCGCTTCGCCACCCATCGCAGGCCTGCCCGGGTGGGCGACGGAGCAGGCTGTCAGGTTTTTCATGACAGGAATCGATAGGTCCGGCAAGTCGGCAGCTCCTCCGATGCCCCAGTACCGCATGTCGCGGCGGGATGCCGAAGCGGTCACCGCTTATCTGAAGTCGCTGCCTGCGGACCGCCAGTAGAGCTTGAGTAATGCTCCGGCGACCCAGGGGGAAGGCGTTGTTGCGAATCTCCCTGCGTAATTTGGGGATTCACGGTAGAATATCAACCGCATGGAAGAACGAGACTTTTTCGACGAAAAAGAAGTCCTGAAACCTGCAAATCTCTCCTGCTTTTTCTGCCATCAGACGGGTACGTACCAGATCCGCTGGCTGGAGCGCACCAAGAAGCGCGCGCTCCGAGGCCACGCGGATGAGAGGGATCGCGCGCGCTTTCAGAAGGTGAGGTCTTATATGCTGCGCCGCGATGACTTTGCTCAGTGCCAGAATCCTCGCTGCCGGAAGAGGTTTGAGATTTCGGGACTGCAATCGGTGGTTTTCCTGTAAAGGTCCCCTCGTGGATTTGGGGTCGCTTCTGCGGACCCGCCGGGAATAGGTTCCCATCCGGTTATTCGGCATGCTTGCCGAGGCTCAGCGGTGTTGTGAGCTCAAGCTCCAGGCTGGTTCCTCGCGGGAGATAAATCTGCCTGCCGCGTCTGGCGAGAACCCAGACGATGCCGCTCGCGGCGCCGGCGGCGCTCCCAATCCCAAGTCCCCTGAGTGTATGGCCGTGGGATATGCCCGCGATCGAGCCGATTTCAGCCCCCACAACGGTTGCCCGGGCTATGCGGCCGACATCCTTGCCCTTGGTGGATGCGCCCTTGATTTTTCCCTCTTTGCGGTCAAATCCCTCTTGGCCGTTTCCCGCAAAAGCTGAAAGAGTTGCCCTCAGAGGCCGGGTGGTGCCGTTGGGAAGCGTGAGCGTGTTAAACCTCAAGCCCAGCTTTGCTTTTCCCCGGATGTGCCCCGGGTGGACAACCTGTGTAATGCTACCCTCAACGTAGCTACCCACTGGAATCGCGATCTGGTCGCCAACCGTGATGGGATAAACGGTACGGCAATAAATAGCTTGGCCCACGTACGCCGTCTTTGAATTGATCGCATTCTGAAGCCGGAGGGGAATTCGCGTATCGGCGGGGACAATGAAGCCGGACCCAATTTGCTGTTGCACGGGCGCAACAGGTTCGACGGGCTGCGTTTGGGCTTGCGCTGGCGGCCGGGGAATAAGCAGCAGAAGAGCGGGTAGTAGGTATTCGGCGCACCTTCGGGCAACGTGATTTGTGTGGCGAGTCTTTCGGGGTAGGGGGCCCTTCATTTTGAGTCGCGGGGCTGGCCCGGAATTTTGGGTTATTCCTCTTACGAAGCGTGAATTCATATTCAAACCTCGCAATCTTCCCGGCGCTGCGGGAACTGAACTGCACTAGGCAATGCGTTCTACAAGTAGTCTTTGCAGATCCTCCGATTCACGCCATGCCGTTCTTGCCATATTAGCCGGCGCCGATTGCCGTCTCAATGGCGCTCGCGATCCGCGTGGCCTGGCGCTCGACGGTGTCCATATCTTCCGCCGCAACCATCACGCGAGCCAGTCGTTCCGTGCCGGAATAGCGAACAATCACTCTTCCCCTTTTTCCGACCTCATTCTGGCATGTATCTATGATGCGTTTTACTTCCGGGAGGGATTCGAGGGGACGCTTTTCCCGCACGGGCACGTTGCGGATGAGTTGCGGAAATGGTTTTAGCCCGGCGACCAAGTCTTCAAATGCCGTTCCAGTCTCGGCGACCATGCGGAGAACTTGCAGCAGGGTTAGAATGCCGTCGCCGGCCAGCGAAAGATCGGCAAAGATGATGTGGCCGGAAGGCTCGCCGCCCAAGCTATATCCCGAGCGCAGGATTTCTTCGAGCACATACTTGTCTCCCACGGCAGTTCTGGCGAGACCGATGCCGAACTTTTCGAGCGCTATTTCCAAGCCCAGGTTGGTCATCAAGGTGCCGACGACGGTGTCACCCTTGAGCTCGTCGCTCTTTTTTAAGAAAGGCGCAACGGCGTAGAGGATGTGGTCTCCGTCCGCAATTTGGCCTGCTGAAGTGGCAAAAATAGAACGGTCGGCGTCGCCGTCGAAGGCCACGCCCAGGTGCGCGTTGGAATCCCGGGCTTCTTCTGCCATATGACCGGGGAAGAGAGCGCCACACTGGTGGTTGATGTTGCGTCCATTGGGAGAGGCGTTAAGGATGCGGGCCTCGACTCCAAGTTTCTTTAGAAAGGCAGGAACAACGCGTGATGCCGCTCCGTTGGCGCAATCGACAACAAGAAGCCCCTTTGGCAGCACAAGCCTTTCCGGTAGGAAACCCTGAAGGTGCTGAAGGTACTGATCAAGAAGAGCCGGGTCCGGGGTCAGAGTCTCGGGCGAAGGTGTATCCGTCTGCCTGCACTGGTTTTCCAGGGCGACTTCGATCGCGACTTCCCGTGATTCGGGGAGCTTCAACCCCGAGCTGGCAAAGACCTTGATGCCATTGTCCTTGTAGGGATTGTGAGACGCCGAGACCATGATCCCGGCAGCGCAGCCATGCTGGTGAGTCAGGAAAGCGACGCCCGGCGTGGTGATGACTCCCGCGTAGAGGACCTCGGCTCCAGCGGACCGCAGGCTTCCGGCCAGCAGCCGCGAGATTTCGGAGCTTGATTCCCGCGTGTCTTCGCCGAGTGCCACGCGCGGGCTTGCTCCTCCGGAAGCTTCTTCACGGAGAAGGTTTCCCAGTACCTTCCCGAATTTCCAGACAGTGTCTGTATCCAGCGGGTAACGGCCAGCCACTCCTCGCATGCCGTCGGTGCCGAAAAGTTTAGGGGTGCGCATCACAGAGATGACATTGTACCTTGCGGTTGTATTTTTCCTCAAGGCGGCAAGCTTCTTAATCCTTCGAGGGAGCCGGGTTCGCTGGGAATCGTGGGCGGGCGAGACCACTGGAAGGCCCGCTCCCCGCGCTGGTTTGGGCAGCCGAGCTTGATTGACAGAGAACAGTGATTTTAGTACGCTGAAACCTACTGACTGCAAATTAAAAACCTGGAGTATCTCGATATGGTTTGCCTGAGAAAAGTTGTGAGTGTGGGAACCCTTGTCAGCGCGCTGTGCGTAGGAAGCACGCTGCTCTGCGCCGTTCCCGCTATGGCCCAGCAGATGGATAGCAACGTCAATATGTTGTCCGTGGAGCATGCCGCAAAGAACGGGAATACAAAATCCGAGAAGGGGAAAGGCCCTCTCACCGAAAAAGAGTTGATTAAGCTGGTCAAGCATAACAAGAAGCACCTGGCCGACGCCCAGGCCAAGGTTGAAGCGCAAGGACTTGGCTTTGAGGTCACTCCTGAAATTGAAAAGTCGTTGCAGAAGGCAGGCGCCGATGAGAAATTTATCGCCGACGTGAAGGATTACACGCCCTCGGCGCGTGCCAAGAAGGATGCGGAAGCGTCAACGGCGATCCACGTTTCTCCGGCTGAGTCGGCTGCTTACAACCAGCTCAAAGGTGAAACGGATCCTGACGCGAGGATACAAGAGGCGAATACTTTTGCTCAGAATTTCCCTAACAGCCGCGTTCTGCCATACGTCTATGCCATCCAGGCGTTTGCCTATGAGCAGAAGAACGACAATGCAAACGTTATCGCAAGTGCTGAAAAGAGTCTGGCGCTCGACCCGAATAACTTGATGGCGCTGCTGCTAGCCTCCTCCACCTTGGCGCTGCCGCAGATGTTGAACGTCCCGGATGCTGAGAAGGTGCAGAGGCTGAACAAAGCGGAGATCGATGCCACAAAAGCGCTTCAGCAAATTACGGTGATGGAGAAGCAGTCTAACGAAACCGATGCGGCTTTTCAGAAGCGACAGGATTTGATGGCAAGTGGGGCGTATGCTTCTCTGGGGATGGTGCACTTGCAGCGTGCCCGGCTGGCCATCATGGCCCCAGATCTACCTGAATTAGGCAAGGCCGAGCAGAACTATAAGACCGCGATTCAGAAATCTCAGGGTAATGGAAGTGCCATTGATTATTTCTGGCTGGGAGTAGTTTATTCCATGGAGAATAAGGTGGATAACGCGATCGAAGCCTTCACCAACGCCAAGAAACTAGCGCAAGGATCAAGTCTTGCGCAATCTGCCGAGGAGCAGATCAACAACTTGAAGGCGAAAAAATCCAAAGCAGCCGGTTCATAACCAAGGTGCAGGCTTCGGCAAGCCGGTGAGGGGGTGCCGTTCCCGAGACGCCATTTAGGTTCAGGACCCGCTAGGGGGCACCCATCACCGATCATAGATTGCGCGTCCGTATCACTCAATCAAGAATGACCCGGCCTTCCCTCGACAAACTGGAAGCGCGCATTGGATATAAGTTTCAGAACCGCGACCTGCTCCTCAAGGCTCTGACGCATTCTTCCTACGTGAAGGAAGTTGGGGACAGTGACCGCGATAATGAGCTTTTGGAATTTTTGGGGGACTCAGTCCTGAGCTTCGCCGTCACGCTCCGCCTGATTGAAACCTTTCCTGACTTTGATGAAGGGAAATTGTCCCTGGCGCGTTCAAGCTTAGTAGCGGCGAAATATCTGGCGCCGGTTGCAGCGGAAATTCACCTTGGTGAATGTCTGCGGTTGGGTCCGGCCGAAGAAAAAAGCGGTGGAAGGAAGAAGTCAGGAATTCTTGCGGATGCCATGGAGGCTCTTCTGGCCGCTGTGTACCGCGATGGAGGGCTCGAAGCCGCCCGGGGGTTTGTCGACCGCGTCATTTTGCCCGCCGACCTTCCTGAAAGCGTTCAGGCGTTCTTCTCGCAAAATTACAAGGGGCTGTTGCAGGAACACCTTCAGAGTAAACATCAGCCGCCGGCTCAATACCGGGTGGTAGAAGAGGCTGGGTTGGAGCATCAAAAAACTTTCACGGTGGAAGTCAAAGCCGGAGATTCCATTATGACCCGGGGCCGCGGGGCCACCAAAAAAGCCGCGGAACAGCAGGCAGCCCGGCTGGCTTTAAAACACCTGGGAAAGAAATCGGGGGCTGATGACTGATCCCTACCGCAAATCGTCCTTGCGAGATACGTTTGAGTCATTGGTGGTTACGGTGATTCTGGCGATTTTCGGCACCACCTTTGTCGTTCAGGCGTTTAAAATTCCTACCGGTTCCATGAAGAACACGCTGCTGATCGGCGACCACCTGCTGGTCAATAAGTTTGAGTTTGCCTATCCACCGGGACCCCTTGCGCATTTGCTCCCTTACCGGAAGATTCACCGTGACGACGTCGTGGTGTTCAAGTTTCCGGGCGATTCCGAGGATGCTCAGGAGCCGGGAGAGCACTTTGTCAAGCGTGTCATCGGGGTGCCGGGAGATCGAATCCGTGTGGTGAACCGGAAGGTCTTTGTAAACGGCACAGCTGTTTCAGAGCCTTTCGTGCGAAACATCGATCCTGATACGCTCCGCCCTGGAGATGATTTTCCTCCTGTGACTTGGGGGGAGATGCAGGGCGCCACGCCCACTTGGCGCGCTGAGTTCCAGAATTATGTTCAGAACGGCCAGATTGTTGTTCCCCCCGGCAACTACTTTGTTATGGGGGACAATCGCGAGGAGAGCTGGGATAGCCGCTTCTGGGGGTTTGTGCCGCGCAAGCTTATTTCCGGACGGCCACTCCTGATCTATTGGTCGTACGAGACCCCGAGCGGGCAATACGAGCAAAACTCGCTGAACGACCGCTTGCACCAGATCGCGGGAATGATTGTCCACTTCTTCAGCAAAACGCGCTGGGGGCGGACTTTCAAGCTGATACATTGATGAGTCCACGCAAGCGCCGATATTTTCGCAACGTCGCTGCCGCGCTGGTCCTGCTGCTGGTAACGGCATGGGTTGTTCCGTCCTTCTTAAACGCCAATCGTTACCGTCCTCTCCTGAAAGCGGGGCTCGAAAGAGCTCTTCACCGCAAAGTCGCCTTTGGGCACATCATCCTTCACCTTTTCCCGCAGCCGGGATTCACGGTTGATAACGTCGTCGTGCAGGAGCTTCCACAGTTCGGTCTGGAGCCCTTTGCCAGAGTTCAGCGCATCGATTGCGACCTGCTGTGGCGAAGTTTTTGGCATTCGCGGCTGGAGTTCAGCGCCTTGCGGCTCCATGATTCCAGCATCAATCTTGTGCGGAGCGGCTCGGGCGTATGGAACATCGAGAATCTGCTGGTGAACAGCGGCATCGCGGGTGCCGGCCGCTCCCAAAACCCGGGGGAGTCTTATCCGCGAGGGCTTAGAATCGAGGCCGAAGACTCCCGCTTTAATTTCAAGCTCCGCCAGGACAAAAAGCCTTTTGCCATTGTTAACGCAAAAGCGGAGATGGGTTTTGACTTTGCTTCGCGCCGGGTCACTTTTCACCTTCAGGGCGATCCGGTGCGCACGGACCTGGAATTGCCCACTCCCGGGCCCGTCGAACTGGACGGAACTTGGGCTCCGGACCAGAAGTCGGGGAACACCTTGAACGCAACTCTCAGCGCGCAGGGCGCATTGCTCTATGACTGGATTCCGCTGCTCACCGGCCAGAATCCGGGAGTCTACGGCGTGATGGACACCAGCATCCATTTGAGCGGGACGCTGCGCAAGGTTGTGTTTTCCGGTGATGCCCACCTCAGCCAACTCCACCGCTGGGAACAGCTGCCGCCCGCCAATGACATGCCGTGCCAGCTTCGTTTTCGGGGCTTCTTTGATCGGGACCAGCGAGAACTGGATATCGACGGCCTTCGGTTGTCTTTCGCCGATTCCCAAGCCAACATCGAGGGTTCCATTAAGAAACTGACGTCGACGCCGGATTTGGATCTGTCGGCAGACCTTAAGGGGTCGAAGCTGCAGGACATGCTGAATCTGGGCGGGCGCGTGCTCGGAAAGAGTGTGCGCTGGAACCTGACCGGGAACCTGGACGGCAAATTGGAAATTCTCGGGCCGTGGGATGAGCGGCGTTTTGAGGGAGATCTGATCGCCCATGAGGTGCGCTTACATACGTCTTCCGGCTCCTTTCCGATTTCCCGTGTAAATCTTCAAATCGCTCGGGACGTTATTCGATTGAGCCCCGCGGCCGTGCATCTGGCTCCTGATGTCGAAGTGGTTGTGGGCGGAAGCGTGCGCGGCCTTTTAACGCGAGGGCGGCAGCCCGCGTTGAGGCCCCGTTACGAACTGACGGTCTACTCTCGCTCTTTCGCGCTGGCCGATCTTCTAAGGTTTGGCCGTGCCGTTGGACTGCGGACAGCGGAGAGTGTTGGAGCGGAAGGGACCGGCTCTTTCACCCTGCACGCGAGCGGACGGGCGCGGCCGCTCGAAATGCCGAGTATCGCCGCGCAAGCCACGATTCATAGCGCGCGCCTGGAGATTCCGGGCTTGACCGATCCCGTTAATATTCCGCGGGCGCGCATTCAGGTCCGAGGCAAGCAAGTCATTGTCAATCCGTTGGTCGCGGTCATGGGCACCAGCGTTTTTTCGGGCTGGGTGGCACACAAGGGGCCGCCGGGCGATCCGTGGAAATTCAGTCTGAAGGCGGACAAACTGAGCATCGAACAAGGCGCGCAATGGTTTAAAGCCACGCGCAATCCGGCTTCGCCTTCGCTGTTTGAAAGGCTTTCCGACCTCAGCGCCTTGCTCAGGGCGTCCCCGCGCGCTTCCGGCTTATTGAGTAAGCTGAATGCACAAGGGCATTTCTCCACGCCGCTGGTCACTTATCGCGCATTCACTCTTAGGGACTTCAATGCCAAGTTGGATTTTTATAAGCGCACCATCCATGTCTCCGAAGTTCGCTTCGGCGCTGCCGGGGGGCGTGGCCAAGGAACACTGCTGGCGGACCTGCGGCGCTCGCCCGCGCAAATTTCGGGCGAGGTGAGCACGGAGCGTTCGAAGCTGCAAGAGTTGGAGGCCTATTTACCCCCTGCACTTGCAAAGGTCAGGGGATTTTATTCCGTTGCTGGGCATTTTAGCGCGCGGGGCCTGACTCATTCTCAGATCGCGAACAGTTTTCAGGGCCAGGCGACAGTAAAGCTGGAAAGCGTTGACCTCGGCTCCCCGGACCCCGTTCAATTGCTGGCCCGGCGTGCGGGGATGGGTTTTTTTGAGGCGGGCCCTCAGACGGAGGTCATCCCTTATGTGGTCGCACACTTAGGGGTTCAAGACCGCCAAGTGACGCTGAAAGAGTTTTCAGTCAACGTTTCAGGCGCGGACTTGCGCCTTCAGGGCGCCTATGATTTCGATGGGTCAGCCGCGCTTCAGGTCCGGCTGGATTTAAGCGGGCTACCCCCGCACTGGTACCCGCAGCAGGAAGGGCAGTCGTCAGCGCCCCGGTTGGCGGACTTGCGTTTTGAAGGCTCGCTCCGTCATATGCGGTTAGTTCCGGCCGTGCGGCTTTCACAAACGAATCCCTAAAACTCCAAGATGCAGTGCTAACGGAGAGGCTGAGAGGAATTTTTGAAACGATGGAATTCTGAAACCGGATCGCCGATCTTCAGACCGTTGTTTTTGGCAATGTTCGTCCTGCCTGCGGCGGGATTGCTGTTAGCACCATCAAGCCCGGCGGCGGGGCGAGCCCCTTCCTGGCACGATGATGCGGCCCAGGGGATTTCTGAGCGGGCGGCAGCAGTATTCCAGCGCAAAATGACGGAACTCTCAAGCCCCTCTGAGTCCCCACACCAGTCTCTCAAGCCAATTGTTATTACCGATGCAGAGATCAACTCTTACTTGAAATACGACCATCCACCCTTTCTTCCACCTGCCGTGAGCAACCTGGTAATCCACCTCAAGCCGGAAGGAATCCACGGCGCCGCGGATGTGAACTTTGACAAACTCCAGTCAGCACAGCCTTCCGCGACTGATCTGGGGACCCGTCTGGTGGCTTCGATTTTCCGCGGCACCCAGCACGTGACGGCGCTTGCCAAAATCGCCTCCAGCAACGGAACTGGTACGCTGAGCATTCAGGATGTGCATGTGGGTTCTCTCACGCTCTCTGACTGGCTGGTGAATTGGTTGATCCAAACTTACGTAGAATCCCAGTACAAAATCGATCTCAATAAGCCTTTCCAGCTTCCCGCGGATGTTAGTCGTATCGACTTCGCTCCCGGTAAAGCGGTCTTCGTGCGCGTCCGGAAGTAAAAGAAAGGTCAGCCGGGAGCGCATGCCGAGGTCAGCTTCATGACGATGGTCCTGCTGCACCTCTGTAAGTGAATAGTCTCGCCCACGCGGCGCTCGGCTAAGTTGCGCGCTCTCCGCTACGAGGACGAAGTGCTCCCGGATAGGGGGCCCGCTGACTCGAATCTTTGGTACTATATTCTGTAATTCCCAATCGTTTTCACCGTGTGCGCCCAACCTCGAAGCGCCGGCGCAGGAAGGCTTGTTCGCATGGAGCACTCGGGGAAAGTGCTGCTAGAGCTTTTCTTCATGTTTGCCGGGGGAAAGCTGCTGGCGGAAATCTTTGAACGCTTTCGGCAACCTGGAGTTCTGGGCGAGCTGCTTGCGGGAGTGTTGTTGGGACCTTCGCTCCTGGGACTTGTTCACGCCAACGAACTGACCTTGGGTCTGGCGGAGATCGGTGCGATCTTCCTCCTTTTTACGGTGGGTCTGGAGACCAAGCCGGGAGACCTCCTGGAAGTGGGAGGGACGGCCGCCTTGGTGGCCTCACTGGGCGTCATTGTGCCGTTTGCTCTGGGGCTCTGGTACATGAAGGCCCTGGGATACAACAGTATCGAATCGATCTTTGTGGGCGCTGCCATGGTGGCCACCAGCGTGGGCATCACGGCCAGAGTTTTGGCGGACCTGGGCGCCCTTTCCACCCGTGCCGCGCGAGTCATTCTGGCTGCGGCGGTTCTGGATGACATTCTTGGTTTGTTGGTCCTGGCCGTGGTCAGCAGTCTTTCTACCGGCCAAGTTCATTACGTCCAACTGGGCATTGTCGCGGCCGAGGCGATCGCCTTTGCGCTGCTGATGATCTTTCTGGGCTCCAAGGTGATCGGGCGCTTCCATCCCCACGTGGCCAAGCTGCGGGCCCGCAACTCGGCTTTTATCCTCTCCATTGTTCTGTGCCTGGGGCTTTCTCTGGCTTCGGTTTATATCGGCATGGCGGCAATCGTGGGAGCCTTCCTAACCGGTCTGGCGCTGGCGGATCACAGCGACCAATGGAAACTTCGCGAAAATGCCCACCCGCTAAGTGAGTTCCTGGCGCCGTTCTTTTTTGTGCTCTTGGGCGTACAGGTGGACGTCCACAGCTTCGCAAAGCCTGGTCTGATCGGCCTGGCTTCGATGATCTGCCTGCTGGCCATCGTGGGCAAACTGATCGGCTGCGGATTAGGCAGCCTACGCCTGGGCCTGAAAGACGCGGTTCGGGTTGGCATCGGCATGGTGCCGCGCGGGGAAGTGGGACTGATTGTGGCGGGCGTGGGCCTGACCTTGCACACCATCTCGGATGCCGTTTACTCGATTGTCTTGGTGATGAGTATGGTGACGACGCTGGTGGCTCCGCCCTTTCTGCGGATGGTTTTGCCGCGTCCCGTTTCCGTTGAACCTTCACCTTTTGAAGGTGCTGCTCCGGAGGAGCGTGTCTCTCCCGACAGTATCCCGGGAAAATAACGGTTCGCGACGGGGAAGGTGTGATCTATGGTTATGTTGAGGGTGGCGCGGACTTTTGCGGTGGCGGATACGTTGCCTGATTCAGCGGGCTTTGGCACATTTTGATCCAGGTTTAGGGAGAAGGTGCCGAATGAACGCAAGCAGTCGGTCCAAGTCTTTCCAGTCGGCGACCGGAATATCCTACCGGTACTTTTTCGACAGCCAGGGCCAGAGCATTCCCTTCGAGATGATCGTGTATATCGCCGACTGCGCGCTTGCCGCCTGGCGCGAACGGCAGGGCCGTGAGCTTGATGCACAAGAGAAGTATGTGGCGACCAAGTTGGGCCTGTTCCGGGGGTTTGATGAAGAGGAAAACCTTCGCGAGAACTGGCTTGGCCTGGTGGTGGATGAAACCAGCCTGGAAGAATTGTTTGAACCTCGGGGCTGGAGTGAGAGCGGCATTTCGAGTCTGACCTTGCTACCGCTGAATAAGAATTTCCATGAGCGGTTTGATGGTTGAGAAACATGAATGGCGCCGGATTCATGGAGAAATTCGGCACGTGCTCCTTGAGGTCTGGGATCCCATCGGAGTCAAAGATGTCCCTCAGGCTCAAGATGAGTATGACTGCTGTCTTGGGGGGATATTTCGCCTGCTAACAACCGGCGGTACCGACGATGAGATTGCAGACTACCTATGGAAGCAGGCAAGTGAGCACATGGGACTGGGGCTGAGTCCCTCTGCCAAGGAACAGATGTATTCGACCGTCGTGGCGCTTCGCCGGATCAATATCTCAAAGTGAATGTGATGCGACCCCCTGGTCGCTTTTCAGTTGTCAGTGTGCGGATAGGTGTCCTATCCTGGGCTTTCAAATCCTGGCTGGAGGGGCAAAGCAATGACGCAATCAAGAGTTGGACGCCGTGATTTTATGAAAGCCGCGGGGGCTTCCGCCGCGCTGGGCTCTGCCGGAAGCCTGGAAGCGTCGGAGGGAACAAATCAAGAGCATAAGGACATTCCCCTTGCTCCCGAGACTAAATTCCCCAAGTTGGCTCTGATCACGGAATACTCTCCTCAAAAACTGGCCTTTGCCACTCAGGTGGGCTACGAAGGCGTGGTGGTGAAGACCGGCAAGGATTTCAACCCTTACCTGAACGACAGCCAAATCGACAAGATTCTGGCCGCCTCGCGC
>JBJKQF010000208.1:0-15267 GCA_046705545.1 Terriglobia bacterium
TGGCTTCATACGGGCCTTCGGAACCCTCGGCTTTTCTCTTTGCTAGTCCTAACTGCGGCCTCCCAGCCATCCCGCGCTGGAATTGAGTCAACTCGCAAATCTCAAAGCTGTACCTAGACTGCGAAACGCTCAATCGTGGGAAGGGATAATCGGAGGCTCCTTCCGCTCGACAAGGCCGGCATAAACCGAGCCAATCAGAGCACCCAGAATGATCGTGTAAGCGATCCAGAGAACGAGCTGGGGAATCAGCGCGATGTAGAGGTACTTGAGCCAGAAGCTTGAAGGGATGGGGCCCTCTGGCGGCAAGGCATCGTAGTGTGTGCCCCAGTTCCCGCGGAGGGCAAAAAACATAACAACCAGCACTGGAATCCTTGCCGCGTAGGCGTAGGCGGTCAAGGTTTTTGCCAGAGTACGCCAGGGGACAAATTGCAGCGCCGCGCCCGCCGCCATCACCACCAAGGCCCCTAACATCCGTCCAGGTTTGGCGCCGCCGGCAAAGCCCAGATACATCCCGCCAATAAAAATGATGACCCCAAGAACCGCGAATCCGAAAGCTTTGCCGTAGCTGCCAGGCTCGTCGCCCGAGCGCGCGAGCTTGACGGCGAAATACGGGCCAAAGATAATAGGCAGCCAGCTAATACCCACCAGGGCTCCGCCTCCGCCTGCCGAGCGGTTAAAAAACAGGCCGGACCAATGCTGCAACTCTCCCAGAAGCCGCAGCAGGGTGACGGCCAGCGAGATGACCGCTGGAGCAAGAATCAAACGGGTGATGCGCAGTTTTGGGGCCGAGGAAGAGTCTGCCATGGTCGCCTCCTCTGGATACAGGTTGAAATCCGTCAGACTTGATCTCTATTGACCCACTTTTGACCGGACCCATCAAGCGTCGGGGGGAATTCTAGCGGATTTCAAAGGCGGCTGCCAGGAGAATTCCAGCCTAATATCTTCGCGCGGGCAGCGCATGACGGCACGCAGTTCAGTGGGCGGGCAGGAAATAGAAGAAGATGACCAGAATCACGTAGACACTGAGAAGCTGCAGCCCTTCCAACCAGTTCGTTTCCCCATCCAGACAAACCAGCGTAACCACGCCCACGGAAAAAATCACGGCGACAATTTCCAAGGGAGAAAAGACCAGCGACATGGGCGAGCGGAAAAACAGTGAGGCAACCACCAGAAAAGGCGCCACAAAAAGCGCGATCTGCGTGCTACTCCCCATGGTAACGCTCAAAGCGAGATCCATCTTCCCCCGACGCGCCATCATCACCGCCGTGGAATGCTCGGCGGCGTTGCCCACCGTGGCAATCACCACCAAGCCCACAAACCAGTCCGTCCAGCCGAGTGCGTGCGTTGCAAACTCAACCTGTCCGGCCAGGAATTCGCTTTCCATGGCAATCAAAGCCGCCGCTCCGGCAAGTCCCACTAAAGCAGCAGCCAGGCTGATGCTGGGCGGGGCGGGAGACTTTCCTCCAAACAGATTGCGATGCGTCCGGAAGGTAAAAATCAGGCTGCCGGTATAACAGATGAGAAGAACGACGGCCGTCCAAAGGCTGAGGCGCTCAATTGTCGCTCCGCCGTGTTCAAAGGAACCAAAAACCGCCAGGTTGAACAGCGCCGGCATCACCAACGCCACCACCGCCACAAACAGTGTGGTGGTACTCGACCCGGCGGCGAACTGATTGAAAGGCTGCTTTTCCCGCCGGAGCCCTCCCACCAGCGCTGCCAGGCCGAAGACCAGCAGCAAATTCCCAATGATGCTCCCGGCAAGCGAGGCTTTCACCACCTCAACGTGGCCGTGCCAGAGCAGGATGAGTCCCAGGATCAGCTCGGTAATGTTTCCCAGGGTGGCATTCAGCAGCCCTCCGAGGGAAGGCCCTACGTGAGCCGCCAGCTCTTCCGTGCTGAATCCCAGCAATGCAGCGAGCGGAATCAGCGCCAATGCTGAAGCAAAGAAGATCGCAACCGAGGAAAATCCCCAAACCTGGAAAACAATCGAGACCGGGACAAGGATGGCAATCGACAACCACCACCTTCCAGGCAAGAGCTGCTGGATCTGCTTCAGGAGGGACTGTTCGGACAAGATCTACCTCAACTCGTGCTTGATTGCGGATTCAGGTTTGAAGAAGCGCAGCCCTCGGCTCCATGACGAAAGCCTGCGGAAGGGCGAGTATTTGATCGTGCGCTCGCCGCGTCACGCTGTGAGCAAAGCAGATTCCTCGCTATGCTCGGAATGGCGGAGCAAGGGGTTTGAAGCAGCGGGCCAACGTGCTCGGCCAGGCCGATCACTTTCCTCAGCAACCTGCTAGGGCTGAGGCTTCGTCGTCGTTTTCTTCTTGCCGAAGAGTTTGGTAAGTCCCTGGATCAGGTTGCTGGGACTGCTGCCCTGGCTGCCCGTAGCACTTGACCCTTTCGAGAACCCACCCAGAAGACCCTTCCCGGATTTAAGGGAAAATTTGGGGTTTGCAAGCGTCCCCGCCAAGTCAAAAGGAAATGCGAGCTTGCCGTTTGAGTACGTGGCGCCCGAAATACCGGCCACCAAGTTGGTCAATCCGGTTTGCTTGGCGGCCAGCTTAGCCACGCCGGTATAGTTCAAATTCCCTTCCCCGGCGAGCGCCAGAGTTCCCGAGCCGTCCACGTCCACGTCATTGCTGACAACCTTGATGTTGTGGCTGGTCAGCACCTCCTTGGCAAGATTCAAATCCGTCGAGATCAAAGAGAAGGCTGCCGGGTCGCCGGAGGAAGCTCCCAGTCCCGCAAAACGGGCGAGCGTCAATAAGTTCCGGTTGAGCTGCAAAGTGGGCATTCTCCCGTTGCGAACAATCACCTGGCCGGTTCCCACCAGCCCGCTCAAGGGATCTTTGGAATGGCTGGCATCACCTTCCACGTTGAGGTCGCCTTTCATGGTTCCGGTCATCTTTCCCTGCGCGCTGGGAAACGCCTGCGACAACTGGGCCACGTCGATATTTTCAAAAACCGTCCGAATCTTAAAATGCGGGTTTTGGCCGGAGTAATCAAACTCTGCCTTGCCTTGCGCGGAACCGCCTGCCAGCTTGAAGTTGACTTTGTCCAGATACGCCTGCTTAGGGAATACCCAAACTTGAGAATTGACGGCAGTGGCCTGGATGGCTCCAAAACGCAGGGAATCAGCCTTAAAAGAACCTTGTGCGATGGGCTGAGCCTGTTGGGGATGAGGTTGCTCTGCATAAACCATGACGGGCGATAGCAGCCCGGCCAACAGCGAGGGGTGCGGCCGGTTGAGCGATGCGGAAGGGGCCGCTGCAGCAGCGGCCGCGGCGACGTTCACATTCTTGAAGTCGCATGAAATTCCCCGCGCTTCAAAGTAAGTCGGTCCAGCCTGCCGCGAGGGCAGCAGATTGGCGGTGGTCACCACCCCGCCGTCCAGATCAATTTTGGAGATTTCTCCCAAGGAAAAAGAGCTCTTCCCGGATTCGGAGGGCCTCGCGGCTGCAGTGGCCGGCGTGGGAGGATTTTCAAAGTTCCAGTGGCCGTCCGGGCTGGAAAGCAGGTGGATGACGGGAGCCTCGATCACCAGGGAGTTGATGACGATCTTTCGGTCCCACAACGCTCCCGCGTCCACGCGCGCGTAAATTCGCCGCGTGTTGACAAAATCACCCGCCGGGAACCCTGGTGGATTTCCCAGCACGAAGTTATCCACCTGAACGGACAGGTACGGGAACACGGTGAGCTGCAGGTGCCCGATGTGCGCCGGCTTGCCGGTTTCTTTCTCCAGCAGCGCCTCAACCTGAGGACGGTAGCGGTTGAGGTCTACGAGCTTCGGCACAACCCACAGGCATAAGATTGCGAGTACGCCCACCACACAGGCCGCGATGATTAAACGCTTCTTCCCTTTGCTGGACATGAGTTTCTCCCTCCCTTCCCGCAGGAGGACGGTCCCGGAGACTTTTCCCCGACCGCCCACTACCTGGCGAGATTCTACCTCAACACCTATTTGTTTTCATCCTTGACGGTGGAGGCAGGCTTGGGTTTTGACGGCGGGGACACACGGGTCAAAGCCACCGTGTAATAGTCAAAGAAGGCCTTTTGGGGTGGGGCCAATTGAACGGTCTCCGTGAATCCGTCCACATCGCTGCGCTCAAGGATTCGGCGGGAAAGCCAGCCGGGAGGAGGCTGAAGGCCCCCAACCGGATTGAAGTCGATCTCCTGTCCCGCCACGCTGACGCGGTAACGGGTAATGAAGCCCGTGCTGGAATACACTTGAAGAAGGTACGAGTCTCCGGAGGGGTCGGCAGACAGAACGCCCAAGGACGACTCTTTGACAGCCGGAGCTTCTCCGGTAGCGGCTAATGAGACATCCTCCCGGAAGATCAAGACCCGCTGATCAAGCCCGTAAGTAATGGAAAGCTGTACTTCACCCTGCCGGCTGTGCTTGACGGTCTTGCCGCTCCAATTGCCAACAATCCAGGCCAGCGCTGAAAAGTCCGGCTTGGGCGGCAAAGGAATCCGGTACGTGGAAGGATTTCTTTCGCCGGCCGCAAGCACCGCCGGGGCCAAAAGGAACAGAACCATGGCCAAACGAAATTTCATTTCACACCTGCCTGAAGAATTTTTGAGTCAGCCGCGCAGATAAACCCCATGTGCGCCCCCTGATGAAGGAAGATGCGGGCCCGGGACATTCCGCTACCGCGGAGCATATCGCCAAGCTCCTCAGGAGTATACGCCGCCCGGACGGAATCTTCGAAGAGCTTCCTCATGGCGCCGGAGTAGTGGCGCCCATGCCACCGGACGTGAAAAGGAAAAGCCAGCCGCGAGGGCCGCCGCAGATCGCGCAGCAGGACGGTCCCGCCAGGCTTGGCGAGGCGCGCCATCTCTTCCAAAACGCTCTTGGGAGATCCCAGATGGTGCAACACCGAATTGCATAGCACAAAGTCAAAAGTGCGGCTGGGAAACCCCAGATGTCCTGCGTCCCCGCGAAGGAAGAAAACACGGCCGCTGAGCTTCTGCTCCTCAGCACCACGCCGGGCGAACCGCAGCATCGCTCGAGAGCGGTCCACTCCTACGACCCGCAGCCAGGGGCAGCGCGCCGCAATTTTCAAAGTAATCCTTCCGGACCCGCAACCCAGGTCAACCAGCAGCCCCGTTAGAGCTTTCCCATCCGGCGCGAGGGATAGCGCCTGCTCCACCAAAGTGTTGTCAATTGCGTCCAGATGTTTCTGGCTTGCCGCCGAGTCATAAGCGGAAACCGCTTCTTCATCGCTCATAACTTCGGACTCCGGCTTGCGCTCCAGCGTGAGCCAGCTCATCATGAGAAGTAATTTTAGCGCAAACTGGCGGCAACTTGCTGGTTGACCGGCAAAAGCTTCCCGGCAGGCAGGACGGAGTCAGGGTTCAGAAGGAAAGCTGATCTCCCAGAAACTTGGATGGTCCGTAATCTCGAAGCCGATTTCGACGCCTTGAGGGGTGGGCTGGGAGGATTTCCAAACCACGCGGGCGTGGGCCACGCGGTCTCTGTCTTGCATCCGAATCTCAATCACAGTTCCCACACCGAAATCCCGGCGGGCTCGCAACAGCCCCCCGTGAAGGCTCAGCATGATCGTCTCCACGCTCTCCCACTCCGCGCGGGAGGAAGTGTCCATCTTGCCGATCAGCAAGGGGACCCGCAAAAGGATGCGGCCACTTCGCCGCCTGGTGGATTTCAGAGCAGGGTGAGGCTTACTCATGAGGTCTCATCTCGCGCCGGGCATGAAAAATCCGCCGGAAGGTCCTAACTTGCCCGGCGTCCCGAGCCGAGTGGGGGAACACACCCTTCAGCAGCATCGATCCCAATGCATGAGGCAATCCAGAGGCGACCCCGCCGGACCCTTCCTTTGCAGCATTCCACGTGGGACGGCAGGAGTTAAGGCCTTATGTAAATCTCGGCAGATGTGGGCAACGAGATTAGTAGTTAGCGTTCCGTCTTTGCAGACTCAGACTTCTTTCCTCCCTTCTGGTGGTTCTGCTCTACGGCAATCCCCAGGCATCCCGCCAGAAGGCTCACAAGTTCCGTGGTTCTTTGGACGATAGATTAATGGGGCATCGACAGCAGCCAAACTTGAAGGTACGGGCTCCCGTGTCTGAATTGCGGGGCCGGCAGCAGCAAAAAGGGAGTCTCCGGCCAGCGGCCGGTCTGAAGCTTGAGGGAACGAACACGTGAGTTTCATCAACCATGCTTCCCGCGAGATCAATTGCAAGATCGTCTACTACGGTGCCGGACTGGGCGGCAAAACCACCAATTTGCAATGGATCTTCGACCAGACAGCGCGCAAAACCGGCGGCAGAATGATTTCCCTTGCCGCGGAAACAGACCGCACTCTCCTCTTTGATTTCTTACCCCTGGAACTGGGCACTGTACGCGGGTTCAAGGTGCGCCTTCACCTCTACACGGTACCGGGACAGGTCGTTTATAATGCCAGCCGCAAGCTGCTTCTCCGCGGGGTGGATGGCGTGGTTTTCGTAGCGGACTCACAGGAAGAACGGATGGCCGCTAATGAGGAAGCGCTGGATAACCTGCAAAGTAACCTGAAAGAGCATGGGTATGATTTCCTGAAATTGCCTTATGTCCTTCAGTTGAACAAGCGCGACCTTCCGAGCGCTCTTCCCGTCGAAGAGCTTAAGGAACGCCTTGCGAAAAAACAGGAGCGCGTCTTTGAGGCAATTGCCGTGCAGGGGATCGGCGTCCTGGACACTTTGAAGGAAGTCGGGCGGCAGGTTCTGGCTAGGCTAAAGAACGGGTAAGACCACAAGCCTTCCCTTAGACCGGCATCCCCATTTCGCCTGCCTGGCTTCATCGGAGTCTCCCCCACAGCCTGACAACCGCAAGGTCCCAGCCGTATAATGGCCGGGGGTAGAATCCTATGCGCATTCTGCTGGTCGAGGATGAGCGCAAAGTCGCGAGCTTTATTGCCCGGGCTTTGCGGGAAAAATCCTATGCCGTGGACGTGGCCGCGACGGGAGAGGCAGGTTTGGAACTGGCGGCGAACGAGCCCTATGACGCCATCCTGCTGGACGTCCGGCTTCCTGGCCTCAGCGGCCTGGAAGTTTGCAGCAAGTTGCGGCGGAGCGGCCTGGAAACTCCAATCCTCATCCTGACGGCTCGCGGCCTGGTGCAAGAGCGGGTGGAAGGCCTGGATGCCGGCGCGGACGACTACCTGACCAAGCCTTTTGCCCTGGCGGAACTCGAGGCGCGAGTTCGAGCGCTGATCCGCCGGGGATTTGGAAAGAGCGCCCCCACCCTGAGGTGCGAGGACCTGGAACTCGACCGGCACCGCCGCCGGGCAAAGCGCGGCGAGTCAGCGATTCCGCTGACCTCCCGGGAGTTCGCCCTTTTGGAATTCCTGATGCTGCGCGCGCCGGACCCCGTGACGCGCAGCGAGATTGTTGAGCACGTCTGGGACTGCCACTTTGACAGCGAAACAAATCTGGTGGAGGTTTACATCAACCGCCTTCGCCAGAAGATCGATCAGGATCACAATGCCAAACTGATCCAGACGGTTCGCGGTCTGGGTTATTGCCTACGTTCCGAGGAATAATGCCCGCATGGTCTCTTCGACGCCGGATGATGCTGATGTTCTGCGCCGTCGTGGGCGTCCTGCTGGCCGGATGCTTCGGCGGCTTCTACATTCTCCTTTCCCGCGAAGTCCACGCCCAGCTTAACCAGCAGCTTTTGGAAGCCGCGCGCCCGGTAATTTCCGACCTCAAGACCGATCCTGCGGACGAAGACGACGTCAACCAGCTCGATCTCCCTGGGGAATATTTTGAGTTGCTTGACTCTTCAGGCCGGGTTTTGCAAAGGTCGAAAAATCTTCCGGCGGGCGAGATCCCTTCCCGCGAGATACGTCCTGGAGAGTTGAAAACCGCGTTTCACACCCTCACCGGCGGCAGTCTCGGCCGGCTGCGGCTTGCGGATATTCCTTTCCAGCGCGGCAACGTAAGAGTGATTCTGACGGTGGCGGCGCCCACGCGCCAGGCGGACCGCATTCTGGGGACGTTCCGTGGGATCGTTCTGATCCTGCTGCCGCTAAGCCTTCTCGTCACGGCTCTGGTTTCAACCTGGTACGTCGGCAAGAGCTTGACGCCGATCGCCACCTTCACGCGCCACGCCGAACGCATGACGGAGCAGGTCTCGAACTCGAACGCGCAGGATCTGTGGCAGCCCCTTCCCGTCAAGTCGCCCCGCGACGAGCTTGGCCGCCTGGCCGAAACGTTCAACCAGCTCTTTGACCGGGTTTCTTCCGCCGTGGGCCAGTTGCGCCAGTTTGCCTCTGACGCGTCTCATGAGCTTCGTACCCCTCTTTCTGTGTTGCGCGGCGAGACGGAACTGCTGCTTTCCGAACCCCGCGAGCCCGCTGAGTACCAGGAAGCGCTCCGCGTGATCGACAGCGAATTGAAAAAGCTAAGCCGGATCGTTGAAGGGCTCTTCACCCTATCCATGGCCGACGCCGGCCAGCTCCGCCTGTCTTGCGATCCGCTATATGTAAACGAAGTCCTGGAAGCGGCCTGCGCGCTGCTCACGCCGCTGGCACAGGCCAAGCACATTACGATTGAACGCGAACTGAGCGTGGACTTCTCTTACCTGGGCGACGAAGTCTTCCTGCGGCAGCTCTTCATGATTTTTCTCGAAAACGCCGTCAAATACTCTCCTCCAAACACCTCTATCAAGGTCGATTTACAAACCGCGGAAGAAGGCATGCGGGTTCGTTTTGTGGACCAAGGCAGGGGAATTTCTCCCGAGCATCAGGCGCACATCTTTGACCGCTTCTATCGGGTCGAGCGCCCGGGAGATTCAGAAGCAAAGCCGGGGGAAACTCCCAGCGGCGGGCTTGGATTGGCAATCGCCGACGCGATCACCCGAGCCATGGGCGGGTCCATTGATTGCCAGAGTGAGTTGGGTGCGGGAACAACCTTTGCCGTCAACCTGCCTCTGCATCGGTAAGACAGCAGGAAACAAAGCAGAACGCTAGGGGGTTGAAAGCCGGTAGGCGCCGGCTTTCCAAGAGGGAAGCAGGTAAGCCACTTTCAAAACCGGAAAGTCTACTCGCCGGTTCCGGTCAGCTCAAAGAAATGGTGTCCGATGATGGCCAAGGTGAAGGCCTTGTCCAGGTGCTGCCGGTGGCGGCGTAGCGCCCGAGCCATGAACTTCCAGTACTCTGTGCGGTAATCGCTCCGCAGGCCTTGCCGCCACAGCGACCGGACCACCGCCTTGACATCCGAGAAGACGATGGGCGTTCTGGCTGCGGTACCCAAGTGAGAAAGAAAAGCCAGCGTGCGGTCAAAGTATTCCCGGGGACGGTAAATCGTATCCAGAATGTTCCGGTACCCTTCAATCAGCTCCTGGGTGTCCATCTGGGGAATAAAGTTCATGTCGAGCAGCGTGTTGCTGCCCAAGCTCTCCTTGAGAAGCCGGCCTTCCGCCTTCAGCCGCCGCCAAAGCTGGGTGTTCGGCAGGGCGCTGAGGAGTCCCACCATGGAGATGGGAATGGCAGCGTCGCGGATAAATTTAATCTGCTGCTCAAAGATGTCCGGGGGATCGTTGTCAAAGCCTACGATGAAGCCGCCCATGACCTCAATGCCGTAAGACTGGATAAGCTTGACACTTTCCAGAAGGTCCCCGCGCAGGTTCTGATACTTGGTGGTCTCCTTGAGGCTTTCCGCGGAGGGGGTCTCAATTCCCAGGAAAACGCTGTTAAAGTGGGCGTCGCGGAGAAGCTGGAGAAGCTCCCGGTCTTCCGCCAGGTTCAGCGAAGCCTCCGTCAGCAGGGAGAAAGGATACTTGTGATCCTTCATCCATTTGACTAACTCCGGCAAGAGCTTCTTGACGTTCTTCTTATTCCCGATGAAATTGTCGTCAACCAGGAACACCCGCCCGCGCCACCCCAGATCATAAATCTGAGAAAGCTCCGCGCAGACTTGTTCGGGGGTTTTGGTCCGCGGACGGCGTCCATAGATTTCAATGATGTCGCAAAATTCACAGGTGAACGGGCAACCGCGGGAATACTGAACGGCCATGGCGCTGTACTTCCGGAGGTTCACCAAGCGCAGGTCCGGCATAGGAACGTTGGTCAGGTCGGGCAGGACAGGTGCCTTGTAATGGGGTTTCACGCACCCGGACTCAAGGTCTTTGGCGACTTGGCTGATGAGCTCTTCAGCTTCACCTTCCACTACGCAATCCGCTTCCGCGGTATTGGGACTTTGGGCGCTCCCGATCGGGCCGCCCACGACGGTCTGCAGGCCCCGCTCCTTGCACCGGGCAATGACGGATTTCATGGAGGGTCCTTGAACCATCATGCCGCTCAGGAAGACCACCTCCGCCCAATCGAGGTCCGAGTCCTTCAGCGGCCGCACGTTCAGGTCCACGGCGCGCTTTTCCCAAGACGCCGGGAGCATGGCGGAAACCGTCAGCAGGCCAAGAGGGGGGTAGGCCGATCGTTTGCCGGGGAAAGGCAGCGCGTGCTTGAAACTCCAGAAGGTGTCAGGAAATTCAGGGTAAACCAGAAGTACCTTCATACGCGCAAACCTGCCTTTCTAACCATCCAATGGATCTCTGCGACCCGGCTTTCGTGCTGGAAAGTGTACCATGGATGGCAACCGATTGTGAGCGTCATTCCTTCCAGCCCTCCTTAAGAAGGGCAGTCCCGGCTTCAAAACCCGCGCATTGTAAGACCGGAAGCGCAGGGTATCGTGGGAATCGGGGATCGGATGCGGAGCGGCCGCACAAATAGAAAGCCGACCCGCGGTCTGAGCAGATGCGGCGATGGTGCCGGCACTCGCAGCACAGCCCGGCGGCCCGGGCGCCTGAATCCTGAGCGTTTACAAACCGGCGTGTCACTTGAGTGAACAATGGACCAAGCCCCGTTTTTCGAGGTATTGCTGGTGATATTCTTCGGCTCGCCAGAACTCCGCCGCCGGGACAATTTCCGTCACAATAGGACCCTTGAAGACGCCCGCCTGCCCAAGGAATTGCTTAGAGGCTCGGGCGGCGGCCTCCTGCTCCGGGGAATGGAAAAAGATTACGGAGCGGTATTGCGTGCCCACGTCCGGGCCCTGCCGGTTCAAGGTGGTGGGGTCGTGCCCCTTCCAAAAAACCTCCAGTAGCGAGTTGTAAGTGACCTTGGCAGGGTCATACTCAACCTGTACGACTTCGGCATGGCCAGTTTGGTCTGTGCAGACGTCGCGGTAGGTCGAATTGGTCAACTGCCCTCCCATGTACCCCACCGCCGTCGAAACCACACCGGGAACCTTGCAGAACGCAGCTTCCACGCCCCAAAAACATCCTGCCCCAAAAGTCGCCTTTTCCATTGCCCCACCGGATTCAATTTAGAATTTGCTCCGAAATCAAACTTCGGCTTTTGCCCAGTATTCCGCCTTTGGGTGGCAAATGCAAGGTCCGTTCTTGAAATAACGGAGAATTTTGAAAATCCACCGAAAGTTAAGCTCGTGTTTGCCGGTCTTCGTGAGAAAATCGCGGGGAGGCGGCCGGAATCATGGTCTACGAAGAATACGGCAGTTCCATCCCGCAAAAGCTCTGCATGACGATGAGCCACCTTGTTGCGGTGGGATTGTTCGGGTGGCTGATGTTTGGCGGAGGGCTCGTCCACCTCTCGCACCGGCTATCGATGAGCCTGGTCCCAGGCAATCCCGCCCGGCGCGCCTGGCTTCTGATCTGCGCGGTTGTGTACCTGGGCCGCCTTCTGCTGACCAGCTTTTGGTTCATCAAGAGGAAAATGGGATGGGCAGAAGCCGTCACAATTTCCGTCTGGCTTTATCTAATCTATTTCTGTTTTGCGATCTGGGGTGGAACCAATCCCCGAAGCTTTGGAACGGCGGGCATCTCCGGCCTCGTGCTCTACGTGCTGGGCTCTTACCTGAATAGCGCCTCAGAGTATCAGCGGCTGCGCTGGAAGCAACACCCGGAAAACCAGGGGAAATTATTCACCGGGGGCCTCTTCCGGTACTCGATGCATATCAACTATTTCGGAGACGAAGTGCTGTTTACAGGCATCGCCCTGGTCGCCGGAAATCCTCTCGCTTTGATTATTCCTGCCGTTATGGCCGTTCTGTTTATTGGGTTCAACATCCCGATTTTGGACCGGCACTTGAGCCGCCGCTACGGGAAGGCGTTTGAGGAGTATGCCAGCAGGACCAAAAAGTTCGTCCCGTTCATCTATTAGGGCCCGTATTTACAACCCAATTAAACCGTGTGAGATGGCGACGGCGCCCACCGCCTGTTCGGTTCGAGGAGGCTTTTTAGGGGGGGCGGTGGGAATTGACAAGAGTGCGAGGTTCTCATAGACTATTTGATTCTATTCAACTTGTTGGGGAAAGTCTGTATGCCTCGCTCTCGTCCTGTCAAATCGCTTTGCCAATCCTGATTGACCAAGGAAACTATCAATGCGTGGAATCGTCAAAGAAAGACTCTTCACCCCAGGCCCGACGCCGCTCCTGATGGAAGGGCAGGCTCGAACCCTCACCGCCACATTGCACCACCGCACGGAGTCCTTCCGCCAGATCATGCGCGAGACTCTGGAAAACCTGCGCTACTTTTACAACACCAAGAATGATGTCCTGATGTTTTCCAGCTCGGGGACAGGAGCTATGGAAGGTTCCATCGCTAACCTGACCTCGCCCGGCGACCGCGTGCTGGTGGGAACGGCGGGGAAATTCGGCGAGCGATGGTTGCAGCTTGCCACCGCCTACGGCCTGGAAGCTGTCAAAGTGGAAGCGCCCTACGGCGATCCACTCAGCGTGGAAGAGATCGGCCAGCGGCTGAAGAACGACGGCCCTTTCCGCGCCGTTTACATTCAGGCAACAGAAAGCTCAACAGGGGTCAGCCACGACGTCAAAGCCATCGCGGACTTGGTCCGGCCGCTGCCTGAGACCTGCCTGGTGGTGGACGCCATCACAGGGCTGGGCACAACGCATCTTCTGCCCGACGAGTGGGGGCTCGATATTGTGATCGGGGGCTCGCAGAAAGCCTTAATGGTGCCGCCCGGCTTGGCGTTTGCCAGCGTCAGTGAAAAGGCATGGAAGCTGATCGAGAAATCCAAATCGCCCCGATACTACTTTGACTTTGCCAAGGAACGAAAGAATCTGGCCAAGGGCGAGTCCAGCTATACGCCGGCCACCACGCTGGTGGTGGGGCTGCATGCCGCGCTCGCCTACATCCGTGAAGTCGGCCGCGAAAATTTGATTGAGAACGCCGCGACCCTGGCGAAAGCTACTCGCGAGGCCGCCAAAGCTCTGGGGCTCAGCCTTTTTGCTACAGCCTCTCCCGCCAACGCGCTGACGGCAATCCGGGCTCCGGAAGGCATGGACTCGGGAGCCGTTGTGAAAGAGATGCGCAACAGTTTTGGCGCCATCATCGCCAACGGCCAGGGAACCATGAAAGGCAAAATCTTCCGGCTCGCCCATCTTGGCTATTACGATGCGCTGGAATTGTTTGCGGGGCTGGCAGGGATTGAAGTGGCCCTCAAAAAGCTCGGACATCCCTGCGAGTTGGGCAGCGGCGTGCGCGCCGCGCAAGAAGTTTATATGGAACGCGCAGAGTAGCAGCGCGCTGTTCCCCACAAGTAAGGGCCTTCGTCTTTTTGATCTCAGTTGCGGAAGGAGAGAATCTCATAGCTCCGTCAGTCTGCCTGCCGGGCTTGGGATAACTGCCTATGAAAGTCCTGATCGCCGATAATGTTTCAAAGAGCGCCGTGGAAATCCTCCAAGAAGAGAAGTCCTGGGATGTTGTCTTCCTGCCCGCCAAGAAGGAATCAACGGTGGCGCAAGAGATTGTGGATGCGGATGCCCTGGTGGTGCGCAGCGCCACCAAGGTGACGGCAGAACTACTGAGCCACGCTCAGCGCCTGCGCGCTATCGGGCGGGCGGGCGTGGGAGTCGACAACGTCGACCTCGACGCCGCCACCAAGCGCGGCATCGTGGTCATGAACACTCCCGGCGGCAATGCCAACAGCGTTGCCGAGCACACCCTGGCTCTTCTGCTCATGCTGGCGCGCCGCGTTTCCCAGGCGGACGCCTCGATGAAAAAGGGGGCGTGGGAAAAGAAGAAACTCACCGGCATCGAATTGCGCGGCAAGACTCTGGGGCTGGTGGGCCTGGGCAGGATCGGGAGCGAAGTCGCGCGGCTGGCGAGGGCCTTTCAGATGGAGGTCCTGGCTTTTGACCCCTATGTCTCTTCCCGTCTGGCGTTGGGCCAGGATGTGAAACTCGTCAAGCTGGAAGAACTGCTGAAAGCCAGCGATTTTCTCAGTCTGCATTCCGCCGCCACCCCGGAAACCCAGCATCTGCTCAACGCCGAGCGGCTTTCCATGGCCAAGCCGGGCATCCGGATTGTGAACTGCGCGCGAGGAGAGTTGATCAAAGAAGATGACTTGTTGAAGGCGCTCGAAAGCGGGCAGGTGGCCGGCGCCGCGCTCGACGTTTTTGAAAAAGAGCCGCCGAAAGATTCCAAATTGATTGCGCACCCAAACGTGGTGGCCACGCCGCATATCGCCGGCTCCACGGAAGAAGCGCAGGAGATCGTGGGCATTCGCATCGCGGAGCAGGTTCGCGACTACCTCCAGTCGGGTGTGGCCCGCAATGCCGTCAATATGCCGCATGTCTCACCCGAAGAGTACAAGAAGCTTGAACCCTACATCCAACTGGCGGAAAAACTGGGGGCATTCCTGGCGCAAATCAGCGGGGAACACCTGGAGGAAATCCGGATCAGCTACGACGGGGGGCTGGCGGAACTCAACACCCACTTGGTGAAGAACGCGGTCCTGAAGGGAGTTCTTTCGAAGGCCTTATCCTCGGAAGTCAATCTGGTGAACGCCGCAGCCCTGGCCCAGGAACGTGATCTGGAAGTGGTGGAAGTAAGAAGCGCGCGGCGCGCCACATTCTCTCATTCGCTTGGCATCTCACTGCGCACGGAGAACGGCACACCGTCGGTCCTGGGCGCAGTTGGACATCGTTCCCTGCACATCCTGGGCATCGATGACATTGATATTGAAGCTCCGCTGAAAGGTTCGCTGCTTTTTATCCGCAATCAGGATGTGCCCGGGGTGATTGGGCGGGTAGGAAGCATTCTGGGCGATCGCAAAGTCAACATTGCGAGCTTCGCATTGGGCAGGAATCAGCAGGCGGAGGAAGCAATCGGCTTGGTGAATGTTGACAGTGCCGTCTCTCCGGAAACCCTGGAGGAGATTCGTAAGATTCCGGCGGTAAAATTCGCCTGCGTCGTCGAGGTATAAACTACCCCGCCAAAAACCTTCG
>JBJKQF010000209.1:0-11614 GCA_046705545.1 Terriglobia bacterium
TCCCAGAGGTCGGCGGCGCGATGCGTCATGCTGAGGATGTAGCGATGCGAGGCTTCGTCCCCGCAGCGGGTCTGGATTTCTTTGAGGGCCTTGAACTCGTCCACCGTGCGCCGCACCTCCGCGGACACTTTGATGCGCCGCGGCGGCTTGGCAAGGAGGGAACGAATGGAACGAATCCGTTCATTCTCAGGTTCCACCGGCAGACGGCGGGAGCGAAGAATCTCATCCGCCGCGCGGCGCACCAGCTTCTCATGCTGGCGAAAGTCCAGGCTGGCGGCGTGGAAGCCGAAGACCTGCACCGTGGCGCGCAGGCGCCCCGGGCCCAGCGAGGCCAGGCGCGGACTGGGATGTTCACGCAGCGCCCGCTCAAGGAGATTGACTTCGGTCTCGAATTCCTCCGGGCCGGCGTAAGCTCCCCGCACCCTTGCCGCGGTCTGCTCAAGCCGCCAGAGCATGATGCGAATCTTGCGGCGGTAATATTCGTGCGGCTGGTCGACTTCCTCAAAAACCCGCGTGGCGGGAAAGCGCCGCATGTCGCGGGCAATCTCTTGCGCAACGCGCCGCTCCAGGCCGGGATGCGAGCACGGAAAAGAGATCAGCCCCAGAAAGCGTGACAGCGCATTGCCGAAATAATTCAGGATGCTGAGCCGCAGACGCTCGGCGGCGTCCAGGCTGGTCTGGGGCGTGACGTTGGGATTTCCGTCGCGGTCCGTTCCCACCCAGGAGCCGAAGCGGATGACGGGAGGGATTCCCGCAAGGCGCGGAGCAACCCGCCCGAGTTCTTCATTGAAGCGCTCGGTGAAGATGCCCGCCAGATCGTAGATGGTCCTTTCCAGAAAGACCAGCGAGTTTTCCACCTCGAGCTCCGGCGTGACGGGACGCTCGCGAACCTCCTCGGTGAGCCAGAGCGCCTCGATCCAGGGATCGACGGACTTCTCCACGGAGCGCTCCGAGGAATCTCCCAGCGCTTCGAGCGACTGGCCGATGCGCAGCACGTGGTTGAAGACGCTGCGCCGCTTGGCTTCCGTCGGGTGCGCGGTGAGGACCGGCTCAATGCGCATGGAGCGCAGCAAGGGCCCGAGCGCCGCGCCGGCCAGGCGATGCTTTGCCGCGGCCGTAAACGTCCGCCGCAGAGACATCGGCGCGCCGTCCGGCTGCTTGTCATAGGCCCGCAGCCGGCGCACCCGCTGCCGCTCTTCACAGAGATTGACCAGATGAAAAAAAAGGCTGAAGGCGTGCGCGACGTTCGAGGCGCGCGAGGCAGAAAGCCCTCGCACCTCAGCGTCACAGGCCGCAACCGCCGCAGGATCCGGCCGGTGGCGGATTTGCTTCGACAAACGCCGAAGGCTCTCGACAGACTCAAAAGTCTTCCGCCCGCACTGCTCCTCCACCAAAGCTCCCAAGCGAGTGGTTAATAGGCGGACTTCCCGCCGCAAAATTTCATCCATGTTTGCCCCTTATGAATTTTGCCAACCGAACCCCGACGGCAACGCCGGCACAGCCACCACGCTTTCCAAAGTCTTGCGCAGCGCCCCCAAATCCGCGTCTACCCGCCAGCGCTGGCGGTTCTCTTGAGATTCCGCGCGGTGCCGCATGACGTACTCAGTATCTTTTAATTGATGGCCGGTCAGCACCGCCACAACGTCCGCGTGCCGCTCGATCTTTCCCTCGCGCACCAGCTTCCTGATGCCGGCGACGGTCGCCGCGGAAGCCGGCTCGCAGCCCACGCCATCCTCGGCGAGAACCGCCTTGGCCTCAAAGATTTCCTGGTCCGTGACGGATTCACAAAACCCGCCGCTCCAGTCCAGCACCCGCCGAGCTTTTTTCCAGTTGGCCGGTCGGCCAATGCGGATGGCGGTTGCCTCCGTCTCCGGATTTTCCACAGGAAGCAATTCCTGGGAGCCGGCAGCGAGGGTGCGGTAGAAAGGATTCGCTCCGGCCGCCTGAATCACCACGATGCGCGGAACCTTCTCAATGAAGCCCAGCTCCTTCAACTCCTGCAGACCTTTGCCAATCGCCGAAGAGTTCCCCAGATTTCCGCCCGGCACCACGATGTAGTCGGGAGGGCGCCAGGCGCGCTGCTCAAGCATTTCCGCCACGATGGTCTTTTGACCTTCAATCCGGAACGGGTTGATGGAATTCACCAGGTAGAAATGCATTTCCGTGGCGACCTGGCGGAGCAGATGAAAAGCCTGATCGAAGGTGTCGCCAATCTCGATGACCAGGGCGCCAAAATCGAGAGCTTGGGCAAGCTTGGCGGCGGAGATCTGGCGGTAAGGCACAAAGATGACCGCCCTCATCCCCGCGCGGCCCGCATACGCGGCCATGGAAGAGGAAGTATTCCCCGTGGAAGCACAGGCCACAATGCGGGCTCCCACCGAAGCCGCGCGCGATATGCACGCGGTCATTCCCAGGTCTTTGAACGAGCCGCTGGGATTCGCCCCCTGGTGCTTGACCGTCAGGTGCACAGGGCCGGCCCAACCGCCCGCGCGCCGGGCGGCGATCAGAGGCGTGGAACCTTCAGAAAGAGTCACGATGTGGTCTTGCGGCTTCACGAAAGGCAACAGCACGCGGAAGCGCCACACACCGCTCCGGTCAACCGGCTCGCTGCTCAGGCGGCGCTCCAGCCAAGCGGAGCGCAAGGTCTCCACATCAAAAGGATCGAACTCGTATTTGACTTCCAGCAGGCCGCCGCAATAAGCGCACAGGTGGACGTTTCCGCGCGGGTCCTGCTTTCGGCCGCAGGCTTCCTCAATGCATTGGGAATAGGTTGACGCCATATCCGCATCGCAGGCGGGCCGCGGAGCTTTTCCTTTTGAGGATTTCTTCCCGGCCGCGCTAGAGATGAAATTCTTCGTGGACCGCTTGCACGGCAGCCTTCATGTCGGAAGCTTTGACGGCAAACGAAATACTCAGCTCGGACGACCCCTGGGCAATCGCAATGATGTTGATGCCCTGCCCGCCCAATGCCCCGAAGGCGCGCCCGGCAATTCCGGGGGTCCCTTTCATGATCTCGCCCACCATCACCACGATGGCGATCTTGGGCATGACCCCGAGTCCCCCAACGTAATCGTGCAACATCTCGAGCTCAAAACTCTTTTCCAGCCGCTCCTTGACGCGCCGGAAATCGGAATGATGCACGGCAAAAGAGAGAACGTTGTCCGCCGACGACTGGGTGACCATCAAGGTGGACACATTATCCAGGGAGAGCCCCTCAAAAACCCGGCCGGCCAGTTCCGGAAAGCTCAAGTTGTTCTTGCTGCTCAGGGTGACCAAGTCGGCGTCTTTAACCGAGGTAATCGCTTTGACCCCACGGTGCCCGTTGCCGGCCGTGGCGACGATCTTGGTGCCCGGGCAGGAAGGATTGAAACTGTTCTTGATCCAGACCGGAATCCGTTTCTTTATCACCGGCTGAATCGTCTTGGGATGCAAGACTTTGGCTCCGAAGAATGAGAGCTCGATGGCTTCCCGGTAAGAAATCTCCGGCAGGATGCGCGCACCCGGAACCAGGCGGGGGTCCGCCGTCATCACGCCGTCGACGTCGGTCCAGATCCAGACCTCATCCGCGTCCACCGCCGCTGCCAGGATGGTGGCGCTGTAGTCCGAACCGCCGCGTCCCAAGGTTGTGCAGACGCCTTCGCTGGTGCCGCCCCGAAAACCCGTAATCACCGGAACAACGCCGCGGCGTCGCAGCACAGAGAGACGCTGGCGGGCTTTGGCTGCGGTCTCCTCAAACAGCGGGGTCGCATCGCCGAAGTGATCGTTGGTCACGATCAGCTCGGCGGCGTCCAGCGCTTCCGCCGCAACGCCGCGGGACCGCAGGATGGCCGCCATGGTGGTTGCGGACATCACCTCGCCCAGGCTGGAAAGCGTATCCATACCTCGGGGAGTGACTTCCCGCACCAGCGTAAATCCCGAACACAAATCCTGAAAGTGCTTCACCTGCTCCGCCAGGCGCGGCAACACGGCAACCTGCTCACCGGCAGAGAGCAATTGGTCGGCAACCTCGCGGTGACGGTGAGCCAGCTCCTGGCGCGTGCCTTTCCACTGCGTTTCAACACCCGGGCTGGCCGCGTTGGCGGCGCGCACCAGCATGTCCGTCACGCCTGCCATGGCCGACACTACCACCACGAGGTCGGCCCGCTGGGCGTGCTCCTCAAGGATCGCCGCGACGTTCTGCATCCGCTCGGCGTTGCCGAGCGAAGTTCCGCCGAACTTCATGACAATGAGCGGCCGCTTACTTTTACTGGAACTCTGAACGTCCTTCACCATCTCTCAATAACCCAATAAACAGAGGCCCCTTTCGCGCAACGACAGGGCTTCGATGCTCCCCAGGCCCCTAGCGCGTTTTGGACTTTGACGCGGCGCCGGAGCTGGGGGAGGTAGTGTTTGTAAATTCTTGGACGACTTGCAAGAAAACCTTCGCGGGCAATGACAGGTATCGATCCCGGCGGTAAATCAAGCCCAACTCCCGATAGAGCTTCTGGCCTTCCAGCGGGATCAGCTTCAGCAGGCCCGCCGCCTGTTCCGGCTGGGCGTAAGTTCGGGAGATGAGGGAGATCCCCAAGCCTGCGCCGACAAATTTCTTCTGCGTCTCAACGCTGGCCATCTCCATGGAGATTTGCAGTTGACCACGAAAGTCGCGCAGCAAACGGTCAATCACCACCCGGGTGTGCCCCGTCTTGGGGAGGATGAGCGGGTGTTGAGCCACTTCCTCCAGGGTCACGCTGCGCCGCTTGGCAAGCGGATGATTCTTCGGCACCACCACTTGGACCTCATCGCGGAAAACCGGCAGAATCTCGATGTTGCTGGCCGATTGCGGGAGCGTCACAATGCCCAAATCCACCGCGCCTTCTTGAACTTTCTGGAGGATCTTATGGCTGAAGTTCCGGTAGATGCTGATTTGCACCAGCGGATAGAGCTGGCGAAATTGCGCAAACGTCTTGGGCAGAACGTAAAGGCAGGTCGCCTCGTTCGCCCCGATATACAGCTTGCCGCGAGGAGTTTGGTTGAGCTCGGCGATGGCCTGCAGGGCCTCTTTCTGCAAGCCCAAAATCTTCTCCGCGTAGCGATGAAGAATCTCACCCGCAGGCGTGAGGAGAACTTTTTTGCCGCTGCGGTCAAAAAGCTTCTCCCCGCACTCCTGTTCAAGCAAGCGCACCTGAGCGCTGATGGCAGGCTGCGTTCGATAGATCTTCTCGGCGGCTCGCGAAAAACTCTGCAGTTTCGCGACCTCAAGAAAACTGGCTAATTGGTCATAGTCCATAGAGAAAGGTGTCCATCCTCAGCAAATACGTTATTTTACCCTACTTACGGCCCTTGCGGAGCGCTAATTTAGCACCGCGCAGCAGACGGCTCCCGACCGTGCCAGTTGCTTGCTCCCAAGTCCCGGCGCCGATTTCCGGAAGTTCAGGCCTTTCCAGGACAGGGTTCGACACCGGGCGAAAGCGGCTCGTTTGACATCATTGCCCGTCCCTGCCTAACATTCCCTGAGAGGTTAAGATGATCCAGCGGTGGAACTGCCGGGCGGCTGCCTGGGCAGTGGCGATTATCCTTTGCGCCGTCGGGCTGACGCCCCGGCTCCTCGCACAGGACGCAAAGCAGGACCTGATCGAGCAGACCGGCTGGGAGCTTTCAACGGGGCGCATTGACGCCGCGCTGAGGCACGCTCAACAGGGAGTCACCGAATACCCCAAGTCCGCCGTCCTGATGCACCTGCTGGGAGCGGCCCAAGCCAAGAAGGGATTACAAAAGGAAGCTCGCCAGAGTTTCCAGAGCTCTATCCGACTGGATCCCACGATCCCCCAGAACTATTACGACCTAGCTGTACTAGATATGCAGGACGGGAACTATAGCGAAGCGGCGGGTATGCTCAAGACCTATCTCGGCGTCATCCCCCAGAACGGCAAAGCCCACCTGTTGCTGGGATTGGCCTACCAGAAGCAGAACGATGAACGCCGCGCGCTCGCGGAATTCAAGCAGGCTCAGACGCTTTCCCCCGATCTGCCCATGCTGCATTACTACCTGGGAAGGTCCTATGAAGAGCAGGGCGACCCCAAGGACGCCCTTGCAGAGTTTAAGAAAGAACTCAGCGCGAATCCTTCTTTCTACGGCCTGGACTTAGAGGCAGGGAAGCTTGAACTCGCCCAACAAGACTACAAAGCCGCCGAAAAATTCTTTCGCCAGGGAATCGCCCTCCGGCCGCTGCACTACGAAGCTTACTTCGGACTGGCCAAGGCCCTGCTGGGGCTTCAAGAGCCGGCCCAGGCTGCTTCCCAACTGGAGACTGTGATCGCTCTCGAGCCGCAAGACATTGAAGCCCACGCCCTGCTGGCCCGGCTTTACGAAAAGATGGGAAAAACGATGGAAGCAAAGCGCGAGGACCTGGCGGTGGAAACGCTGCGGGCCGCGAACGGTGACAGCAAGGCCGGGGGAACCCAGCACTGAGTTCCCTCTGAGTGTCAGCGCGTTGCCGGCGCTGGATCAAAGGCATTCTGAAAAGTCCACAGAATAGAGAAGAAACGATGAGGATTCCACGGCCAATCCCGAGGATACACCGGCCGGCCATGCTCGCAGCCGCTTTGGCGGGGCTATTGTGCCTTTCCGCTCCTCTGCGCGCCGATGAGTTCACCCAGGTTTCGCATTACTCCGTCCGGCTGTTTTCTTTCGGAACCTTCAGCATGAACGTTCGCACCGGCGACATTCAGATCACCGGCTGGGACGACCCGCACGTCCAAATCGAGGCAGAAAAAGTGGTGGTGGCCCGGTCGCGCAGCAAAGCCGCCTCCCAATACGGGCGAGTCCGCATTATCCTGGAAGGGAGCGACAAGCAAGTCAGCTTGCGGACTCTCTACCCGCCCCGCAGGCCGTGGCGGCCCTTTCGCGGGGAATCCAAACTCTCCGTCAACTTCCGCATCCACATGCCCTATGACGCCAACTTGCGGATCAAGTGCGTGGATGGCGACGTTCGGGTGCGGGGTGTGACGGGCCAGGAAGCCCTCATGGTCAATTACGGTGACGTGGAAATCGACATCCCGTCGGTCGAGCGCTTGCGCTCCGTGCGCGCCAAGACTTGGCTGGGCAACGTGCAAAGCGACCTGCGCGGAGAGAACAGCAGCGTGGGCTTCCGGAAGAAGGTCCTTTTCTGGAACCCCGCAGGCACCCAGGATATCCAGCTCAAGGTCCATATGGGCGGCATTTATATCTTTACTTCTGGGGAATGAAAGTTCCCGTGCAGGTTCAGCAGAGATCAGGGTTCACAATCGCTCTTGGACGCTTGCTCAGGTTTCAGCGCAGCCGGTAAACAAGAATCCCGCCAGCCAGCATCGCAACCGCTGAATAACCAAAGGCCAGGGCGGGCGAAATCGCGGTCCACAAGAACCCCACCAGGATGCTCGCCACCACGTCGCCAATGCCATTGACGGCGCCCAAAACGCCGTAGGCGGTCCCGCGCACCTCGGGCTCCAACAAATCCGCGGTGATGGAACCTTCCAGCGCCTCCTCAAAAGCAACGTAGAAACCTCCCAAGGCAAACAGGAACAGCAAATAAGGTATCGTCGCCAGATGCCAGATGAACGCCGCCACAAAGCCCAGCGCGGTGAGAGATCCGGCCAGATAGCCCAGCGCCAGCAAGCCCCGCCGTCCCAGGCGGTCGGAAAGAGCGCCCACCGGATAAGACGCTGCCGCGTAAACCACGTTGTGGCCCACGTAGAGGAGAGCGGCGATTCCGGCGGCATGCGCCATTCCGCGGCCCGGAACCAGAAGTTGGGTCGCGGCCAGGATCATCAGCGTATGGGCGAAGTCCCCCATGCCGAAGACTCCCACGCCCGCCAGGAATCTCCGAAAGCTTTGCGGCAGCTGCCGGAGCGACGCAACAAACTTGGCGTTGCTGCCCGGGCCGGCAGTGTCCCGGACCAGAAAGGCAAAGCTGATCCCGGCGGCGACGCCCGGAATCAAGGCCAGCAGGAAAATCATGCGAAAAGTGGACGTAGGTTCGGTGGCGTGGTGATGGAAGGATCCCAGCAACCAGACGGCGATCAGCGGACCGATGATGGCGCCCACGGTGTCTCCGGCGCGCTCAAAGCCGAAGGCCTTGCCGCGCGATTCCGCCGGGACCGAGGCGGCCAAGATCGTCTTGCGCACGGGCGAGCGGATTCCCCTGCCGAACCAGCCCACCGCGCGCCCGATTAAGACCAGCGGCCAGCCGAAAGCAAATGCGAAAATCGCCGCCGAACCGCCCGTCAGGAAATATCCGCCCACGGCGATGGGCTTGCGGCGCCCGGCGCGGTCCGCGAACCATCCTGCCGCCGGCTTGATGAAACTGGCCACACCGTCCGCGACTCCTTCAATGAGCCCCAGAGCGGCCGCCGAAACTCCCAGAGCCGCGAGGAAGCTGGGCAGAATCGCCGTCACCATTTCATGGCTGACGTCGGAGAGCAGGCTGGTCAAACCCATTCCGGCCACGTTCCGGTTGAGCCAGCGAGCCTGATTTTCTTCGGGATTTCCAGCCGGAGTCATCTTCCGTTTTGCCCCTCATCAGATTTCGGTTGAATCACGCCTGCCCAGGCGGGGAGTTATTATATGCGAACTTGCGGGTTCAGGATTCAGCTTCTGGCGGTGGGGCTTGCGCTCCGTCAGCCAGAATCCGGCTGACGACTCGGAGGGGCTCTTCGAGGCCCTGAAGACATTCCTGCAGATAACGGGCCAGCGGATCAGGCACCGCCCCGTACCCCTTGAGGTAACGGGGATCGAGCTCTTCAACGTTGGTCCTCATCCCCGCCACCAACGCCGCCGCCGCCCGCCTGACATTCTGCTGAACATCGTCGAGTTCCAATTCGGTCCTGATTTGGGAGATGCGGGAAAGAAAGTTGCGGAGAGCGCGCTCAACCTTCTGGGCTTTTTCAGCAGGCAGAGTCTCCGCGGGCGACCCGCCCGGAGCGGTAGGCCGCAACAGATCCAAGAGCTGACGACAATCATTCTCCAGCAGGCGCATTCGGACCGAAAGCACCCGGCGGTGATTGGCGCTCATCGGTACCGGCGTTGCCTTGCCTGGCTCCATAACACAGTCTGCTTTCCGAGCGCGGGTTGCAGCCTATTTGCTGGAACGGTAAAGAATGACCCGGACTTTCTCCAAGGTGATCAGTCCACCATCCACCATCGCATCCAGCTTGGGCAGGATTTCCTCAATGCGCTCCGCATACTCTACCGATTCGATCACGACCGGCAGGTCTTGCGAAAGGCGCAGGATGTGCGTGGTGTGGTAAAGGCCGCGGCCGCGGCTGCTCGACCCGTAGCCGCCCACGCCGCGCAGAACCGTCACGCCTGAGAAGCCTTCATGGCGCAATACCTCGACAATCGCCTCGTAAAGGGGTTTCCCTTCCCACCGGTCAGACTCTCCGATGTGAATCCGCATTAGAGTACGCTCGCCCTCAAATCGTTGGTGCTCCATCATCGTGTCCCTTTCTATACGAGATCGGCCAGGTGCATCCCTGCAGCCGCCAGCAAACAGCCACCCACCACGCTGATGCCGATGTACGTCGCGCCTTTGAGCCAGTCGCCGTCTTCCAGCATCCTGGCGCTTTCCAAGCTAAAGGTTGAAAACGTTGTGAACGCCCCAAAAAATCCCACCGTGATTCCAATGCGCCAATCGGGTGGAATGGATAAATGCTGCAGGGCGAACTCACTGACGGCGCCCAGAAAGAAACATCCCAGCAGGTTCACGCCTATCGTGCCCGCAGGAAACGAGGAACCATAGCGATATTGGATCACACCTCCCAGCGCATACCGCGCCAGAGTTCCAATCGAGCCAAAAAGAATCAACAAGAAAAGTCGCAAATTGCTTCACCTCTCCGCGCACCGCGGCGATCAATAAAAAAACTCCTGAGCGCCGACTGGCGGCCAGGAGTCATTAGTCCCTTGCTGGACAGTTTTGGCGAACCCCATCGCCTTGATCTTATTATTATACTATAGTGGCAATCGGTGCCGGGCGGCAATTCCAGCTTGCCGGCGGCGCCTCGCGAGTTGATCCTTCCGACGCCCAATGGGCAGCAAGCGCCTATGCGCATCTTGAAAGCCGGCGGACTCTATTTCGCTGTGGTGTTTGCGGCGGGCTTCGCGCTCGGAACGTTGCGCGTCCTCTACGTTCTTCCGCGCCTGGGGGAAAGAACTGCAGAACTGTTGGAGGCACCGGTCATGCTGGCGGTCACGATCTTCGCGGCGCGCTGGGTGGTGCTCCGGCAGCGCCTTCCGAATAGAGCAACCACGCGCTTGGGGACCGGCTTGGTGGCATTAGGCTTGATGCTTGCCGCGGAACTTTTTGTGGTTCTGGTTCTGCGCGGCCTGACCCTCCGCCAGTACCTGGCAAGCCGCGATCCTGCGGCCGGGATCGTGTACGTCGCCATGCTGGGGATCTTTGCCGTGATGCCGCTTCTCGTGGGCCGCCGGTAAAATTCCGGCGGGCGCTCAAGCAGCATACCGGAACTTTTAAGCCAGGAACTTCACGATCGCGCCGGGGACAGCTTCATTTCCCTTCTCAGATTTATTTTCCGCAAGTTCAATTCGCTTGGCATCGGCGTCCCTTTGTGGTTTAGGATATGAGCAGAGAAGAAGTTCAAGCATTCACAGGGCAGGCAGCGCTCCCTGGCGCTGACGGAGCGCGTTGACAGAAAGGGTAAGGGCGCGATCGAACGGTTCGAACCGGCCCTACTCTTCCCGGTCCGGAAACGACGGAGACGGGATGCGTTTTTCGGAACTTGCGTCGGATCACCAACTAGGGTCTCAAGCGGTGAGGGATGAACAAGAACCGATCGGCGAAGCCATCGCGAGTGGTCGTGCTATCCGCCGACGGAATGCGTCCGGACTTCTACCGCCATGCCGGCAAATTTGGGCTGAAAATTCCAAACCTCCGGAAGCTGGTGGAATCCGGCGCCAGCGCGGAGACCGTTGAAAGCGTTTATCCCTCCACCACCTATCCGGCTCACGCGACCCTGGTGACCGGAGTTCGACCGCGCAAGCACGGAATTTACAGCCACCTGGCCTCGCTGGACCCCACCGAGAAGGCGCGCCCCTGGACGTGGTTTGCCCGCGCGATCGACGTGCCCACGCTCTGGGACATTGCGGAAGCCTCCGGCCGCAAGACGGCAGCCGTGGCCTGGCCGGTCAGCGCCGGAGGGAGGATCACTTACAACATTCCTGAGATTTGGGATCCGGCCGCCCCGGACCCGCACCACGATCTTCAAACGCCCGCGCATCATTCCACTCCGCGGCTCTTCGGTGAAGTTCTGAACGCCCTGCGCAGCGCAACCTCCGGCCGCAACCACCAGCGTACCCCCGTCAACGAGATGGCGCCGGATCACATGCGCGCCCAGGCAGCCGCCTACATCTGGAAGCGATACCACCCTGACCTGCTCCTGGTCCACTTTGCCGATTACGACCAGCTCGCCCATCGCTTTGGACCTTTTGCGCCCCAAGCGCTGGACGCCGTGGAGAAGATGGATACGGAAATCGGAAACATCAGCAAGGCCGTGAACTCGGATGATTCCGTGACCTTCGTGGTGCTCTCCGATCATGGGTTCGTTCCGGTGGACCAAGAAGCTTCGCCGCTGGTGGCGCTTGT
>JBJKQF010000210.1:0-6542 GCA_046705545.1 Terriglobia bacterium
GTGTATCGCGATGGCTCCTACACCTGGGGCCCGATCGTCACCGCAGACATTAAGATGGCAGGTGAAACGGGACCTTCCGTTCCCATCCAAATTATCAGCGCTTCCTCCCCATATCCTGTCCCCCCTGTCTGCACGCGCGCCGGCGGGCCTAGCGACGATACGGTAGCGGCTCTGGGTGCCAATGGCATTCTGGGCGTTGGGACCTTCGAGCAGGATTGTGGCTTCCCGTGTACATGGTTCCACACCGTCCCGTCCGAGTATTATCTTTGTCCCAATTCGGTTTGCCAATATACCCCGGTTGAGCCGGGCTATCAGGTTTCGAATCCTGTATGGACGTTTCCTCAGGACAACAATGGATTGCTCATTTCATTACCTTCCATTCCCGACACCGGAGCGCAAACCGTCGCGGGGTCGATGATCTTTGGAATCGGAACCCAGGCTGACAACTCTCTGGGCAACGCGCAGGTTTATACGGCCGATGGTTACGGCAACACCCAAACCACCTATCAGAACGCTTCTTATAGTAGTTTTTTCGATACCCGGTCGAGCGCCATCTATTTTATGGATCACGCCACGCTGGGGATTCCTGCCTGTTCGGACCTGCCGGGACTCTATTGTCCTAGATCAATCATCAGTTACAAAGTCACGAACACCGGCATGCATGGCACGTCGGGTTCGGTTTCCTTCAACGTTGCGAACGCCGATGCCCTGTACAATGCCAACGGAGGCACAAACGCAGCATTCAACAACCTGGGAGGTGATAGCGGGAACAGTCCTTCCACAGACTATTTTGACTTTGGAACGCCATTTTTCTTTGGCCGCAAGGTCTTCATCGGAATTTTCAATCAAATAGGCCCAGGTGGAGTGGTAGGCCCATACTATGCCTATTAGGCCTGATGGCTTGCAATTTACTTGGGCTGCCAATGAACTGCTTTTCTCGTAGCTTCCTGCCGTCAAAACCCTCTCCCTCCTGCCGGGGGAGAGTGCCCCGCTTAGCGGATTGGTCAACAAATATGTTGTTCGTTGGATTGTCAACCATTGGCTTAAGCTCGCTTTAATAATACGAGTTACAACATCCAGGATCGTTAAATCAAATTGCGATAACCGAGGTTTTTCTTGAAGGCGGGTGTATTTCGATTCACCACGACAGGGCATGCCCACGCCACACATTGATCGACGCAAAACCGCTTCCAGACAGCACAAGGGGGGTGCCCTTTTGAAGTTGCTTATCTTCTTATGCCAGCAACACGGTTTGGGTTTGGCGGATACGGGTGCAAAGAAGCCCTCCCACAGCGTATGCCGAGAAACTGCGCACCTTTCGCCGAAAGCGGACCTGCAAGGCTGTGCCCAAAGACTATAACTTGTGTTGACATCCGTATAGTGTACATGCACACTATACACTAATGGCGCAATTCCCTAAAATTCGGATTGATCCTGCTTCCGGATTTCCGGCTGTTCGTCAAATTATGGATAGTCTGCGGGTCCTGCTAGTCGAAGGCCAGCTTCCTCCAGGGGCGACACTCCCTTCGGTCCGAAGGGTTGCCATGGAGTTGGGGGTGCACTTTAACACGGTGGCAGAGGCATATCGACAGCTTGCGGCTGAGGGATGGCTTCACCTGAAGCACGGGCGCGGTGCCGCGGTTCTGCCGCGCGCCACTCCTCCACTGAAAGATCTCCGCTGGACGGAGAATTTTCGCACACGGCTGCGCAGGATCGTGGCCCAAATGCGCTCGCAGGGGATTCCCGCTGAGGGGATAGCCACCGAGTTGCGTGCCATGGCGAAGGAGGTTGCGCGTTCATGAGGATCCTCCCTCTTGCTGTGTCCATCTTCATGGGAGTTGTACTGTTCGCCATACCGAACATGACTAGGCGCGAAATCCTCTTTGCCGTTCCGGTCCCACCCGATTTTCGCAAAAGCCCGGCTGCCCGCCGGGCAATATTGATGTTTCGTTTCACGGTTGTGGCCGTTGTGCTGACGGGAATCTCTGCACTTCTGCTTTCACCCGAAAGGCTGCTCAACTCAATTGCCACTGCCGTTCCGATAGCGATTTTACTTGCCGCTGGCATCAGTTTTTACTCGCAGAACCGAAAACTGACGCCCGCCGCCGTCCAATATACGCGTCCGCAGGAAGCGGAGATGACGATTGCCCCCGACAAGATTCCGTGGTTCGTATGGCTCGGGATTGGTCCGTTCGCACTTCTCGCCGCAACCGCCCTTTGGCTGCACTTCAACTGGAGCCTGATTGCTCTTCGCTACGCGGTGCACTTCAATTTCGCCGGCCAGCCCAACCGCTGGATTGAGCGATCCTCGAAGGGTGTGTATGGTCCTGTGATATTTGGCGCGGAGATTTGCGCATGGACATTAATTATGGCCTTCGCCGGATGGTACGGCTCCCGCCGCTCGCGATCACGCGTTGTGATGCTTGTGGGGCTGATCGGGTTCGGTTACTTTTTTGCAGTCATGTTCGGGCTTATAGCACTCGCGGCCCCACTTGCTATTCCGGTCTCGGTGGTCGTTCTGGGGCCGCTGCTTATCATCCTCGCGTTACTCAGCGCACTTAAAACCAAAATGACCGCCATCAAAGATCCGATGGACTCCACGCCGAACGAGTGTTGGAAAGGCGCAATTGTGTACTACAACCCGAACGATGCCGCGCTGTTTGTCGAGAAGCGTGACGGACTTGGATCCACATTCAACTTTGCAAATCCATGGTCCTGGGTGCTTTTGGCGACCTTTGCAGCGGTGATCGCCTCCGCTCCATTCGTCTTGGCGTAAGCGCCTTGGAGCTCTGTCACTTCAAAACTCTGCAGTTCTTTCTCAGGCAGCGTCCTGCGAGGCCCCACGACGAGGCATACCGCCTCTTCCCGTACTCGACTCCAACACTCTCGCCCACGCACTTTACGCACACAGAGGGGGGCGGTTTCAAATCTCTCTGTCCCCAAATTGTTTCAAGACGGTGTGGGCATAGAAGACAAAAAGGCTCGAAGACTCCCGCCATTCATGCCTGCCTATAGCTGCTGATAGGCGACAGTGCTGGCGAGGGTGTATATTCTTAATCGCTGGAACGCTAAATTCTTAATCCCGAGCAAATTCGCTGCGCGGAAGGGTTTCGATACGGTACATGCGGATTGTTGCCATGATAGCCCTGAGCGTGGCGCCTGCTACCCATCTTTCCGGCGCGGACCTGGAGACCATCGGAGTTCTCCTCAACAAGACTTACGCTGGGCAAACACTGATACTGCAGCGCTTTCACGCTGGTTCCATGCTGGTCTACTCCTCTACGGGCAAGTTTCTCGAAGGCGGCAAGCCCGGCCCCTGGACCCTTGACGCTTGCTTGCGAGTAAACGAAGTAAAGCTACAGTCTAAAAAGCTTCTGATCAAGGGCGAGCGGCTCGAATACGCCTACTTTGCGGATGCCAAATCGCTCAAGCCGATCGCGGGCCATAAGGTGACGGTGCAAATTCTCACCGATCCCCATTCCGTCAGCCTGTCGAGCCTCCAAGACGCAATTGCCAGTATCTTTATCGCACGCGGCCAGAAGCTTGCCGACTTTGTGCCTGACTACTGGAGGCTGTACCTGCTCCACCCCGGCAAATTCAACCCCGACGCTACGGGAGAAAAGATGCTGGCTGAGATCGCGGCTTTCGTCGGGATGTGGCATCCCACCAACGCGGAGGGAAAAAGGACGATCCCTCCTACTGTTTTGCACCAGACCAAAATATCTTATACCGGAGAGGCGAAGAAACTCGGTCTGCATGGAAGCGTCCGCATCGCGGTGGTGGTGGGAGCGGATGGGCGGGTCAAGAGGGATATCCTCATCAAGCCTCTGGGCTTAGGCCTGGACGAAAGGGCCGCGGAAGCAATTCTCAAATGGAAGTTTCGCCCTGCCGTATTCGACATGAAGAAACGCTCAGTGGTCATGATCGTGGAATCACACTTCCAACTCAACTAAAATTGACGCTGCCGTTGCACTAAAGGCCAAAACACTAAATCCGGGTTACACATGTTCATCAAAACGAAGGAACGGGCGGGGCGAAAAGAGTATTTTCTGTGCATCTCGGAGCGAGGCGGCAACAGTAGCACCTGGAAGACTGTTGAGTACTCGGTTCGCCTGGGTGAAAGGTTGAACCTTTGCAGCAGCGAGTGGGTCGGCATTCTTAGCGCATCGCCAGAGTTCCGATCGGTGCCGATCGAAGATGTTCTGCAATTGTTTGAGAAGTACGTTCGGGAGCACAATCTCGCTTCCCATCTACTGTCCGGGCTTCGGGAAGCGGCACGCAGACCGCCCCGGAGCTCTCAGCAAAGCGCACCGCGGGAACAGCCGTCTTCTGAGGACCCGTTCGCTCCCGCATGGAGGGCGCTCGGCCTTGAGCCTGGAGCGTCCGACGCGCAGATCGAATCAGCTTTTCGAAAAGCGGCTCGCCGCCATCATCCGGATGTCGGTGGCGATTCTGCGCGGTTTCGAGCGCTCGTTGACGCCCGAAACACGCTGCTGGGCCGGAACGCCTAAAACAGCCCGCCTAACATTCCCCCTTCCTGAAATCATCACTCCGAATCCTGCACTTTAGAGTGGCAACCTAGTCTTCAGCGCCTGGGGCGGCTATCATCGCCCGGGCATTCCGGTTAGAATGAGAGGTCTATGCTTCACAAAATTCTTCCAGTCGGCATGCTGGCCTGCAACTGCTCTTTGGTGGGCGATGAGGAATCTAAAGAAGCCATCGTCATTGATCCGGGCGACGAAGTTGAGCGCGTACAGGAAATCCTGACGCGCCACAGCCTGAAAGTGAAGTACATTATCGCCACGCACGCCCACATCGACCACGTCGGCGGACTCTTAAAACTCCATGAAGCGACGAGCGCGCCTGTGCTGATGCATGAGGCCGATCTGCCTCTTTACCAAAACCTGGCGGGGCAAGCGGCCTGGCTGGGAGTGGAAACGCCCGGCATGGTGCAGGTGGAGCAATTCCTAAAGGAAGGCGACCGCCTCAAGTGGGGGCCCCTGGCGCTCGAAGTTCTGCACACGCCGGGACATTCTCCGGGCAGCCTTTCCCTCTACCTCAACGGCGATCACGCCCGGATGTTTGCGGGCGACACCTTGTTCCAAGGCAGCATAGGACGGTGGGATTTGTGGGGTGGGTCGGAAAAAGAATTGCTGCAATCCATCCGCGAAAAGCTGCTTCCCTTCCCGGACGACACGCCCGTCTTTCCAGGTCATGGCCCCAGCACCACCATCGGCCGTGAACGGGATTCGAACCCTTTTCTTCGAAACTTGTAGCTACTTCAGCAAAGGCAGGATAGCTTTGAACTCCGGCGTGCCGCTCTTCCGGAGCAGTTCATAGACCATCATTTCCGTGGAACTGACAACGGCCCCGGCTTTTTCCATTCGGTTCAAGCCGATTTGCCAGTTGGAGCCGGTGCGTGAAGACGTAGCGTCTTCAGCCACATGAACCGTGTACCCCGCATCGAGCGCGCCAAGCACCGTCTGGCTCACGCAGACGTGCGACTCAACCCCCGCCACCAGAAGAGTTGTCCGCTCCGCCACGAGTTCTTTGAGATGCTGCTGGAAATTTTGATCGCCAAAACATCCAAAACTGGCCTTGTCCAGGGGCGTGATGCCCGGCGCAGCGGCGGCCACCTCGGGAACCACGGGCCCCAATCCTTTCGCATATTGCGTGGTAAGAATTGCGGGGATCGAAAGCAGTTGCCCCAGGCGCAGGAGGATCAGATTGTTCTTGATAACCCGCTCCGCTTCAAAGATGGCGGGCATCAGCTTAGTCTGCAGGTCGATGGCTAGGAGGAGAACATGCTTTGAGTCTAGAAGCTGGGTAGCCTTGGAAGGGGCCGTCATTCAAATCCTTTCGTGAAACATCAAGATTAGAGGCGCCGGCAAGAATTATAGCAAACGTCTAACGTCGCCATTTTATCGTTACACCTTCTACTCAGCTTCCAGGATCAAGCCAAACCACGGCTCTCGTGGGCGTGCTATCCGGCACAGCGCCCAGCGGCCACACTCTGGGCTGCTGGCCAGCTCACGGATTGCCATTTCGCGCTAATCGGCCAATAATAGAGGGGTGGAGTCTCGCGGGAGCTTTTGAGCGAGGGGCAACGCTAAGAGGCGGTTTTCCGGGTCTTCATTCTGAGCGAGAAATATGAACTCCCGTGCCACCCAGGGAGGCCATGCTTCAGCGCCTGTCCCTTCAGGTTGCGGGAAATACTCCCCCAACCGTCGGAGCGTGGACAGGCAGCGGAGATTTCGAGGAGGAACGATGTGGGAGTATGAGCAGCCAATGAAGTTGAAAGTGGGCCTGGCGGAAATGCTGAAAGGCGGGGTGATCATGGACGTGACCACCGCCGAACAGGCCAAGACCGCCGAGGAAGCGGGCGCCTGCGCGGTAATGGCGCTGGAACGCGTCCCAGCGGACATCCGCAAAGAAGGCGGCGTGGCGCGCATGGCTTCCATCAAGATCATCAAAGAGATCATGAACGCCGTTACAATCCCCGTCATGGCCAAGGCGCGCATCGGACATTTTGCGGAAGCACA
>JBJKQF010000211.1:0-3431 GCA_046705545.1 Terriglobia bacterium
CAGCGGAATCATTCACCAGGAGATGCCGAAAGGCGACCAGAGCGGCCGCATGCACGGCTTCCAGCTTTGGGGGAACCTCCCGTCGTCGCTTAAGATGACCTCGCCCCGTTATCAGGAAGTGAAAGCAGCTGAAATCCCCCAGATCACTGACGATGACGGCACGCACGTGCGCGTGGTCTGCGGAAATTTCTGGGGCGCCAAAGGCCCCGTGGACGGCGTGGCGGCAGACCCGATTTATCTTGACGTTTCTGTGCCGCCCGGAAAGCGCAAGAGCCTTCCGGTGGAGACCTCCCGGCACGCTTTTGCCTATGTTTTTGCGGGGACTGGAAAGTTCTGCAACTCTTCCGGGCCGCTGGCGGCTCCTACCGAACCGGTCGGGTGGCTAGATACTGCGCCGCCCGCGGAGGCCGACAACCGGTCGCTGGTGCTCTTTGACCGCGGCGATGAGGTCACCGTGCAGGCCGGCGACGACGGCATCCGGTTCCTTCTGGTTTCCGGCAAGCCGATCGAGCAGCCGGTGGCTTGGTACGGTCCCATCGTCATGAATACCCAGGAAGAGCTTCGAAATGCTTTTGACGAACTTCAGCGCGGGACCTTTCTAAAGCACAAGTCAGCAAAATAGCTGCAAACTTCAGTGGCTGGGTCCGTCTCTCTTAAATCTGACAGCCCCGGCTACAACCGCTCCGTCGGCACGGTTGGTCAGTTCCACTGTGGATGGATCGTTGAACTCTCCGAGCGACACCCACTCCCCCTGATGCTGATTTTGATCAATCGGGAACGACATCGACCCGCCCTTGAACCGCACGATGTAGTTTGCATCGCTCGCTTGCTGCATGCCCGGCTTGCCGGTTCCTCCATACCACACGGAAATCTCGTACTTTCCGGTTAGTGGCGTATCGGACCTCCAGACGACGTGCGCTGTAGCCGGCCCCGGCGGAGAGACGTAGGCGAAGCCGTGAAAGTTGTTTGCGCCCTTGACGAGAGACCATCCCCGGCCGGTAAGTTGATAATTCCAGTCACCCGAAAATGAGACTGTTAATTGCTGTGGAGCCAGCATGTTGAGCGATTTTGAGTCCCGCCGCTCCAGCACGGCAAGCCCGGCGTTGTTCTGCCAGTCAGGGTACGACTTTGCCTGCCGAATGAGCGACTGAATGTGCAGGTCCAGAGCCGCTTTCAACCGCGCGGCTTCCTTGGGGATCTGCGCGCAGACATTGTGAAGCTCTCCCGGATCGGTCGCGTTGTCAAAACAGTGGATCTTTCCCGTTGGCATGGTTTCAATCAACTTGTAGCGAACGTCCCGAATGGAATACTGCGGCTTGATGATGCTCTCTTCTGCGTAGAGGTAGTGATGCGGAGCATGGGACGAGGTCCCCTGGATGACTCCCTTCAGGCTCACTCCGTCTGTGTGACCAAGGGGCGGCAGATTCTCAAAATCCAAAAGGGTGGGCACGATGTCATAGTGACTGGCAAGAACATTCACCCTTTTCCCCGCAGGAATGCCCGGCCCCCTAAAGATCAGCGGAACGTGCAAATCAGCGTCATAGAGGGACCGATGGGTGCTCGTATTAAAATCCCGCGGATGGGAATAGAGGAGTTCCCCATGGTCTGAGACAAGAATGATGATCGTATTCTTGTCGAGACCCAGCTCATGGACGCTTTTGACAAGTTCACCAATGTAATGATCTACGTACAGAATTTTGGCGGCATAGAGTTCCTGCAGACGGCGAATCGCGTGGATATTCTGGAGTTTGGCAAGGTTGTAAAGCTTGGTTGAGCCCTCGCCGCCGTTATCGCTCAGGTTCGGAAAATCGTCGGGAGTCTTAAAGCGGTCGTAGGCTGTTGGCGCGTTGTACGGGGAATGGGGTTCCATATAGTGGACCCAAAAGAAAAACCGCTGGTCGCGATGAGCCTTTAGCCACTGCTCGGCCCAGGAGGTTGTCTTTGGCGCCGTCAGATAGAAACTGCTCCGGCTCGCGTGTCCCGGCACCGGCAACTGGTACCCCGGAAAAAATTTGAAGTCATCCCAGCCCCGGTTCACCACGTCCCAAATCGACCAGCAGTTGGCATCATCTACGGCACTTACCACGCCGTAAGGCTTGAGAATTTCGGGAATGATGGGTTTATGCGGTGAGAGCAGAAGAAACGGTGGAACGGAACGAATGCTGCCACTGGTGAGCGGCTGAGTCACGGAAGGCCCGCAGCTCTCATAAGGAGGCAGGGTCATCCCGTGAACGGTGGGAAACAGGCTGGTCAGGATAGCCCCAAACGAGGGCGTTGTCCAGGGCGCAGCCGCGTACGCGCGCGTGAAAACCGTCCCTTCGTTTGCAAGCTGGTCGATGTTGGGTGTGTCTGGGTAGGGGTACCCATAGGTGTGCATGTCGTCGGCGCGCATTTGGTCCGGTGTCACCAAAATGACGTTATAGGGCGGGCGGCTCTGTCCCTCGGCTGCGAGAGCAGAACGCAAAAAGGAGGCCGATAACAGCACCAGCAAAACTGATGTCAGGCGATTAAAGTAAGTCCATCTCATCCTGTTTACCCTGGCTCCTTTCAGACATTTGCGAGGTGCGGGGGATTGAATCTTGGGCTCCATTAATAACAGGTATCACCGCTACGGTCAAATCAAATGAGCAAGATTTTGATGCCATGCAAATGTTTGTAAATGCCTGCGTTGCTTCCTGCGGATCGTCCCGTCCAGAAGGGGCGGGCTGCCTAAAATATAATAGTCCTGGGGGCGTAACGCCCTGATGGCTGTCAACGTCATAAGCTACGTGGAAGCCGCCAAATGGGATGGCCAAGTCCGAAGCCCTGAGTCGAAGGCAAGGCATTCTCGGCCAGGCGGTGGCCGGCCGTCCATGGCACGGCGGCGCGTAACTTCCAGGGCTCGCAGGGCGGCGTCGGCAACGGATGGAGCGGAACTGGCAGATGCAACCCGGCAGTAGTGCAAAGTATCCAAGTAGAAACCCTCGGAGGGGTTCGGGCCAAGCCGCGGGCTTGGCTGCATCCTGAAAGAGAGAATCAAGAGTCATTTCAGCGGGTGACGCACAAGGTTGCGGTTGACGGCGGATAGGCGTGACTTATAATGAAAGAGATCGAGACGCCGGAATGGAGACCCAGACGGGGTGTTGCCGTTTGAACTTCTATTCACTGCGCATTTTCGATGCAATCTTTCGAACGACAGGGAAACATACTACCTCACACAATCCTCGACTAATTGTAAACTTCATGAAAAAGCTATTCCTTAGCGGTGCGAAATATAACAGCAACTCGGGTGGATTTGTTTTGGCGGCGCCTTACGCGGACGTCAGCGTTGGAGGTGCACCGCCAGCCCGGCTGGATTATCTGGCTATAGGTTGTTTGCTCGTGAAGGGTACAAACGCTTACTAGAAGACTCAAATTGGAGGGTCTGGGCGGAGTTCGTCTGGGCATTCACC
>JBJKQF010000212.1:0-16520 GCA_046705545.1 Terriglobia bacterium
TCTTCTCCGCTGCCGCCCAGGTAAGTCGAGTAAACGAGGGCTGTGCCTGCAGAGCTGATCTTGGTGACGAAGCCGTCGAACGGTCCGCCGCCGTAACTTGTTTGCAGCGCGCCGCTGGTTGTGGGGAAATTCGTCGAGGAAGTGAGCCCTGCGACATAGGCGTTGCCACTGGAATCCACGGCAAGTCCGCGGGCAAAATCATCTCCGGTCCCGCCCAGGTAGCTGGCATAAAGCAAACTCGATCCGGAGGCGCTGAGCTTGGCGATGAAGGCGTCATAGCAGGGTTCGGGATAACTGGTGGTGCCGCACGTGCCGCCGCCCGGAGAATTCTGGAAAGCGCCGGCGATGGGGAAATCGAGCGAGTTGGTGTATCCCGCCACATAGGCTTCCCCAGCCGCGTCCACGGCAATGCGAATTCCACGGTCGTCTCCGGTGCCGCCGAGGTAGGTGGAATAGAGGAGCCCGCTGCCTTGTGGATTCAGCTTGGCGACGAAGGCGTCAAAGCAGGGAGCGGTGTTGACCTCCGTATCGCAATTTCCGCCCGAGAAGTTGCTTTGCACGCCGCCCTGCACCGGGAAGTCGATGGAGGTTGTGTAGCCGGTCAGGTAGGCGTTGCCCGAGCCATCGACAGCGATACCGGTGGCATCGTTGAAATCGGCGCCGCCCAGGTAGGTCGAGTAACTGAGGACGGGGTCGATGATGAGCGGCAGTGTGGCGTCATAGGCCCCAAGCGAAAAGCCGACGACGTTCCCGGCTTCCAGATGATAGCGGGCCGGAAGAAACCTTCGGCGCCGGACTGCACCTGGGCCCATTTCCTGGTAAGCGCGCGGGCTTCGCAAGCGGACGTTGCCTGTGCCGGTGCCCACGACAAGATCGCCGTTGGCCGCAACGCGCAAACTCGCGCGGCCGGGTGGGGCGGTGAAATTCAAGCGGATGGCGCCCGGGTCCGCGCCAGCGCCCACAACAAAGTCAAATTCCAACTGCCTCCCGCGGCCATAGTAGACGGCGCTGATTCCCGGGTAAATCGCTTGGAACCTTACTCGCGAATACGTGGGAACGTCTCGAATCCATTGGGAAGGATCGCTGCCCAAAAAATAATTGCTCCTGCCGGGCAGCGCGCCAATCCCTTGTGCGGCGGAGTGCGCACTGGCGCCCACCAGGCTCACGCGGAAGGGAGCGAAGGAGGACGCAGTAGGGCCTGCGATTGAAGGAGCGCGCCACCCTGCGTGCCGGCGCTTGTACCGCCGCTTGGTGTGGCGCAGGAGCAAAATTAATTCCCGGGCGCTAAGGTAAACCGTGGAAGCATTTCCGTGTGCCAGAAATTTCACGCCGGGAGCGGCTTGACCATGGTTGGGTTCGAAGGCGAGCGGCAGGTGTCCGTAACTCACCGTGCCCTTTGCTGCCGCGGGGCGCTCGCGGCTTGCTGCGGAATTGACGGCGGTCACGCCCGCAACCAGCAGAAGACAGCCGGACAAAACAACTTTCTTCCCGCTTCGATGGTTAAAAGCCCGCAACTTGATTCCTCGCAGCTGCCGGGAAAATCAGGATTGGGTTGTCGCCCCCTTGCAGCGCACCCGGTTGAGCGGCGGTTCCGAAGGGAATCTTGAAAAGGGAGTGAGGATAAAGAAACTGTGACGGTGGAGGGATGAAGTGAGCAGTCCGGGGATAAGGTCCCGGTTAGGAGTTACAAATAGCAGGTGCTGAGCGTGGAGGGATGAAAGACGAAAAGCAGATCCCTCGCTCTGCTTGTCATTCGAGAGCGAGGGACTCGGATAAGCGGGCAGGACCCGCGCACAGATTTATTTCTTCGCGCAGCGGGTAAAGAGCTGGTCGAGGAGTTCGAAGGCCAAATCCATCTCCTCGCGAGTAATCGTGAACGAAGGCGCGATGGTAAAGACGTTCTTGTAGTACCCGCCCACGTCGAGCACCAAGCCCAACTTGCGGCCGCCGGCCTCCAGGTTGCCCGCCATGCCTTCGGCAAAGATTCGGTCGGTCAACTCGCGGTCGGGAGTAATGCGGTCTGGCTTCGTGACCTCGATGCGGAGCGCCATACCCAGCCCATCCACCCCGCCGATCGATTCCGGATGGCGTTTTTCCAGCTCGCGCAGCCCGTTGAGGAAGTAGGCGCCTTTTTCGTTGACCAGCGTCTCATAATCTTCCTCTTCCAGCATCTTGAGCGTCTCAAGCGCCACCGCGGTGCCCAGGGTGTTGGCGGAAAAAGTGGAGTGCGTGGAGCCGGGAGGGAACACTTCTGGCGTGATCAGGTCTTCGCGCGCCCAGAGCCCGGAGATGGGATTCAGCCCGTTGGTCAGCGCCTTGCCGAAGACGATGATGTCCGGCGTGATGCCGAAATTCTCGATGCCCCAGAATTTCCCGGTGCGGTAAAAGCCCATCTGAATTTCATCATCGACGATCAGAATCTTGTGCCGGTCGCAGGTTTCCTTGAGGCGCTTGAAGTAGTCCGCGGGTGGAATCACGTAGCCGCCCGTGCCCTGCACCGACTCGATATAAAACGCTCCGTACTCGGAGGCCTTGGCCTTGGCGTCCCAGACGCCGAAGTATTCGGTATCGAACAATTTCTCGAATTGATCTTCGCAGTAGAGCCCGCAGGTTTCCGGCTTGAGGTTGTAGATGCAGCGCTGGCAGTAAGGATAAAACATGAACTGCGCGCGGTCGCTGAAGTGGCCGTAGCGGCGGCGGTAGCGGTAACTTGACGTAATGGCTGAAGCGCCCAGAGTGCGGCCGTGGTAGCCGCCCATGAAAGCAAACATCAGGTTCTTGCCCGTGGCGTTGCGGACGATCTTGAGAGAATCCTCAATGGCTTGCGAGCCGCCCACGTTGAAGTGAACGCGGCCTTTCACGCCAAAGCGCTTTTCGCAATATTGCGCAATGCGAGCCGCCAGCTCCACTTTCTCGGCATGCAGGTACTGGCAGGCGAGCTGGGGCAGGCGGTCGATCTGGCGCTTCAACGCGGCGTCGAGCCGCGGGTTCTTATAGCCAAAGCTCGCCGCCGAATACCACATCTGGAGATCCAGGTAGGGTGTGCCCTGCTCGTCGTAAAGGTAAGAGCCCTCGCAGTTGCTGAAGATTTTGGGTGGTTCAAGATAGTGCACCGTATCGCCAAAAGAACAGTATTGGCGCTCCAGCGCCAGCAGTTCAGCGGTACGGCTTGTGGTTCCGGGGAGTGGCATGGAGAATCTTTCCTATCCGTTGAAATTTTTCAAAAAAGAGAATTCGAATTTCAAATTACGGTTCACAATTCACGATGGCATTATGAAGTATGAATTTTAAAAGGTGAAGCGCCAACGACGCATTCGCCTTGTTCATCCTTCATGCTTCACGCTTCGCTCTTCATCCGCCAGCAAGGCGCCGATTTCTGTTTGCACGTCCGCGAACGTCTCAAAGGGAATATGGGCCAGGCCGCGCGCGCGGCAATAGTCGATCAAGCGGTGCTTGGCGAAAATCACGTCCGCCTCTTCCACCCCAAAGCGGTCGGAAAGGCCGTCGCCCACAAATATCACGGGCCGGCGCTCTCCGCGGAGTTGCCGGATGATGGCGGCCTTGCAGGTGGCGCAGCCGTGTGGGCAGCCGATCTCGCGGTGCGGAAAGCTGATCTCCACCCCGCCGTTTGCCGGATGGAGAGAGCTTGAAAAAAGATGCTTGCCGTTGCGCAGTTCTCCGTTGGCTCCCGCCCGCTGCAGCACCCGGCTGATGACGTAGTCAAAGCCGTCGCTCAAGATATAGAAGGGCAATTGTTCCTGCATGGTAAAACGGTAAAACTCCGCGAAGCCGGGATCGATCGGCACAGCGTCGATCAGCGCGTGGAGCTGTTCGGGGGTGGCCGTGACCAGAGCCATCTGGCGTTTCAGGCACTCCTGGGAGCCGATCTTACCGCTCACCCACATTTCCTCGACTTCCTGCCAAGCCGGGCTGGCAAAACGGGTCAGAATTTCATCCGTGACGTCGATCAGAGAGATGGTGCCGTCGAAGTCGGAAAAGATGATGGGTGATGAGTGGTCCTTCCGCAATTTTTCTGTCAAGTCCCTGGCCTTTCTTTCCGATAACCCTCAGCAAAGAGGGATTGGTGGCAGGTTCTGAAGGGGAATTCCTCCTCCTGCACGCCCTACGCCCAATCTGCCGCTCGCGCCCTCAGGCCCCTCGCTCGTCCACAAGCCTTCTGCGTTTCCGACCGTGGACGAGCGTTTGGGGGGCAAAAAAGCGGAAAGCCAACTGGTACATCCCGCAAGCCTGATTGGCCCAAACATCCGGGTAGCGCGATTCCAGATTCCTTTCGATTTCCTTCTCCACCGCCGCTTCGGTAAGGCCGTTGGTCAATTCCAGGCGAAATTCCAGAATGTCCCGCAGACCCTCCTGCCGGACCGCCACCTGCCAGTTTTCTGAAATGCCCTGCACGCCTTGGAGGATCTTTTCAAAAATCTCCGGGTACATGTTTCCGGCGCCCATCACCACCATCTCATCGCGGCGCCCGCGGATGGGCGCAAGGCGCCGCACCGTGACGCCGCAAGGGCAGGGCTCATCGATGAACCGGGTGATATCGCGCACGCGATAGCGGATGAGCGGCCAGGTGCGGCGGGAAAGCGTCGTTACGACCAGCTCTCCGTAGCCTTCAGAGTCCGGGTCGAGAATTTCAAACAGCAGATTGTATTCATCAAGGTGATAACCCCGGCGTTCCCGGCATTCCATCCCGGCGCCTCCACCCATTTCCGTGGAGCCGTAGCCGAGGATCACGGGAACGTTCCAGACCTGCTGAACATAGTTCCGATAAACATCCGTCATGCGGTCGCCTGCGGCAAAGATCAGCTTGAGAGGGAAAGTTCCGCGCTTTTCAGCGATCTCGCTCAGGCTCACCAGCCAAGTGGGGTCCGCCACGATTACGTTGTAGTGGTAGCGGCCCAGCCGGTCGTAAACTTCCTGCGGATGCGGCTTGCCCACCGCGGAGCAGAAGACTCCCAACTGCTTGCAAGCCAGGAAAGTGACCCAACTGCTGATCCAGTATCCGGCGTCAAAAGTGCAAACCACGCGGTCGCCGGCGGCGAGGCCGTTTTCATAAAAAGCTGCGGCTTCGTAACGCGCCGCGAGGTCCAACTCCTGGTAGCTAAAGCCCACGCGCTTGGGCCCGCCGGAGGTTCCGGTGGTTTCAAAGAACGCCTGCGGCTCCTGGCACAAGAAATCTTCAGCGGGGAATTTTAAGAGATCTTCGGGCACGGTAAAAACATCGCCCAAGTCTTCCGGGCGGCGGATGCTCTCGGCGCGAAGGCCGGCTTCCTGGAGCTTGCGGGCAAAGAACTTCTGGTGCGAGGCGGTGTAACGCACCACCTGGCGGAAGCCATCCGCCTGCATTTTATGGATCAAGGAGGGGGGAAGGGATTTCCCCCAGCGCACCAGCCGGGGAACCGAATCGCCGATGAACCGGCGTTCCACGAATTGTCTGAAATCTGTTAGTGCCATCTCAAAAAAAGCGGCTCTATGGGCGCCGTGCCTTCACGCGCCGCCCCTATGCCTGCTCCTCACATGACGTAGGCTGAGTCACTGGAGCACGGCGAGGGCGCAGCCAGCAGGTCAATGAAGGTGGCTTTGTCCATTAGCGCCCTAGCCACCTGAGCGACCGCGTGAGCCGCGTCGGGGCGAGACAACTCCTTGGCCCGCTTCACTAGCTTTTCACTCTCTTCCGGATTCTCCAGAAGGCGCGAAACCAGGACGGGGATTTCCTCCGGCCGGTGTGCTTCGATCGCTACTCCGCCGCGAACCAGCATGCGAAGGTGGCGTTCTTCGGTGCCGGGAATCGGGCAAGTGAGGATGGTTGGAACTCCGGCAGCCATGGCTTCCGCGGTGGTGACCCCTCCGGGTTTTGTCACCAACAGGCTCGCCGCCCCCATCAGTTCCGGAATGTTCTCAGTCCAGCCGAAAATGCGAAAATCCAAAGCAATTTGCCGGCGTAGCGCCTGAAGGCGCTCGAAGACAGACCGGTTCCGGCCCGCCACGGCGATCACTTGGATGGGCTGCCGGCAGACCTCCAGGCTGCGGATAATGGCGTCCAGCGGCGCCGGACCCATGCCGCCTCCCATCACCAGCACCACAGGACGCCGCGGGTCCAAGCCCAGTGCGCGGCGCAACTCGGTGCGGTCAAAGTTGAGGGTGAAAGCAGGGTCGATGGAAACGCCGCAGGTCAGGATGCGGTTGGTGGAAACACCCCAGCCCGCCAGTTGGCGCTTGGCTTCATCGCTGCCCACGCAATAAACATCAATTTCCGGTTTGACCCAGGGGAGTTCCGTAAGATAGTCGGTTTGGGCGGCAAGAATGGGAGCCTTAAACCAGCCTTCGCGTCTCCCGAGCGCCGCCAGCTCGGCGGCTCCGATCTCGGTGGCAATCAGCAGGTGTGGCCGGAACGCCCGAAGCTGGCCCAGCACGTCCCGGCAGCCCCGTCGGAAAACCCAGTCCGGCGCTGTCGCTTCGTGCCGTTTCTGCTCCCGCCACTCAAAGAGCTTGCGCCAGGCCCATGGGGCGTGTTGAACCATCCACCAGTAAGGACGCACGTAGAGGCGATGAAACCACGGTTTGGCGGAATCCAGAACGTCCAGCGTGCGGGCGTCTAAATCATCCGCGCCGTCGTGAAGGGCCTGGTGAATCGCCTGGCTGGAGCGCAAGTGGCCGGCGCCCACACTGAGCGTCAGGATTGCAACGCGCTTGATTTCCATGCCTGCTCCGAATCGAACCGTGTTCCCAGCCCGGTATTCCGAAGAGCTTAATCCCAGCGCCGCACCAAAAGCACGGCGTTCAACCCGCCAAAAGCAAAAGAGTTGGAGAGCGCGGCGCGAATCGGCTTCTCCCTTGGCTGGTTGGGGACGTAGTCCAAGTCACACTCGGGGTCCGGCTGCGTGTAGTTGGCGGTGGGCGGAACAACGCCGCGCTCGAGCGCCGTGATCGTGGCCACCATCTCCACGGCTCCCGTTGCTCCCATGGCGTGTCCGTGCAAAGATTTTGTGGAGCTGATCGCCAGCTTCTTCGCGTGCTCCTTAAAGACTTCCTTGATGACTTGGGTTTCCGTCAAATCGTTCAGGCGCGTCCCCGTGCCATGAGCATTGACGTAGTCGATCTCTTCGGGGTTCGTACCACCTTCTTCCAACGCCATGCGGATGGCGCGCGCCGGGCCGTCCACGGTGGGCTGGGTGATGTGGGAAGCGTCCGAACTCATGCCGCAGCCTGCCAGCTCGCCCAGGATGCGGGCGCCGCGCTTGCGGGCGTGCTCCAGCTCCTCAAGGAGCAGCACGCCGGAACCTTCGCCGATCACCATGCCCTTGCGGTCTGCGGAAAAAGGACGGCAGGCCGTAGCCGGATTGCCGTTTCCGGAGGAAAGCACGCGCACCGCCTCCCAGCAGCGCATCACCCCGTAAGTGATGGGGGCGTCGGCGCCGCCGGCCAGCATCATGTCTGCGAGGCCGTACTTGATCAGATGGAACGCCTCTCCAATCGCGTGGCCGGAGGACGAGCAGGCCGTGGCCGTGGCCAGCGCCGGCCCTTGGGCTCCAAACTCCATGCAAATGTGCGAAGTGGCGGCATTGTGCATGATGCGGGGGATCGTGAAAGGATGAAGGCGCGTGACCTGCTTGGCATAAAGGTTGTGATAGCCGGCGTCATAGCTGCCTGCGCCGCCCATTCCGGAACCCATGACCACGCCAAAACGCGGGCGTTCTTCTTCCGAAACCGTGAGACCGCTCGAAGCCATGGCTTCCCCGGCGGCAATCAGCGCGAACTGCGCAAACTTGTCCAGCACGTCCAGGCGCTTGGAAGGGAAGTAATCTTCCGGATTGTAGTCGGAAATCTCGGCGGCGATCTTAATGGTAAGCGGGGAAGAATCAAATTGAGTGATGGGACGGACGCCGGAGCGGCCCTCAATCAGGCTCTGGAAAAATTCGTCTTTGTTCTTGCCGGTGGAGGCAAAGACCCCCGTCCCCGTAATCACAACCCTGCGCAACGTAGACTCCAAAAGAAGCTTATTTGCTCACGGCCGGTGTGCTACCTTCGGCCATTGCTGCCAGATCGGAAACGTCCTTGCCCTCAAGCACCCGGGTTAGGCTGTCGGTAACCTGCCGGACGCTCTTCATGTTCTGAGCCACAGCATCGGGGATGTCGATCTTGAACTCTTCCTCGACAGCGAAAAGGATGTTGACGCCGTCCAGAGAGTCAATCCCCAGTTCCTCAAAAGTCGAGTCCATGGTCACCTTGCCGGGATCGAGATGCTGCTCACGTGAAATGATTTCCACGACTTTTTCGCCTATATCCATTTTTGCTCCTTACTTACGGTTTCAAGCCCTGGACCATTTTCCTGTAGCGCTAGGATGAAATCTCGATGGGATTCCGGGTTGCCAGCTCGCCCACAATGCGCAGCAACTCGGATAGCCGAAAAGGCTTTTCCAGAAAATCCTGCACCCCAAGCTCCTGGGCCAGTTCACGCTCCGCCCCGCTGATGAAGGAGGTCATCAGAATCGCGTCACACTTGGTTTTGCGCTGGCGCAACTTGCGGAGCAGTTCCAGGCCGTTCTCACCCGGCATCCGCAAGTCAATCAGCATAATTGCCCGGCTGCTGTCCCGTTCAAGCTCCTCCCAGACCGCCTCGCTTCCTTCCACAGCTTGCACCACATACCCATTGGCTCCAAGAACTTCCGTGAGCAAGTCTCGGCTCTCCTGATCGTCATCCACAACCAATACGCGCTTTGAGCCCACAAATCCACCTGTGAAGAGAAAATTCCAGCTATCTGGTCCGGAGCATGGTTTGCATGCCGGAGTCCAAAGTCATAGTGCTTAAGTATGTTGTTTGATTTGTTACGCATATAAACAATCTAAGGAATAGATGCGTTTTTCAACAGGAGCCAAGTGTACCAATTTAGGACACATTATGGAAGTAGTGTACCGAAATGACACAGTCGCTTCCAGGATTCAAAGGCGCTTGGCAAGAACTGTCATTTGGACCCAAGAGTGAGGTGAAATTCATCAGCGCACCACATGCGAGGTGAATTCGCTAATGGGCACGAACTTGAGACCCGCTGCCGTGGCGGCATCGATAATGGCCGGCAAAGCTGCAACGGTGTTCGACCGGTCAACCTTTTCGGGAGGCTGCCGGTCTCGGCCGTCGTGCAGCAGTATCAGGGAGCCGGAGCACAACCTGCGCGTTGCGGCCTTGATGATCGCCTGCGCCTTGTATTTCCAGTCGTATCCTGCTACCGACCACATCGCCATGCTGAGCCCCTGAGCCTTGAGGGTCGGCATCAAGCCAAACCACCGTGCGCCATAAGGCGGACGAAACCAGCTTGGCCGCTCTCCAGTGGTCCTTTCGATAATTTGCTGAGTGCGGTCAATTTCATTGGCGATGAACTTCCTGGAATGGAGCAGGAGCAGCGGGTGAGAGTAGGTGTGGTTGCCGATCGTATGCCCTTCACGAAGGATCCGCCGGGCGATTTCGGGGTGCCGCTCAACATTCCTCCCGCACAGGAAGAATGTGGCCGGAACTTTGCGTTCCGCAAGAATGTCGAGGATCTGCTCGGTGAAAGGCGCCGTGGGGCCATCATCGAAGGTCAGGACAACCTCACGGCTTTCCGCGGCACCGTGGTTGAGGACAGGCCGGAAAACCTTTGAGGAGGGGATCACGCAAGCATAGGCGAGCGCCGCTCCGCACCCCGCAATGACCAGAAGTCCGATCGCAACGTAAATCATGGAGTCATCGAATGCAATGGGTGCCGGCCAGCGGACCCGCCCCGCGAGCGCTACGCCAAAGCGCCGGAAGGTTCATTCTTGCGCTCTCCCACCAAAGGGAAGTAATCCTACCACAAGCGCTCGCCAGGAAAGCTCTTCTTATCGGAAGGCGGCAATCTTCTCTTCGAGGTGGCGCAGAGCAGCTTCCAGCGATTCACGTCGCCGCGGATGCGGGGTTGAAGCAAGCTCCCGCAGGACGCGATTGCGAGCGAGCTCCAGACTTTCGCGCTCTCGCAGCCGCTGGCGTTGCTCGGGAGTCAGACGGCCCACCGTCGTCTGCGGTTGCCGCGAGTCGGCAAGATCTTTTTGCTCCTCCACCGATTTGCTCTCCCAGCCGCGAGCCATAGCATCAGTGTGCCACAAACGCTTATCCTTTGCCTGTCATATTGTCCGAGTGCCCTCCATATCATTTTGAAGAGCCAGCCAGGACTGGCGATAGAAACTTCAGGAATTCAAACCGACTGGATGAAAGACGCAAAACTATTGCAATTTGGGGATTTTCTAACCAAAGTATGAGACCGGAATGGAGGACTGCTTGCTCTGCGAGCGCAACAAAAGGTTGACCGACGCCGAGGGGCGCTTGATCAAGGCACTGCAAGGCGGCACGACGATCTCCAGCGCGACCTTCGACGCCCTGGGGCATCAGGTGGAGCGGGTGGTTCCAACCGGCACGATCGACATTACCTTCGACCCGGCGGGGCGGACAATGGGCTTTTTTAACGGTTCGTCAGGCACGTGGACGAACCAGCAGGTTTGGGCCGGCGGGCGGCTGATCGGCCACTATGACTACGGCCACACCTACTTCTTCCACCGCAGCGAGGATGGCTCTCTCGCTCCCGATCAGATCACCGATGAGGCGGACACTCTGAAGAGCGACGAGACTTTCTATCCTTACGGCCAGCAGTGGCAGTACGCTAATGTGACCAGCTACTGGTGGCAATTCTACGGGTCCATCAGCCGGTACCAAAACGACCTCGGCCTGTATTTGACCCCGAACCGCTTTTACCCGCCGGTCGAGGGTCGTTGGCTCTCTCCCGACCCCCTAGGCGGAGATGTTGCTGACCCGCAGTCGCTCAACCGCTATTCGTATGCGCTCAATAATCCCACGACGCTCAGCGACCCCCTGGGGCTTGGTGACTCCACAGCATGCTGGATGTTTGATTTTCTATTGCCCGGCTGTGAAAGCATTGGTGCAAGTGGGGGTGGAGGTGGGTCCAACCCGGCCGACAATTGCAACGACCCGTCGTTTGTGGCCTCAAACGCCGAGTGTGGTCCGTTCAACCCGGCTGGCATCCCTTACTTCCCGCCCTTGGGCGGGATCGGTGGCGGCGGAATAATCATCATTGGGCCTTCATCCCCCGAGGAGAACCTTGACAAGTCAAAGCCCGTTCCTTGCATTGATCCCAGTTTGCTAACCAGTGGAGCCTTATATATTGGGGAGGGCATCGCCAAAATACTGCACTGGGGGGGCGAGCATAAAACGCAGAGCGTGGGGTGGGATGCTGGAGGATCGGTTGCTGCCGGCACCAAGTATGGCGTTGGTGGAACGGCTTCTGCTTCTTGGTTAGATACAGTAGACATAAACGGAAACGCCGCACAAGTAACAACATATAAGGTGGGGGCCGCAGGTCCTGCATTCGGCGCTGGAGGTGTCGGTGGACTCCAGGGGCAGGCCTCGAACAACCCGGTTCCTAAAACCCCTCAATATTCGGCTGGTAGGGTCAATGACCCAACCATAAGCGTCGGGGGCGGAGCTGTAGTGGGCGGCAACGTAGACTTCGGAGGGGGGACCACGACGGTCACAGTCGGGGCAGCCGCAGGCGCCAAGGGCATGTCCACTCAGCTTTTGCCTGTCTACGTCATCACCGGTTCGACCCCTTACTGCTGGTAAGAGGGGATATGGTGGGAGGGCATGTCGATCGAGACTACATATAAAGAATTCAGGTTCAAATCGTCGTGGATCGCGACTGTTGTGAACAAGAGTTTCGGTCTGGGGCTGATTTGGATATCCTTTGATTCTTTTCTTCGCGGGTGGCTACAGCCGTCGTTGGAGAGATTGCCTTACATGATTCTACTGTTGCCATTTGGCCTGTTCCTTCTGGCAGTGGGGGCGATGTTCGTACTGAACTCGTGCCAGATAGAGATACTCGATGGACAATTGCGCTTTCGGCGTTTTGTTACGTGGCAGTCTGTTCCCTTGGACTCGATCACATCGATGAGACTGCTGTGGGCGCCGGGAAGCTACTTGAAGGTCATACATGCTGGTAAGTGTCACCGGCTCATCTTCAGCCCTGAAGATTACAAAATGTATTGGCGCCGGTCGCCAGTTATTCAAATCTTGCAAGAGACATGCAAGAGAAACGCAGAGAGGAGTAGTTCTCAGGCCCCGCCAGCGATATTGGAACAAAGCAACTGGAGGTTATTTTTTAGAAAACGACCACTGCTTATCGGGACAGTTTACCTGGCCCTATTCGCATGGTTTGACTGGGCTGCTACCAGCAGCGGGCACGTCGCGACTGGATGGAGCAGCTTAGTCGTAGATGTGGGTGTTGAAATCTTTCTATGCGCTTGGGCCGCCGTTATGACCGAAAGAGCGATTCGCTTCGTAGGGTGCCGCTTGCACCAGATGCGACACTCGACAGCGCCCAAAAACAAGTAGGAGGCGGTGCATCCAGATTCTTGTGGTGTATGCGGTCAGCAAATAGCACGAAGAGGAATGGCGGGAGGCCTGACATAGAAGGAAGCAAGAACCACGACTGCGCTTGAGGCAGGTTGTGGATCGAGTTCACGGCTCCGAACGCCCAAGGATTACACTGGTATCGGAACAAAGTAAGCAAAAAGGACTTTGTTGGCAAGGGAATCGTGTACGAGGAGTAGCCGCTCATTGCTCGTGTGAGTTGGGGCCAAAACGGAAAGAAACAATCAATCAGAACGGGCCTAGAAGTGGGCTTATTGACGAGACAGGAACAGAAAAGCGATTAAGAGGGAACATTGGCTAAAAGTGGATTCACTCTCTTGGAATTAATGTTCGTTATTGCGGCTATCCTAATTATGGCGTCGTTTGCTGCTCCAATTTACAGCCACATTCTCACTCGTTCACACGAAGCCATCCTGAAGGATGACCTGTTCACGATGCGAAGCCTGATCGACCGGTACACGCTCGATAATCAGCGACTGCCGAAATCGCTGGATGAACTAGTTCAGGCTGGTTATCTCAAGGGCGGATTGCCTACTGATCCTTTCACGGGGTCGAACCAGACTTGGCAACCGGAAATAGAGAACGGTTCTTCTGCCTTGGGGAATGAGGTGCCCGGCGTGATTGATGTTCACAGCGGATCAGACGCCCAATCACTCGAAGGGACGCCATACAGCAGTTGGTAGCGCTCAGACGAGAGTATCTGCGGGAGGCCTGACGTGGAGGAAGCCAAAAGCCGTGCCTATTCCTGGAGCAAGTCGTGGATCGAATTCATGGCTCCAAATGCCCAGGGAGTCTACTGGATTCGCGATAAGGAAGGCAGGACGATCTTTATCGGCAAGGGCAACGTGCGCGAGCGTCTGCTGGGCCATTGGAACAGGACAAATCCCTCTGCCGACCTCGCCATCTGGGACCATGACCCGCGTAGCTTCCGGTTTGAATTGACCAAACACCCTGCCCGCCGCGAAGCCGAGCTGATCGAAGAACTCAAACCTCTTTGCCAACCGGTATCGCACTCTTGGCACGGGGCTCACCTGGCGGGTGTTCCCTTCGAGCGGCGCGTCGCGAAGCAGCTTCAGGCTATATGATGGCAGCAGCGCGAGCGTGGAGCAGGACACGTCCCGCATTCAAGCAGAAGGGAAATCCTCAAAGATTCGGGCCTACGACATTACGCTCCCGGCCGAGCGCGCTCCTCTGAGGGTTACCCTGGGGAGTGCTTCCTTGGAGAAAATGACGGCGTCGGGATATGGCGCGGGAAAGGAAGGCTGGTGGTTCGACCGCAGCAGTAAGCTGCTGCACGTTGTCTTTACCGCTGATAACTTCAGGCTCTCGGTCTCAAGGTAATGAATTGGCGGAGGGCTGCTTTGAAACCGGCGCCGGATACCCAACCGGATGCGGGTCGGCTCAATTGAAGGGTTGGCGTTTACTAGAAATTGGTCCTCTACAAAGAGGAAGAGATTTGAATTTCTGCTTGCCGGACCTTGACCTAAAGGGACTAATGCTAATAAGGGGGCTATACGATGAGCTTGCTCGACCGACGGAGTTTTCTCGGCACGCTGATGGCTGGCAGCGCTGCCGCCAAGGGATTTGCGAGTCGCCTCTGGGGGCAGGTTACTAGCGGCAGCCGTCCAGGCGGCAACGCGAGCGCAGCCTATCGGGTTCAATCGCCCAACATCACTGTAGAACTTTCGCAGCAGGGAGAAATTGTCGGACTCGTGCCTGGAAGGAAGCGCGCCCGCTGGCCGGTTCAAGGCCGGACTTCCCTCCAGGGCTGCCGGGTTGAAGGAAAGGTCCAGGTCGAAGAGAGAAAAGACGGCGGCGTGCGCTTCACAAAGAAACTGGTGGGTGAGGTTGGCGGAGCTCCGAGAGAAGTGACCTTGTATGAGACTTTCTTTCCCACCAAGGACTCGGTCCGGTGGGAGATGCGCCTGGATAACCGGGGTGCTGACTGGGGCGCTCCTATCGAAACTCATTTGAATTTCTCCGGCGCAGAAGAGAAAAGATTCTGGACGCCCTGGGGAAGCCCGCAACCGGACGCACCTTGGATGAAGACCGAGAAATGGCCCGAGGTTTTCCTCCGAAGCCTAAAATGGCTAGATACCAAGGAGGGGCCCCAGTGGGACGACCCGCTCGTCCTGACAGGTTTCCGGGACCGGTCCTTCTCCTACGGCGCCGTGCCTTTCCAATATGACCGTTCCATCGGTTTTTGGTACATGCCGATCTTCGGCGACATTTTCTGCATTCCGTTGGCCACGGTGGCCGAGGAAGCGGGCGATGCAGGGGTCACTCTCGCCTTGTCGCCGGAAGACGTGCTGCTCGATATGACCATGGAAACCACCGAAACGGGCGGCATTAAATTCTCCCGGTTGTTCCGCCGTCTTTCCGAGCAAAGCCCGGTGGATTTTGCGATGGACCTGACCGCGCATGAAGCGGACTGGCGCGGCGGCCTGCGCTGGATGACGGAGCGGTATCCGGAATATTTCCATCCGCCGCTCGCAAGCGCCGACGAACTGGGCGGAACGGCTGCCTACTCGAGCTACGAGGGCGAACTGGACATCGAGAAGTTCAAACGAATGGCCTTCACCGTCAACTGGAAGATGGGTTCCGACTTTCCTTATATCGGGATGTATATGCCGCCCGTGCCGGATGGCGAGAAATGGACGCGCCAGAAGCCCTGGACAGACATTCCCAAATTTTACATTGGGCCCTCAACTTCGACCTCCATCATGGCCGACTACTCCCGGAGGATGCGGCAGGCGGGTTTCTACGTCTTGAATTATTTCAATGCTGCGGAGTTCGGCAGCCGAAACATTTATCCTGCGCCTCCCTTCCGGCGGTCCCCTTCAGACCCGGATTTCTGGAAGGATTCGAATGATTATCTCTACGCTCATCTTTCCGACTCGATGGTCTTCCACTCTAAAAAAGCTCCTCCGGAGGCTCAGTGGACACCGGGGAGTTCCGTCGCGCCGGGACCGGTGGGGTCCAGCTGGGCGTGGGGTACGGTCATGCTCGACAACGGTGAACCCTCTGGGCAGAACTTCCTGTTGGAGCAGGCGCGCAAGCTGATTGAGAATATCCCCGAATCTTCCGGCCTTGCCATCGACCGGCTGGATACTCTGCGGGTCTATAATTTCCGTCGGGACGACGGCGTGACGTGGTATGACGGTCCTGCCAGCTCGATGATCACGTCGTGGAAAGATTTTTCAGAAAAGCTGGGACCGCTGCAACACAACGCCGGCCAGGTTCTCTTTGTCAACAACCACGTCAAGCGTCTCGACATCCTGCGGCAAGTGGATGGCTTTTTCGACGAGTCCGCGGACTTCGGCGCTTCCAAGAACCTGACCGCGCTGCTCGGAATCTTCAAGCCCACCATCTGCTGGGTCCGGGAAGAGGACAAGTTCAAGCCCGACCCAGACACCTTCATGCAGAGATTCCTCTACCTGGGAACGTTCCCCATGCTCCCCTTTCCGCAAAACGACCATTCCATTCTTCCCAGCGCGGAAGGGGACAAAATCTACACAGACTATGGGCCGCTGTTTGACGCCATCAAGAGGCGCAAGTGGGTCCTTCTGGCGAAAGCTGTTCAGGTGGACCGGGGCGCTGCAAAGGCGAATCTGTTTCAGGTCCCGAGTGGCTACGTGATTCCTGTCGCCTTCGGTGGCTCCGAGGCTGCCGCCAACCTGACTCTGCGGGGCATTCCGGAAATTCTGTCAGGAAAGAGAGTTCGTTGCGAGGTGATCCACCCGGGTGAAAGCGATTGGCAGGAGTGTGCATTGCGGACCAAGGGGTCGAAAGCAACTCTCAAAGTTCCTCTCACCCGCGGCTGCGCGGTGGTCCGGCTGCTGGTCTGATCGTCTCTCGGGCAAGGGGCACGGCGGTGTTTCCAATTGAATGGAGTTGTCTTGAGTTGCGCCAGAATTGGTGCAATTGCATGGGGCCCGACCAAGGTCCCTACAGTACCAGCAGGGGACAAAAGCCTGGTTTGCTAACATCTTAATAACGAATAGGATGTTGGAGCCGGCGAAGGGAATCGAACCCCCGACCTACGGTTTACGAA
>JBJKQF010000213.1:0-18249 GCA_046705545.1 Terriglobia bacterium
GACGGCGACCGCGCGCCGGTCGCGGAGCTTTTGGCGCTGGCAGAGCGCTTCGGCGCTTCCCTCATTGTGGACGAAGCTCATGCCACGGGCGTCTTCGGTCCGCAAGGGCGGGGCCTGGTGGCGGCCGCGGGTGGAACGGAGAGGGTGTTAGCCACGGTCCATCCCTGCGGCAAGGCGCTGGCTTCCGCGGGAGGCTTTGTCTGCGGCTCGGAAACGCTGAAGAGATGCCTCATCAACCGCGCACGTTCTTTTATCTTCAGTACCGCGCCGCCTCCGTATCTGGCCGCGCAGATTCGCCGGGCCGTGGAGATTGTCGCGGAAGCTGATTCCGGACGCTGCAACCTGGAAGTCCTGTCGGACTTTTTGCGCCGGAAATTGCAGCAGGCTGGTTTTGATACCGGCAAGAGTGATTCGCAGATCATCCCTGTGGTGCTGGGGGGAAATGACGCGGCATTGCACTTTGCTGATGAGCTTTGCCGGGCAGGCTTTGCGGTGCGTGCCATCCGCCCGCCTACGGTTCCGGCAGGACAGGCGCGCCTGCGCCTTTCGCTGAATGCGAAGCTTTCAACTGAAGAGCTGGAGAGGCTGGTGCAAGCCTTGGCGGCCGCGCGCTCTATAGCGGTGTAGGGGCGCACAGCTGTGCGCCCTCACAGATTGGCGGGTGGCGCAGACACCGCCTTTGCGATGTCCGCGACCAAGGCGGAAATCACCATGACTACAGACCTTTTCGTTACCGGAACGGACACGGGCGTCGGCAAGACGCTGGTTTCGGCGCTGCTCTGCGCGGCGCTGGACGCCTATTACTGGAAGCCCATTCAGACGGGTTTTGAGGAAGACAGCGACCGGCGCACGGTGCGGGAAATCGCCGAATTGCCGGAGGAGCGAACTTTTCCGGAGTGCTACGTTTTCGATCCTCCCGTTTCTCCTCACCTGGCGGCGGAATGGGCCAGTGCGAAGATTGAGCTCAGCAAGATTTGCCGCCCCGGTGCTGCCCCCCCCGGCCGCTTAATTGCCGAGGGTGCGGGCGGTGTGATGGTCCCGGTCAACGGCTCCGAGTTTATTCTGGACATGATGCGGGCGCTGGCGATGCCGGTGCTGGTGGTTTCCAGGAGCGCACTGGGCACCATTAATCACACGGTCCTGACTTTGAACGCCATCCGCGCCGCCGGACTGGGCGTGCACGGCGTGGTGGTGGTGGGACATCGCGATCAGGATAATGAGCGCGCCATCGAGCGCTACGGCAAAGCTCCCGTAGTAGGGCAGGTGCCCTTGTTGGAAGTCATTAATCGCGAGACGCTGCTGGAAGTCTTCAACTCGAAATTCGATACGGGCAAATTCATCTGAATGTCGGAACTCTCTATTTGGCATCCTTTCACTCAGGACGCGCTTGACCCCGCGCCCATCGCGGTTGAGCGGGCCGAAGGCGTTTATCTTTACACGGCGGACGGACGCCGCATGATTGACGCCATTTCTTCCTGGTGGGTCAACCTGCACGGCCACGCGCATCCTCTGATCGCCGAGGCGGTGGCGCGGCAAGCGCGCGAGCTTGAGCAGGTGATCTTTGCGGGTTTCACGCATGCGCCCGCTCGGGAACTAGCGCGCCGCTTGCGGCCCTTCGTGCCCCCGTCGCTCGAGCATATCTTTTTTTCCGATGACGGCTCTACGGCCGTGGAAGTGGGCCTGAAGATGGCTGTGCAGTATTGGTGGAACCAGGGAAAAAGCGAGAAGCGCAGGTTTATCGCGCTTGAGCATGCCTATCACGGTGATACCTTCGGGGCCATGTCGGTGGGCGCGGACTCGGCCTTTGTGGCGCCCTTTGACGCCCTGCGGTTTCCTGTCTGGCGCGCCCCTTCTGCGTATTGTTTCCGCTGCCCCGTAGGCAGAGAGCGAGCCACCTGCGCGATTGACTGCGTTGAGCCGCTGGCAGAGATCCTCGAGGAGAAACACGAAGAAGTCGCGGCCGTTATTGTGGAACCGCTACTGCAAGCGGCCGGCGGCATGATCGTGCATCCCGTGGAATTTCTTCAAAGGATTCGCGCCCTTTGGGATAAGTACGGTGTGCTGCTGATCACCGACGAAGTCTTGACGGGGTTCGGACGCTGCGGCCGGATGTTCGCGTGCGAACTCGCGGGGATCGAGCCGGACATCATGTGCCTCTCGAAAGGATTGACAGGCGGCTTTCTGCCGCTGGGAGGCACGCTCTGCACGACGAAGATTCGCGAGGCCTTCCGGTCGCGCGACCGAGCCCATACTTTTTTCCACGGACATTCCTATACCGCTAATCCGCTGGCCTGCGCGGCGGGCATCGCCAGCCTGAAGATTTTTGAATCGGAGCCCGTCTTCGAGCGTATTGCTGAGATCGCGGCGGCTCACGCGGAGCGTTTGCCGGAGCTCGAAAGCCACCCGGCGGTGGGTGAAGTCCGCTCGATCGGCACCATGGCGGCCGTGGAGCTTGACGCTGAAGACGCCGGATATCTCTCTGGCATGCGGCCGTTTCTTTACAGCTTTTTTCTGGAGAAGGGGGTGCTCCTGCGCCCGCTTGGAAATATTGTTTATATTCTTCCTCCTTATGCCATCACGGCTTCGGAGTTGCACTTCATTTACGATGTCATTGCGGAGGCTCTGGAGCGCCTGCCGGGGCGCTAACTGGAGGGAGCCGGGGAGTCCATGGCGGAACTTTTAATCCAAAACGTTTCGGACACGGCCTTTTGGATCGCACACTATCGCGCCCAGGAGAGTGAACGGCCCGACGCACTCTTCCACGATCCTCTGGCGGCGGTCCTGGCCGGGGAGCAGGGAAGAACCATCGCTCGCGGCATGCCCTGGGCCTTTATGACTCGCTGGACGGTGGTGATCCGCACCCGCCTGATCGACGACTACATCAGCGAATGTCTTGCCGAGGGCGTGGACACCGTTCTGAACCTGGGCGCGGGGCTCGACACGCGCCCCTATCGATTGGACCTTCCCGATTCACTCACCTGGGTGGAGGCTGACCATCCCCAAATCATCGAGTTCAAGGAAGCGCGGCTCAAGGGGGAGAGGCCTCGATGTCACCTGGATCGCGTCAAGGTTGACCTCAACCATCTCGCCGAGCGCCGCGAATTGCTTGCCGAGCTCAATGCGCGCGCGAAGAAGCTGCTGGTTCTTTCGGAGGGGGTCTTGCCTTACCTGAGCGTGGAAGAAGCCGGGTCTTTGGCCCGCGACCTCCGGGCGCTCGATTGCACCCGTTACTGGATTGTGGACTACACTTCTCCGGAAGTTATCAAGTTCCGCCAGCGCCTCTGGTCAAGGCGATGGGCGCGGGACGTCAAATTCAAATTTAATCCCGGCGACTGGTTCGGTTTTTTCTCAGGGCACGGCTGGCATCCTCTGAAGCTCCGTTACTTGGCGGAGGAAGCCGAGCGCCTCCACCGTCCACTGGAGATGCCTCGCCTAATCAGAATCTATTTCAAGATTCGGGGGCTCTTCCGCTCGAAGGAGCGGCGAGCAGCCTCCCGGAAGTTCCTGGGTTACGCCCTGCTGGAACCGGCGAGCTCCGCTCCTTCAGACTACGGAGTTGCTGAGCTGACGGGGTCGCCTTCAGAGAGTCTTCCCTGTAAGTTGTAACTGCAAACGGGTTATAATCGCCCCTTTGTCCGAAAGGCAGCTGAGGATGGTGGGTTGCCCGGCGCAGCGCGGCGCCTGGAAAGCAATAGTCATACGATTCCACAAAGAGGAGAGTTCGAACATGCGTTGGCGAATCATTCGAAATCTGGTTGAGATCATTTTGGCGGCGACTCTGGCAGCCACGGGGATGGCCCAGGTCCAGGCAAGCGTCCAGGTGGATGCCAACACTCCTTTGCACGTTGTTAACCGGGGAATCTACGGGCAGTTCGTCGAGCATTTCCAGCGCGTGGTCGAGCACGGCATTTGGGCGGAGCTTCTCGAGAACCGGAAGTTTTACTCCCATTTCACTCTCGAGCACATGCAGGTGGCACCGCCTTGGACCGGCGAAAAGAAAGCCAAGGACATCAGCTATGCGGTGGACCTATCAGTTTCGATGGACGGCGTTTCCTCCCAGCGCATGGTGCTGAACGGAGACGAAGGAAAGTGGCGGGGCATTCAGCAGACTGGATTTGATGTTTTGGGCGGTAAGAAGTACGTCGGCCACGCCTGGATCAAATCTCAGGCGCCAGATCAGCAGGTTTCTTTCTCCCTGGAATCCAGCAAGGAAGAAAGCGTGGCGCAGTCGGTCGAGAGCGTCGAGCCGGGCGGCTGGCGCAGGATCAACTTTACCCTGACGCCTTCGCGCAGCCTCTATCCTGCCGTCTTCCATATTCAGTTCAACCATCCCGGCGTGCTCTGGGTCGGTGCGGTTTCGCTGATGCCCGGAGACAACGTGGACGGTATGCGTAAGGACGTGATTGCACTCACTAAAGCCATGGCGCCGCCCGTTCTGCGCTGGCCGGGAGGCGGGTTTGCGGACGGCTACGACTGGCGCAAGGCTGTCGGGCCGCGCGACCGGCGCCCACCCCAGAAGGTAATACCTTACGGCAATCCTTACGATCCTGACGCCATGATGGACCCCAGCGATTTCGGCACCGACGAATTCCTGGAATTCTGCCGCCTGGTGGGCGCCAAGCCTTACATCACGGCCAACTTCGGTTCCGGCGACCCGAAGGAGGCGCGTGAGTGGGTGGAGTACTGTAACGGGAGCAAGAACACCAAATGGGGAGCGCGCCGTGCCGCCAACGGCCACCCGCAGCCCTACAACGTGGTGGACTGGGCGGTGGGGAACGAGACCTGGCTTCCCATCGAACCGGGCTACTCCACGGCGGCTGGTTACGCTGAATACTTCAAGCAATTTGCCGAGGCGATGCGCAAGGCTGATCCCAACATCCGCATCACGGCGGTGGGCGACGCCCTTTTCGAGCCCGAGACCTGGGACCAGGAGGTGGTGAAGATTGCCGGCGAGCAGACCGACATGCTTTCCGTGCACTATTATTACGCTCTCGGCTACCTCTCGCCCTACTTTGCCGACCACCCGGTGGAATTTTACAAGTCCTCCATGGCGGCTCCTGTAGAGGTTGTGGAGCGGCTGCTGCACCAGACCCTCGATCAAATCGACGGGGCCTCTCCGGCAGGGAAGAAGATCCAGATCGCCCTCGATGAGTGGAACGTGGGGCACATGGGCAAACGTCCGCTGGGAATTCCCGAGGCCTTCTCGTTGACGGGTTTTGTGGATAACCTGAACCGAACCAGCAACGATTTCAACCAGACTTTTGAGGACGCTTTGTATGCCGCGCGCATGCTCCAGGTCTTCATGAGGATGAGCAATCGCGTCCCCATCGCTTGCCGGACTCACTTGGTGAACAGCAGCGGGGCGATTCGCGCCAGCAGCACGCAAGCCTACCTGACAGCGGGCGGCAAGATGATGCAACTTTACTCGCAGCACGCGGGAAGCGAGCTTGTGAAGTCGGAGCAGCAGTCGCCGACCTACGACGTTCCGGCCAGCGGCTGGAAGAACGTTCCCTACCTGGACGCGGTTGCGACTCTTTCTAAGGACAAGAGCCGGCTCTATGTACACCTGCTCAACCTGCAGGTGGTCAAGAGCATGGACGTTCATATCCGGATCGCGGGTCGCAGCGTCGAGCACGAAGCCGACCTCTACCAGCTCGCTCCTCAGAGCTTCATGGCCCGGAATTACTTCGGCGCCACAAACGTGGCGATTCAGCACCAGGTGATCGGAGACGCCTCCAGCGACTTCGTGCAGAAGTTGCCTCCGCACTCGGCGACCATTTTAGAACTCCGCCTGCGCTGAGCCGGGCTGTTCAATAGGATGAGGAAGTAAGGGATCCGCGATCATTCTGCGTGGCGTAGTGGAGCAACGCCTCGATATTGATGGCGCTTTCCCATGGGCGGCAGCGCGTGCCGCGGGGCTGGCCGTTCAGGTAATACTCCGCCCAGGCGCCTGTGGGGTCCGCCATCTGGAGGACCCGGCGGTAAACAGGAGCCGCCAACGGACTGTGCAACTCCGTGAGCGCGTAAAGCAACATACCGACATCGTATCCCACGATCTTTCCCGGCACTGAAGGGGCGTCGGCGCCCTGAAAAGAACCCGTCTTCAAAAAGTCGCGCGCCAACTTTTCGACCATCGGCGCCAGTTCCTGCTTTCGAAATAAGTTGCTGTGGAAATAAAACGGCCCCAAGCTTACGGAGGCCAGCGCGTAAATCTTTACGGGAGCGGCGGGGTAGGGCCCCTTGGCCATGCAGACGGGACATAGATAGCGGCCGGTGGGGCTGCGCTCGTTCCAGGTGAGGTGCTTGAATCGCCCTTCGGCCATGCAGCGCTCACACACTCCGTGCCGGAAGCGGGGCGGAGGCGCTGCGGCTGCGCGTGCCGGATTGTTGGTGATTAGGCGGCCGTTGCGCCAGAAATTTTTCCGGTAGTTACGCCTGACTTCCTCGATCACTCGGCGTGCCGCTGCCACCCGGGCCGCCCGCCACTTGTGATGTTGCTCGGCCCAATCCACCAGCTTCTCTCCGCTCTCGATAAAAAGGAAAGTTGCCTCCGCGGAGCCGTCATTCAAGGCGCTTCTTGGCAACAGTCCCCCCGCCACGTACGTTTCATCGCCGTTGAAAGGCAACATATCGAGAACCAGGTTTTTCTTTTGAACTTCCCACGCCCATTCCAGCATGGGAAAAACCTTTTCCATGTACGTCTGGTTGTGCGTGGCGGACAGGAGGTCAAAGGCGCCCAGGATGAGGTAGCCTGGAATTTCCACCTGATCGTTCTCATGGACATGGAAGAACATGTTGGGTTCCATACCCTGGCCGTTATGAAGAACGTGGTAGCAGCGCCACACGTGCCAATAATAATCGTAGATCGCCCGTGCCCGATCCGGCTCGCCAAGATACAGCAGCGTGCGGCCAACGCCGTATTGGTCGCGCACTCCGAACCAGTGGTAACGAGTGCCCGCCAGAACTCCGCCGCCGTCGGATTGCTGTGCCGCCAGCAGCACCGCCACGTCATCCACCGTGCGCAATAACTTGCTGCGCTCGGGCGTGTGGGCGCTAATACGCGGCCGGAAGTTTCTGCGCGCCTGTGAAAATCTCCGCCAATACGCGCGGGTGCGTTCCAGCATGGGATTTGCTCCGCCCGCCAGCAGGGCCTCCGCGTTGAGGATAACCTGGGGATAGGGGTCGCCGCCGGCCACGGCCAGAGACGATTCACCCGGCTCGACGTCGAGCGTCAGTCCTTCCGGCGATAATTGCTTTGCTCGCACCTTGCCGGTCCACACAAGCTGGTACCATTCGGGGACTTGGGTGAGGTAGTTCATGAAGATCGGCCGGCCCGCCGGAATTTCGATCAGCATACCGCCCTCTGCGCCCCGTGAAGCAAACCGCCTTGCGTCTTGCACCACTTTGGTGCCTTGGGCCCAGTGGATATGGAAGTGAAGAGGCGCGTCCGTTTGAATGCGCCGCAAAAAGATGGGCGATTTGGAATCGACAAAGTCCAGCATCGCCCCGGACTTCTTGGCACCCTGAAAGATTTCGTGATGCCAAATGGCCGCACCGTTCTCGCGCCACGAACGCGTTTCCACCGGCTCTGAATCCTCCAGCCGAATTGACAGCGCCGTCGGAGCTACATACGGAGGTCCGAACACCTGAATGACGTCCGGTCCCTGTTCGTAGGCCAAGAGCTTCCCGTCGCCCAGGCAATGGACGCTGCCATCGTCCGGCCCGGTGCTCTTCCAGATGCGCACCCGCGCGGTGCCGGAGAAATTGCCTGGCTGTCCGGATTGCGAAGTCAAAGGCCAGCACAACAGAACCATCAACGCGCAGAGTGCAGCGCGAAGATTTCGCGGAGAGAATGTGGATGTGTGTTTCAACGCGGCCTCAAGACTATATTTCACGCGCCGGAGACGCGGTCCGGGGTTGTGCCTACGCCGAAGCCGCTTTCTTCCCGGCTTTCAGAATTCTGTCCACCAGGCTTCCGGGAGCACAAGCTTGGCGCAAATCATGCCCGGCCATCGCGGCTGGCAACGCCCACAAGAGCATGTTCTGATAGTAATCGGAACCGTAGATACGTTTGCCTGTGTCGCCGCTCACCACGTTGGGCTGGGTCCAGAGGTCTCCTTCCTTGAGCGCGATCCCTTCCAGGCAGCCTTTCAGAAGGCGAAGGCCTAGTTCCCGCCGGCCGCTGTAAAGGCAGGTGGCAGCCAGGATAAAAACTTCCGGCACAAAGTAACCGTAGGTTCCGTAGGCGACGCTCTTGACGGGTTTCCCGTCCGGGTGGGCAAAGTTGGCCGCACCGTACCGGTTGAGCGCCACGTTCGTGTCCTCAATTGTTTTGAGCGTTGCCGCCACGCGATCTTTCCGGAAGACGCCGGGCAGCCCGTGATAGCGCGTCATCCATTCGCCGTCTAGCTGGAAGGCAAAAACCAGGTCGGACTTTTTGTTTTTCTCCGGCTCGGAATAGGCCAGGTAGTAATTCCCGGCCCAGAGTTTGGATTCCATGATTTTGCTGCCCGTCTCCACCCACTCGCGACATTGGGCGGCAAATGCGGAGTCGCCCACTCTTTTGGCCAAGGTTCCGGCCATTCGGAACATCGCCAAGTGAACGCCTCCCACGTGTGGCGTCATCCCGAACCAGGGATTCATCTCAAACCACTCCAGCAGCAGCCCGGGCTTGCGATGGGACTGTGTGGGGTTCCGGTCGCCCGCCGGCACGCTGATCAGGCCTTCCGGACCGGGCCTCAGGTTCACCGTATAGACCACGGCTTTTTTCAGGGATTCGTAGAACTCCTTAAGAAGTTCATCATCTCCGGTACGCTGCCAGTAGCGGTCGAACATGTCGATGTAAGCAGGAGCATTCATGGTGCTCTGATAGCCGGGACTGGGCGATGCCATGTCGCACGGATCAGTAGAAACACCGCCGTCCACCTCCCCCGCGGTGATGCCGCCGAATATCCAGGGCGGGCCTCCGTCCGGATATTGATATCCCTTGTAGCCACGCAGCGTGGAACGTGCCAGCTCCGGGAAGAAGTAAACCAGAGGGATATTGCCGTAAAAACTGCACGGGATGCATTCCATCTGGGGGCATTCGCGCGGGGACTCGTTCATGCCGAAGAGGCCCTCTTCCTCGCGGCACCAGTCTGGAATGGGCGGTTTTGCCTCGGCCCAATAGCCGGTCTTGGTCATCAGGTGGAAGGTGTTAACAAGCGAGTCGCGCAGGTAGTCCGGCAGGCTCTCCTCACCGTAGATCACCTCCTGCCAGGCGATCATTCTTTGGAGCAGAGAAGTGTGGTTTCGTGCAAGCGTCTGGGCGACGGCGAGCGGTCCGCTGAACCAGCTCGTGTACATGCGGGAGAATACGTTGGTCTTTTCTCCCTTCCACAGCGGCGAATACCACGCCAGCACAAAGCGAATCACCCGGTCTTCATGCGGGGCGAGGTCGACATCCACCGAGATGGCGCTGTCCAAGTCATAGGGAGCTACTCGCTGCAAATGGTCTGAGACCTTGGACCAATGCTGGCTGGATACGTAGTCGTAGCCGTCTACCCAAAGTCCGCCGCCGAAGCGTACCCGTTCCTCTCCGATGGCGCCGATGGTGTAGCCGGTACGGGTAGGAACCGTGACGGTCAGGGAATCCATGTTACCGTTCTGCGCCACTTCGCGGGTGGGCGTGACCAGTCCTTCGGCCACCGACTCATTCACAGGGAAGCCGAAGAGGCGCGGAGCCCGCAGACTGGTGGGGGAAATTTGCGCTTCCGTCTGCGTTGGCCCTGGAAAGCTGAAGGCCACAGTCGCGCGGCGCGGCACAGAAGAAAGATTCCGGACGTGTACTTCCAGGACGGCGCCGGGCACGTTGGACGCGTGCGCATCGCCCGGAATGAAGGGCGACCAAGCCCGCAGGCCGGCGCTGAGCGGGCCGTCAAGCTCGTATTCAACGTCCACAATGGGATAGTGTCCCCAGTAATGGATTTGCCGGGCGTTCTCAATGCCGGGCAGAGAATGCGAAGATAATATCCAGGTGCGGCCCTCGCTGCTCAAGCCCAGGAATCCGTACTGCATTGGGCCGCGCGTGGGAACCCCGGAATTAAACAGCGTGCAGTAGCCGAAAGTGCCGTCCGTATCCAGATCAATTGACCCGGTGGCAATCCCACCCAGCGGCATGCCGTGTGGAACCTTATCCTCAAGCCGGTAGACGACTCCACAAACCGGTTGTGAGTAGCCCCTCGCCTCAAAATGCGCCCATTGTTTGCGCGGCGCATCGAGCGGAAACAGGGTCGGCCCCTGCGCGCCGCCGGCCTCTTTTTTCTCCTCGGTTTTTGCCGGGAGGCTTCCTGCCGCGACAGGTGCGCCACCGAGTGAGGCGCCAAGGGTTGCCGCCGCCCCCAGTGTGCAATTCTTGATGAAACGCCGCCTCTTCATGAATGTTTCTCCTTTGAGCTGCCGCCGGTTATCGGCTCACGATTCCCTGGTTTCCTCACCTCACGTCCTCCGGTCTCAGGCTACCTGGAGATAGAGCGCGGTGTAAACTCCCGGGTCTCCCACGATGATATGATCCCTGCCGTTTTTCGATTCAACCGGCAAATTTCTCTCCGCCGGCCACACCGTCTTTGCGCCTTTCACGTGCAGCCGCCGCCGGTCCGTGCTGAGGCGCACGCTCGGCGCACCCCAACGCTCCCCTTGGGTCGCGGATTGGATTGAATTGAGGATTTGGACGAGGACGAAACGCTTGCTCTTCTCCCAGAAGAACGTTCCGTGAATGTACTCAGAAAAAGGCTCGGACCTCAATTCCGCCACGGGGTTCGGTACCAGGCGGCGCACGAGTCCTGGCACCCAGTCATGGACCCAATACGGCCCGCGGTACTGAAAGCTGGAGATGTACAAGGGCCAGTCGCTCAAGACTCGGAAGAGAGGGACGCCCATGTAGAGCGCCCGGCCTTTCCCAAACTCGTTGTACGTCACCGCAGGCCCGGCGGTTTCCGGCCCGGGCGGAGGTGAAGACCAGTTGTACCACTTGTAGTGTTTTAGGTCCTGCACCATGTAAGGCAGCAGGTAGCGCATTACTTCCTGGGCGGTGCGTGTTCGCAGCCTGAGGAACGTGCCTGGCAGCCCCACCGAGTCTTTGTTCAAAGTGGGAGCCAGCGGATGTCCCGCAGATTCGAGATAGGTCGAAATGAATTTTTGCCGGAGCTTTCCCTGGGGGTCGTAGGCGTATTTCGTCACTTCGGAAACGTAATCGGCACCGAAAACGTCAGCCAGGGCAAAATTCGCGCGTTCGCGGCGCTTTTCGTCCAGCAAACCGCATTTTCCAGTGGCGATCAGGGTTCCGCCTTTTCTCACCCAGTCTGTGATTAGCCTGCCATGGCGGTCCGAAAGCACCTCAACCTCCGGCAGGACCAGCGTATCAAACTGGCTCAGCAGGTCTGCCGTCACGCGGAATTCGGGAAGGCTCTCCACGGGCCGTCCGGTGTAGGTGAGCAGTTCAAGCGCTCCCGTCATGGAATGTCGGAAGTCGGTGGGCCGCTTCTGGGCCGCGAGTTCGTCCTGGGTGGATTGGCTATAGAATACTGCAGAGCCGAGAACAGGCTCGACGCCTTCCAGCAGGCAATCGACGTTGCGCGCGTCGTGCCAAGCGTCCTTTGCCACGGTGAACCAGGACTGATTGTAGCCGCGGCCGCCGTCCAAGCCGCTCACAAACGGTGTCTCGCCGATAAAAAAGGTGCGGGCATTTTGCACCAGCAGCGCGTCCGCCCGGACTCGCGCCAGGGACCCCGGATTCTGGTCCACGTAGGGATACCAATTCCAGATTCCCGCCTGGAAGCCGGGACGATTCCAGCCTCGCAGGAGGATCGCGCCCAGCGCAATCCCCGTTTCTGAAAGAATCGGCTCTGCATAGGGAAAGCTCACCTTTTGCTGGACGGCATTGGGGAAAACCTCCGGGCCTCCATTGAGCCCGATCAGCGCCTGCGGCCGGTGCTTGTGGACCACGGCGACGATCTCGTCCAGCATGTCGATCATCGAGCGCTGCTGGTGCCAGTGATAGCGTTGCATCCAGCCCTCGCGCGTCGCGAAACCCGCGCGGTAGGGGTCGCCGGGGTGCTCCTTGTCCCAGGCATCTTCCGTGTACTTGCAGAAGCAGAAGGGGTTGCGGCCGCTCCCTTCGTACCCCACGAATTGAATGCCGAAGATGTCCAGGAAAAGTTCGTCGACCGGATACCGGGAAAAGATCTCGTCAATCATGCCCAGCGCGTACTGGCGGTAAGGCGTGTCCAAGCAGGTGATGTTCCAACGCCCGTCCCAGCGCTGGCGCTCGCCCTTTTCGTTCACCCAGGCCCAGTCCGGATGGCTTAAGACAATCTGCGTGTTGAATTGCAGGCTGTAATAAGCGATGGCGGACATGCCATTCTTTGTCGCCAGCGATACCTCGATTCCAAAAAAATCACGGTCAAGGTTTGGATGCCGGACTCCCACGTTGCTGGTGTAGAGGGCGTAGCCCCAGTGGTCTTGCGCGTAGAGCATCACCGACTCCGCGCCCGCCTCGCGCGTCAGCGCCATCGGCGGCGACAGTTCGATGTTGAACTTCCCCTCGGGAGGAATGTGGATCGACCATTCCATGGTCCGGTAAGTCTTGGCGGGAGAAATGATACCTTTCTTCTGATGCTCGGCAAGAAGCTCCGCGACCCGGGGATAATCACCTTTCGAGGCCGGAACCGGAAGAGCCGGCGCCAGCACGGCCGTTCCTAAGGTAGCGCCGACGGTCTCCAGAAAATCGCGGCGGGTCGTCAGCGCGGTAACTTTTTCAGATTCGCTGCGGAGGTTTTCAGAATCTTTGCGGTTTCCCATTGCACCCTCCTGTGGCTAATTCAATTCCGTGCGCCTTGCAGGCGTTGGCCCGTCTTGTCCATCCTGGTCTTTCCGTGTCGGCGAGTATACACCCGTTCGCTTCGCAAGCCACCCGCACAGCGAAACCCTTGAGTTGATCGGGCAGAGTTGTGAGGGCACGGGCCAAAATGGGGCAAGATTCGGCATTGGAAAGTTTCATGGGGATGAAGAAAGATTTCTCCGATGGCCGGTTGAAGTGTGATGCGCTCGAAACTTAATTGACAGTTGAGTTCATTGTCTGGCAGGCGTATATTCCCGGGTGGACTGGTAGTCATTAATGGAGATTCTGGTCTATAGATCGGCGGTAGAATCGTCGCTGCTGGACGGAGGGAAAATCTCATGCGCATTTCAACTTGTTTGCGAGCCGCAGTGTTACTGCTCGTCGTGGCGTTGCCTATGGTGTTGCGGGCCTCGGAGTTTCAGGAGCCTACTCCAGAAGAGCTGAAGATGACCACAGACCCGGCGGCGCCGGGGGCGGACGCGGTTTATCTGTATTACGAGGAGATCGACAACGATCCTCTGCACTACAAGAGTATTTATGCCCGGATCAAGGTGCTGACGGACAAGGGCAAGGGTCTGGCGACGGTGAACCTGCCGTATGAGCGCAGAGCGTTCAAGATCACCGACATCGCGGGGCGGACGATTCATCCGGATGGAACGGTGGTCAATATGACGGTAAAGCCGGAAGACCTGATGACCGCGAAGAGCGGCCACATGGAATTCGCGCGGAAGGTGTTTACGCTGCCTAGCGTGACGGTCGGCAGCATCCTCGAATACCGGTACGTGATCCGTTATGACGACAGCATAGTTTCATCGCCGACCTGGGCTATCCAGGGGAATTACTACGTGCACAAGGCTCACTATGAGTTTGTTCCGTTTCCGACCTTCTTGCCGCACGGCGATCATAGCGGCAACGTCAATTTTGTGGAGACGTCGAAGGGGAGCGAAGCCGACAGCTTGGTGTGGGCGTACCGCCTGCCGAAAGGCGTGAGCGTGGTGGGGGGGTTGAAAGGCTACGACGTTGACGTGACGAATGTACCCGCGGTCCCAGACGAGGAGTACATGCCGCCTATCCGGAGCCTGCTTTACAAGGTGTTCTTTTATTACACGAGCTCAGGAGATGTGAAGGAGTACTGGCCAAGTGCAGCAAAGGATTGGTCCAAAGGCGTGGACAAATTCGCCGAGCCCTCCAAGACCATCAAGGAGGCGGTGGCGGAGATTGTGTCGCCGGGCGACAGCGATCAGGTGAAGGCACAGAAGCTCTACAAGGCCGTACAGGCGCTAAACAACACGGATTACACTCGGGCCAAGAACGCTTCGGAGATGAAGGCGCTGAAGATTAAGCAGGCGAAGCGCGCGCAGGATATCTGGAAGCAAAAGAGCGGATCGAGCAACGACATCGCGCTGCTTTATCTTTCCATGGCGCGCGCGGCGGGACTGCCGGCGTTTGCGGTGCAGGTTGTGGACCGCAACGATGCGCTGTTCGATGAGGGCTATATGAGCACGGACCAACTGGACGACATGCTGGTGCTGGTGGGGATCGGTGGCAGAGGAGTGCTGCTCGATCCGGGCGAGAAGATGTGCACGTTCGGGCAGGTGAGTTGGATACACTCCGACGCTGGCGGCCTGCGCCAGAGCCCGAAGGGGCCTGGCTTTGTGACCACGCCAGGTCAGAACTATAAAGCCAATACGCTCTCCCGCAGCGGAGACGTGACGCTGGACGCAAACGGCGGAATGACAGGTTATTTCAACTTTTCGATGACCGGCCAGGAGGCGCTGCGCTGGCGGCAGAAGGCGCTAGGGAACGATCCAAGCGATTTGAAGAAAGCTTTCGACCGCTGGATCCAACCGATGATGCCACAGGGTGTGGAGGCGCACGTGGACCACTTCCTGGGGCTCGATAATCCGGATTTGAACCTGATGGCGGTTGTGAAGGCGAAGGGGAAGCTGGGGACGGCACTTCCCAAGAGATTGCTTGTACCGGGTCAGTTCTTCGAAAGCCGGGGCGTTGAACCGTTTGTGAAGGAAGCGAAACGGGTGGCGCCGGTGGACATGCGCTACGCGGAAGAGATATCCGACGATGTGGCGTATCACCTGCCAGCGGGCTTCACTGTGGAGGGCGCACCGAAGGACGTGACCGAGCCGTGGAAGGGCCACGCCGAGTACATCGTGAAGACGCAGACCGGCCCGGGGGAGATCACGGTGGACCGCGTGCTGGCGCGTGCTTTTGACTTGGCGAGCCCAGCCGAGTACCAGGACTTGCGCGGGTTTTACCAGAAAGTGGCGGTGTCGGACCAGTCGATGCTGGTGCTGTCCGTGGCGTCACCGGGAAAAGCGAACTAATGTCTGCGCGGAGAGGTAGCGGAGCGCCACTCCGGCTGGTGTGGGCGGCGGCGTTGGGCCTTTGCACCGTGTTTCCGCGGGCGGCGCATGCGAAAAGGATGCAGCCACCTCCGGAATGGGCGGTTGCGGTTGCGAAAACGCCTACACCGGCTGACGCAAAGAATGCGCGGGCAGTGCTGCTGTCTGACGACTACTTGATTACGGTGGACAGCCAGAACCACGCCGTAGAGCGCGAGCGCTGGGCAGTGCGCATCCTGGCCCCGGAGGGGCGGAGTTCGGCGGCCTGCATGGTGGAGTACGACCGGGACACGAAGCTCGACTACTTCCGGGCGTGGACCTTCACCGCGGCCGGACGGCAGTTCCAAGCGATGAAAACGGACTTTACGGATGTGGGGGCCGGTGGACCGCCGGACATGCAGATGGCGGACCGCTTTAGGGTATTGAATCCGCCGGGGGCCGATCCGGGGTCGGTGGTGGCTTGCGAGACGGAGCGGCACCTGCCGCCGTATTTGAGCAGCGAGCCCTGGCAGATTCAATTGACAATTCCCGTGGTGGATGAGTCGCTGGAATTGGCGCTGCCGCCGGGTGGGCGCTTTGCGGTTTCGTGGAGCCGCTACACGCCCGAGAAGCCGCAGGAGTTACCCAATGGGCGCCTGCGTTGGGAGATCCGGAACATGCCTGCGCTGGACCTGGAAAATGTGCGCGCGGCTCCGGCGTGGGATGCGCTGGCCGCGCGCATGTGCGTGAAGTGGGGCGATGCGGCAGTGAACGGCGTCGCCAACCAATGGCGGCAGATCGGCCAGTGGATCGACCAATTGGAGGCGCACCGGACCGACCCGACGCCGGAGATTGCGGCGAAGGCGCAGGCGCTGGTGGCGGGCGCACCGGACTTCTACACCAAGCTGAGCCGGATCACCAGCTACATCCAGAACAACATTCGCTACTTTATCGTGATCAAGGGAATCGGGGGGTACCAGGCCCAGTTCGCGGGGCATATTTTCCGCAACGGCTTTGGCGAGTGAAAAGACAAAACGACGCTACTGATCGCGATGCTCAAAGCCGTCGGAGTGCATGCGCACTACCTGATGGTGGACTCCGAACGTGGAGCGATCGACCCCAAAGCGCCGTCGCTCTATGGCAACCACATGATTACAGCCATCGAGCTGCCGGCAGGCGAAACCGATCCGCGGCTGATGGCGCGGGTGAAGACGGCGGACGGAAAGGAACTTCTGATCTTTGATCCTACGGATGAGGAGACGCCGGTTGGGCTGATCCGCGGCGCTTTGCAGGGGGCGTATGGGGCACTAGCGGACGGGCCGCAGAGCCAGGTGATCCGGATGCCGGTGCTGGCGCCCGATTCAGCGCGGCTGAGCCGGAAGGGATCATTTGTGCTTGCCGCCAACGGCACGCTAACCGGCCAGCTGAGCTACACGTTTACAGGTGTCGACGCCGCGAACCTGCGTGGGCGCTTGAAAGAGCAGGACGCGAAGGACGTGCAGCAGAGCTGGGAGCAGAATCTTGGCGCGGAGTTACCGGGGTTGTCGCTGAACGGATTCAAATTTCACAGCACGCCGGGATTGAATACGCCGATGAAGCTCGACTTGCGCCTGAGCGTGGTTGGCTATGGGCGGCAGGCGGGCACGCTGCTGCTTGTGAGGCCGTGGGTTGCCGGCAGCGATGTGCGCAACGTACCGGGAGTCATGGACGGAGAAGCGAGGAAATACCCGATTGAGCTAAGCCACCCGGGAATCTGGAGGGACAGTTACGACATCAAGCTGCCCGCCGGCTATGCCGTGGACGAAATTCCCGGCCCGGTGAAGGTCGACCTGCCGTTTGCGAGCTATTGCTCGTCGGTGACGGCCAAAGACGGCGTACTGCACTTTGAGCGCGAGTACGTGGTGAAGCAGGTGGACGTGCCGGCCGCGCAGGCGATGGAGTTCCTCAAACTGGAAGACGCCATTGTGGCCGATGAAAAAGGGATGGTGCTGCTCAAGAAGGAGTAGGGGCGGCGCGGGACTGGCTATGCGGGAATCCTCGGCGGTGCCGCCGAGTGGCTGAAGATCAACCCGTCACAACCTATGAGTGGCTGGCAGCTTGGCTGGATTAGGCATCGCAAGACCGCCCGACGAATGCCGAGGCACTGCAATTGAGCTCTTCGCCACCAATGGAGCACTGGCTTTTAGAGGCTGGGGGCATCAAGGAGTGAAGCGCACAGTTGAGGGGCATGTCGACCCCGTTGTTAAGCGCCACAACTTGCACCCGCTTTACGAAAGTGCTTTTTGAAGTTTTCCAAGCCAGCTAAATGATTGAGAGAAATGGTACGCCTGGAGGGATTCGAACCCCCGACCTGTTGCTCCGGAGGCAACCGCTCTATCCATCTGAGCTACAGGCGCATGTTTCCTAAGATTACTGCCTTGCGCGAATGCGGTCAAGGAGGATTCCCGCCGGGATTTCCTGCTAAAAAGCGTCTCTCAATAAAATTGAGGTCCTACTCGTAGGCACGCTCACACGTGCGAAACTGATTTTGAGGTTGAGTGAGGATGGCTAAAGTGACAGCTCTTGCTTCCCGGATTTTCGTGCGTTTATATGAGTGTTGCCCGCCCCGCGGCCGGGAGGTTTTATTCTCCTCCTTGCGGTTCTGGGGTGAAAGGCCCTAAAATCATTGGAGCTGGAAACTTTCGAGAACCTCCATGAAATAGGTTCCGCTGGGTCTTCCGGCTGGGAAACCGACGCGGAGAGGTGTCCGAGCGGCTGAAGGAGCACGCTTGGAAAGCGTGTTCACGAGAAATCGTGACGTGGGTTCGAATCCCACCCTCTCCGCCACGTACCGTCCGGTACGTGGCGACCTACTTTTCCTCCGTCAGCTAATGTCTGGTAGAACAGATTTCGGTCTTTTGGGGAATCCGCGGCCTTTCCACGGAACGCAGCTAAGACCCGCAGACTCTCTGCAAGGCGAGAGCCTGCGCTGCCCGCTTGCACTTTGTGAATCACCGTGGAAGTGAATACCTATGAGAAGTTGCGGCCCTGGGA
>JBJKQF010000214.1:0-2732 GCA_046705545.1 Terriglobia bacterium
CCACGGTCCCTACCGTCCTTCGTGGCGGGTTTCAAGGCCGCGGCAACGGGTGCCATCAACAGAATCCGCGGCACACCCGGCGCCGTTGTCTGGCAGCGGAACTATTACGAACACATTGTGCGCAACCCGCGGGAACTCGCTTTTATTCGCGATTACATCGGGACAAATCCCGCGCGCTGGGACACCGACCCGCTGGCGATGTAAAATCGCCGCTACCGCCGAACCCACGCTTAATTTAAAACGCGCATTCAGAGTGTTGTAGGGGCGGACGGCGTCCGCCCTGCCTTTGGCAACGGACCATGATCCTAGCTTGGGGGCGCACAGCCGTGCGCCCCTACGAAACGGCGGCGGCCGCGATCTTTTGCTATAATCGCGCCATGCGCGCGGCGTGCGTTGGATTGACGGCTGTATTGTTGCTGGCCACAGCCGGCAAGGTGACCGCAAGGCCTCCCAGCGCCAACGTGATCCTCACAGAGGCCCAAGCGCAGGCCACCGCCCAACGCAAAGACATTTTTCTGATCTTCGGCGCTTCCTGGTGTCCAATGTGCCGGGACCTCGAGGCGTACCTCAGAGAGCCGCAAGTCGCCCCCATCATCTCCAGATATTTCGTGATCGCCCGGCTCACTACCGGAGAGGAGTATGGAGGCGGCAACCCCCGGCGGAACAATCCGGGCGCTGCCAAGCTCATCCCCACGTTCGGCGGCGTTCCGGGAAGCGTTCCCTTCTTTGCCTTCCTTGACGCCAAGGGCCATCTCATCGTCAACTCCTGCCGGCCTGTTAAGCAAGAGGGAGCTGGTGGAAATATCGGGTTCCCTGTTGCACCGTATGAGATCGCTTGGTTCATGACCATGCTCAAAAGAGCCGCGCCCTCACTGACTCCGCAGGAAGCACAAACCATCGAAACCTCGCTGCGGGAAGCAGGCAGGGGGATCAGCAGCAGCGCCCCTTAACGCTGCGGGTTTTAGGGTGGCGCTGGTTTTCTGCGCCTTGCGCGGGCGATCGGTGAATCGCCCCTACGGGAGAAGCGCCTGCGGTTCAAAATGCAACAGCCGCAGCGGCCCGGTTTCAGGGCGGGATTCCTCGCCAGGCTCGGAATGGCACCAGGACGAAGGCCTGCCAGCCGAGGAGCGAGCAAGAATTTGAGCAGAATCCGCAGAGTTCAAGAACAACTCTGCGCTACCTGCTGTGGGAAGATGCAGGGGAGAGGTTAGAAAGAGCGGCATGAGCAGCCTTACGGCCTTTGGACTTTTCGCGGTGACCATGATGGTGGTTTTCTACGCTCTTGAAGACCGCAGCCCCTGGTTCATTCTGTGCTTTGCCCTTTCCTGCGTCCTGGGGTCCATTTACGGCTTCCTGCAAGGAGCGTGGCCGTTCGGACTGGTGGAAGCGGTCTGGTCAGTGGTGGCCGCCAAACGATGGTGGTCTCTCCGGCAAAATGCAAAGTAGCGGGTAACGCCGAGGGCGCAAACGCCAGAGGGCGATCGGTGAATCGCACCTACGGGAGAAACGCTCGCGGTTTGAAATACGAAAACCCTGGCCGGCCGGTGTGGTAGGATTTCGAAGTTGCGGCCGGCGGGCACTTGATGGAACGTGAGCGAAACATCGGCGTTTATCTTCTGGAAGCCCTGGCGCTTGTCGCCATCGGGGCGGGCCTTTACGTCGGCTGGAAGGCTCTTCCGTATTACGCTGCGCACCTGAACTTTGAAGACAGCGTGGCCGCGGACGCGAGCGTCTACGGCGGCAGCGAGGAAGCAGCGGAAGCGCTGAAGGACGCGATCTATCGAGACGCGCAGTCGCAAAACCTGCCGGTCCGCCGTGAAGATATCCAGGTGGAATCCACGCCTTCCGGGTCTCACGTCACCGTGCAATATGCGATAACCGCCGACCTGGGCTTCGGGCAGCTTCCCCTGCACTTCCACGTTCGGTATCCGCAACCTAAGCAGTTTTTTTCTCCGCTGGAGCGCGGCATCCTGGCCGCCGTCGGACTCTGCCTGGGACTTTTCTGGTTCTTCAAAGGGTTCGGCCTTTTCCTGGAATATAAGGTGATCGCTGACACGCCGCTGGTGCCGGTGCGCAGCGTGGCCATGGGCCGGGTGCAGATCCGCGGCAAGGCGATGGGCGAAAAAATCATGCAGAGTCCGGTTTCCAACCAGCCGTGCTTTGTTTACAAGGTGGACATCGAGCGCTGGTCCGCCGGGCAGACAGGATCGGGCCGCTGGTCGGCTTACCTGAGCGATCAGGGTTCTGTGGGCTTTTACCTTGAAGATGAAACCGGAAAGGTTCTGATCGATCCGCGAGCCGCCGAGCTTGACCTGGAAGAATCATCCCAGCGCGACCTGAGCAGCCTGGAAGTGATGCCGCTGGACGCGCCGTGGCAACCGGATGCAGCGAAGGGTGATGCTCCGGGAACTCCTGCGCCCGATTCAGAGCTGCGAAGGTACGTTGTGCGGGTGGCTCGCGGAATGGACACCGCTGTGTTTCAGGGAGGCGATTTGCCTTTGCCGGGAAATCCGAGGCCACGGCGAGCGAAGCCGCGGCGCAGCATCGGAGGAACGCTCGCAAGCTTGTTGAATCTTTTTCCAGCGGCCAGCGTGGGCGGTGCGGGGAGTGGAGCCGCGCCCGGCGACTATCGCCTGACGGAGTATTGTGTTGTTCCTGAAAGCGAGTACGACATCACCGGCACCTGCGCCATGAACCCGCAGGCTACAAGCGAGCTGGACCGCCAAGTGATC
>JBJKQF010000215.1:0-13583 GCA_046705545.1 Terriglobia bacterium
ATCTGCTGAAACAGGCGGTCTGGAATGGCGGCGAGTTCCGTCTCGCCAGGCAGTTGAGCCAGGAGAGGTTGCTGCTTTTCACAGGCCGTCTGCGACGCCAGAACGCTATGGATCGTGGCGCGCGCTCCGGGCTTTACCGCTTCTTCCAAGAGATGGGGCCCTTCCACAGCAAGCCAGCCTTCCCTCGTGACGCCATCTGCCAGAGCACGGCGAAAGACTTTGACCAGCGAATTGGTGGTGCTGGTTAGTTCGCGCGGCCGGGGCCGGCTCGACAATTTCACCGGGGTTTCCATTCAGTTAAGGAAGGAGCTTAACTCCAACACGGCTCGGAGTCGAGCCTATTTGATGCCGGGCGGTTACAAAGTTGATGGTCGCCGCCCGGCGTTTTCTTTTTGCGTAGCTGGTCGCTACGGTTGTTCATTGCTGAGGGATGGCGGAGCGTCCTCGGGCGCTGCTCCCCAGGACTTGTTGGGAGTATTGTCCAGGGTAAAGCGCATCGTGCCACCCTTGGTGATGTCATGGAATGAAATCCAGTTTTTGCTGTGCGCCTGGCCGTTGATCTTGACCCCATGGATATAAGGGTTTGCTTCGGCGTTGGCTGAGGACTCGATGGTAAACGTCTAGCCCTTGTACGGAGGGTCGAGGCGGATGACCACCTTGTCGAAGACGGGGCTGACCAGTTCGTAAGCCAGGCTGGCCGGGTCCACGCTGTAAAAACCCATCATGGAGAGAATCGCCCAGGAAGACATCTGGCCGCAGTCATCGTTGCCGGGAATGCCGTCCGGGGTCATGTTGTAGTTCTCCCGCAAGACGCGGCGCACCACGCGCTGGGTTTCCCAGGGCATGCCGGAGAAGTTGAACTCGAAGGGAGCCTCCAGGTCGGTCTCATTGTAGGGAACGTAGTACTGGGGAAACCATCCCGGCTCCTTGTAGCTGAAGAATTTCTCCAGGCGCTGGTTGAAGAGGGGGCGACCCACCGCGTTGATCAGCCAGGCCAGGTCGGAGGGGGCCAGCCACTGGTAGTGCCAGCCGGTGCCTTCGATAAAGCCGTGCTCGTCCTGGTTGGGATCGAAGTTCGGTACCCAGCTGCCATCGGCGTTGCGCGGCCGGAAGAAATGGTCCTGGTGGTTGAAGACGTTGCGGTAGTAGAGGGCGCGCTCGTAGAACATTTTCGCTTCCTTCTCCTTGCCGAGTTCCTTGGCCAGGTAGTAGAGGGAGGCGTAAGCGATGCAATCTTCCTGGATCTGCGAAACCGAGCCGTAGCTGATCTTGTCATTGGGAACGTAGTGGATCTTGTTGATCCATCGGATGCCCATCTGGCCGCCGTAGGCCCAGGGCGTGCCGAACTCATTGGTGCCGGGAGCCTCCGTGGCGTCGAGGACCATGCCTTTCCAGGCGCTCTCGATGTCAAACCCGTGAAGGCCGTCCAGGTAGGCCGTGCAGAGGATGATGGTCAAAGGGCTGCCGGCCATGACGTTCGAGTAGCGGTTGATTTGCGGCCAGCGGCCGATCCAGCCTCCCTGCTGGTACATCAGCACGATGGATTGCGCCATGTCTTCAACGCGCTTGGGGGCTATCAGGGCCAGCAGGGGCATCTCGCTGCGGTAGATGTCCCAGCCGGAGAAGTTGCCGTAAAGGTCGTGGCCTGGCTCGACACTGTGAACTTTGCGGTCAAAGCCCATGTAGCGTCCGTCGGCGTCGCTCAGGATGGAGGGCATGATCAGGCAGTGATAGAGCCCCGTGTAAAGGACCCGGCGATGGCGCGTCGTGCCGCCCGTCACCTGAATCACATCCAGGGCGTGGTTCCAGGTGGCTTCCGCCTGATGGAGGATCTGGTCAAAGGTTTTCCCCTTGGCCTCGACCTTCAGGTTGTTTTCCGCTCCTGAGGGGTCCACGTAGGAAATTCCGATCTTTACAGTGACGGTGCGGGAGTGATTGGCGGCTGGCCAACTGACATAGGCGCCGACGTCCTGTCCATGGATCATGGGAATCGCCGAGGTCATGTTCTCTTCGATGGAGGCCGGCCCGCCTGATTGGCCGCCGTGCCAAGTCCCGTAGGAGACAAACGGCTCGCTGAAAGTCATGGAGAAGTAGACTTTGTAGGTTTCCAAGCTGCGGCAGAAGATGTGGTTGGAGACGTAGCCGATAATTTGATTGGGGCTGACGATGTGGACGTACGCTCCCGCCGTCCTATTCAGCGTGTGGGTGATGGGAACCAGGATGTTGGCTTCCTTGCCCGCAGGGAAGGTGAAACGCGCGACGCCGGTGTGGTGTGTCGCGGTGAGCTCGGCGTTCACGCCCCATCGCTGCAACAGCACCTGGTAATAGCCCGGCCAAGCCGTTTCCTGGCTATGGGAATATCCTGACTCGTACTGGGCAATCTCGGTCTGGACGGGGCCGGTGGTAGGTGTGAAGAAAACTTCGCCTTCATTCGCGCAGCCCACGCCGCTCATGTGGGTCATGCTGAAGCCCTGAATCTTCATCTGATAGTGGTGGTAGCCGAAGCCGTGGCTTTCCGTGTCGGGGCTCAATTGCACCATCCCAAAAGGAACCACCGGACCGGGAAAGAGATTCTCGTTGTTGCTGTTATAGTCGGGCCCGGGGCCTATGCCAGTGCCCACAAAGGGATCGACGTTCGAGATCAGGCCGCTGGGCTTGGCCACGGCGCCCTGGGCCGCCACGGTACACGGGGCGAAAACTCCAAGCGCGATCAAGGCGGTGAGCGCCACTAGAAAGGCGGGCGCCTTCCCGGCCTCCGTCAGCACGCGGCGTATCCGCACCGCACCGTCGGCCAACCATTTGCGGGTCACAACACTATTTTTCGGACAGAATCCGTCCATCTCTTCCTCCTAGAAGTGGTGGGGCTGCAAGCTGGGTAATGCAAACTTATAAGATGTCATAAGACGCCGCTGAGCGCAATGCGGACAGCGGGGCCTGGCGTGTTAAAAACAGCTTCGCCGCGGAGTTTAGCCCCGATCATTAGCAGTTTCCTCGCTTCGACCGGTACGAGATGAGGGAGCGTGGACTGACGGGGGAGGGAATCAGAACGGCGAGGTTGGAGTTGTCACCAGGCTGATATTGGCCGCCTGCGCAACACCCCGTTTTCTTGACGGGTTTGCGGGCAACCGATAGAATATTAAGCTCTTCTGGAGCAGACAAAGATGGCTCTTAATCTCTACAACACGCTGGCGGGGAAGGTTGAAGAATTCCAGCCCCTGGAGGGCAACAAAGCCCGAATTTACACCTGCGGCCTGACCGTCTATGGCTACGCCCATATCGGGAACTACCGTACCTTTGTCTTCCAGGACATCCTGCGGCGCTATCTGAAGTATGCGGGCTACGAAGTCTATCAGGTGATGAACCTGACGGATGTGGATGACAAGACCATCCGTAACTCTCAGGCGGCGGGGCTTTCACTGCGAGAGTACACGGACCGGTATATCGAAGCCTTTGAAGTGGACCAGCAGCTCTTGAGTCTGGAAACGCCGGAAGTCGTGGTCCGGGCCACCGATCACATTGATGACATGGTGAAGCTGATCCAGGTGCTCAAAGACAAGGGCTACGCATATGAGAGCGAAGGCTCCACCTATTTCCGGGTGGAGAAGTTTCCGGATTACGGCAAGCTCTCCAGGGTGGACCTGTCGGGGATGCGGGCCGGCGCACGGGTGGATGTGGACGAATACGACAAGGCGAACGTGCGCGATTTTGTCTTGTGGAAAGCTGCCAAAGAGGGTGAGCCTTTCTGGGACACTCCCTTGGGTAAGGGCCGTCCCGGCTGGCACATCGAGTGCTCCGTGATGTCCATGAAGTACTTGGGAGAAAGCTTTGACATCCATTCCGGCGGCCGGGATTTGGTCTTTCCCCACCACGAGAATGAAATCGCGCAGAGCGAGGCGGCGACCGGGAAGCCCTTTGCGCGCTTCTGGCTTCATGCCGAGCACCTGATTGTGAACGGAGAGAAGATGTCCAAGTCGCTGGGGAATGTTTACACCCTGCGCGACCTGATCGAAAAAGGGCATAAACCAACGGCCATTCGTTACCTGCTGATGTCGGTGCCTTTTCGCAGCATCTTGAATTTTACCTTCGAGAGCTTGCACCAAGCCCAGCAGTCGGTGGACCGGCTGAGGAATTTTCAGTACAGGCTGACAAAGGAAGCTCTTCCGGAGGGGAAATCTGCGGAGTTGGAAACCACCGCAGAGACGGCGCGCCGTAACTTTGAGCAGGCGCTGGCGGATAACTTGAACTCCGCGGAGGCCCTGGCGGCCATCTTTGAGTTGGTTCGCGAGGGCAACACGGCGATGGACCAAGGCAAGTTCCTGGAGGGGAATCGAGGACCCTTCCTGGATGTCCTGGAGCGCTCGGACCGCATCTTTGCCGTCCTGGAGGATAACGACCACGAGAAGCTCCAACGGTTTGGACTCCTGGGGGAAGGGAAGGCTTCCAACTCCCAGGAAGGCGCGTCAGCCGGATTGCTCAGCGGAGAGGATGTGGAGAAGCGGATTGAAGACCGGAATGATGCCCGCCGCCGGGGAGACTATGCTCGCGCCGATCAAATCCGGGACGATCTTCTGAAGGCTGGAATCACTCTGGAAGATACCAAGATGGGAACACGGTGGAAGCGGAAATAACCGCCCTTCGAGCTTGCTGGTAGACGCAGCTACCTTTGGCTCATTTCAACGATAGATGTCACCGATGGATTCTCCTCTGGTGAATCCCGTGAAGAACCCATAATTTCAAAGGAAGCTGGAGGAGAGGTCTTATGAATAACGGTGTACCCCAAATTAAAACACCCTTGCCGGGGCCGGAAGCACGGCGAGTTCTGGAGCTTGACGCTCGCTACGTTTCCCCTTCCTACGGCCGCGATTACCCCATGGTTGCAAAGCGCGGCCAAGGGATGATGGTCGAAGACGTTGACGGGAACACCTTCCTCGATTTCAGCGCAGGTATCGCCTCTGTATCCACCGGACATTGCCACCCGGACGTGGTTCGGGTAATTCAGGAGCAGGCGGCGGCCTTGATTCACATGTCGGGCACGGACTTTTATTATCCGCTGCTGGCAGAACTTGGAGAAAAGATCTCAGCGATTGCGCCGGGGGATTTTCCCAAGCGCGTGCATTTTGGGAACTCGGGCGCGGAGGGCGTCGAAGGCGCCATGAAAGTCGCCCGCTATCATACCGGGCGGCACCGCTTTATCGCCTTCCTGGGGTGCTTTCACGGACGCACTTTCGGAGCGCTTTCGCTCACAGCCAGTAAGGCGGTGCAGCGCAATGGCTTCGGTCCCCTGCTGCCGGGAGTCAGCCACGTTCCCTATCCAAATCCTTACCGCTGCGTCAACGGGCACGCACCGGACAAGTGCACCTGCACCGGCGTGGAGGCTATCGAAAAACTGTTCAAAACCGCCGTTCCCCCTCAAGAGGTCGCCGCCATTGTCGTGGAACCTATTCTGGGAGAGGGTGGGTACGTGATTCCTCCCCCCAATTTTCTTCCGGAGCTTGAGCGGCTTGCCCGGCAACACGGAATTTTATTGATCTTCGATGAGGTTCAGAGCGGGATGGGCCGCACGGGCCGCATGTGGGCGTGCGAGCATGATGGGGTGGTTCCAGACATCCTGGTGACCGCCAAAGGCATTGCTTCCGGGATGCCGCTGGGGCTGACCGTGGCGCGGCGAGAACTTATGGATTGGCCCATGGGGGCTCACGCTTCGACGTTCGGCGGGAACCCGGTGGCGTGCGCTGCCGCTCTTGAGACGATCCGCCTGCTGGAGACAAAGTACATTGCGAACTCCGCCCGCATGGGAGAGTACATCCTGAAGCGCCTTGCGGACTGGCCGGAGCGGCACCGGAACGTTGGGAACGTCCGGGGCAGGGGATTGATGATCGGCATTGAATTTGTCAAAGACCAGACAACGCGCGAGCCCTATCCCGAGATGCGTCAGAAGGTTATTCAGCGCGCGTTTGAGCTGGGCTTGCTGATTCTGGGCTGCGGCGCGAGTACCGTGCGCCTGATGCCTCCTTTAATTGTAGAGGAATCCCACGCGGACTTTGCTTTGGAGGTATTGGAACGCGTTATCTCCGAAGCAGAGAAATAGGATTCGAAGCCGTTGGATTGGATCGCACGTCTGATTTACGGCGCATTGGTCTGGAAGGAGCGGCGGCTCGCCCGGCGGGGAAGCGGCCCCGGGCCGGCGGCGGGTGCGGCAGACAAAGGGGAACACTTAACAATCGGCGCGAGGGGTGAGACGCTGGTTTATTGGCACCTTCGCCGAGCCGGATACGTTATTACCGCCCGGAACCGGCGGCCGCGCCGGGACCGCGGCGAATTGGATATAATAGGTTGGGACGGGCCGGTTCTGGCCTTTATCGAGGTGAAGACCCGCCGCGGCGAAGAAGGCGGGCCTCCGGAATCGGTGGTGAGCCGCCGGCAGCGGGAACGCATTATTCGCAGCGCCCGGGAATATATGAAGCGCCTGAGGCGGAAACCGCAAGCCTACCGTTTTGATGTTGCAGGGGTCCTTTGGGACCCGGCAGCAGGCTTTAAGGTTCACGTGGTCAAAGATGCCTTCAAGGAGTAATTGCCAGCGCCCATCGTCGGAGCTGGCAAATTTGCGTTATAAGGAGTAAATCCTTGCCCGAACTCAGAAAAGATCCTATTACCGGCCGCTGGGTGATCATCGCAACGGAGCGCGCCAAAAGGCCGTCGGATTTTGTACGGGCGAGAGTCGAGATTCATGGTGCCGGATTCTGCCCGTTCTGTTATGGAAATGAGACGAAAACTCCTCCTGAAATCATTGCCTTTCGCAGCGACGGAAGTAATCGGAATACACCGGGGTGGTCGCTGCGCGTCGTTCCAAACAAGTTTCCCGCCCTCGGGATTGAGGGGGGGCTCAACCGCCAAGGCGAAGGTCTTTTTGACAAGATGAACGGGCTCGGCGCTCACGAGGTCATCATTGAGACGCCCGATCATCAGAAGACACTGGCGATGCTCTCCCGGCAGCAAATTGAGGACGTTCTTTGGGCCTATCGAGACCGGATTCTGGATTTAAAGAAGGACGGCCGTTTCAAGTACATCATGGTTTTCAAGAACCACGGTGAAGCGGCGGGCGCTTCCCTGGAGCACACCCACTCGCAGTTGATTGCGCTGCCGGTTGTGCCGAAGCGGGTCCGGGAGGAGGTTGACGGAGCCCGGGAGTATTTCAACTTCAAGGAGCGCTGCATTTTTTGCGACATCATCCGGCAGGAATCGGAGAGCGGTGTGCGCGTTATTGACGACAGCCCGGAATTCATCGCGCTGGCGCCCTTTGCACCGCGCTTCCCGTTTGAAATCTGGATCATTCCCAAAGTGCATCAGTCGGCCTTTGAAAACTCGCAAAAGCAGGAGTTTGAGCGTTTGGCGGTCATGTTGAAAGACATGCTGACGCGGCTCGATAAGGTCTTGGACTTTCCGGCCTATAACTACATCATTCATACGTCCCCCATTCCGGAGACCCCGAATGAACACTATCACTGGCACCTGGAAATCATGCCGAAGCTGACCAAGATTGCCGGGTTCGAGTGGGGAACGGGATTCCACATCAATCCGACGCCGCCCGAAGAGTCTGCCAAGTTCTTGCGCACGGCCGCTGTGGAAGCTGCGACCTAACGTGGACGGTCAGAATCGGTTGGGGAGAGGCAGACGGGGCTGGCGCGGGTGTGCAAAGAACTCATAGCGATTAAATCTCCGCGGCACTGCCTTGCGATCGAGAGCATGGGTGAGGGGACGATGACAGGGATGTTGCTTTGTTTGCCCATTCCCCGTAGAATGAGCCTCCCCTACGGGCGAGGTCTGTGGGCGTGAATTTCCTCAAACACTTGGCAGGCAAACTCGAGCACTCTCTGCTTCTTTACGGAGGCTGGGGATTGGTGGGGATTTCCACGCTCGACTCCGCCGGTATCTCCATGCCGGGCGTGAAAGACGTCCTGCTGATGTATCTCTCCAGCCGGGACCCGCGGCGGGCCTGGATTTATGTTCTGGGCTGCATGCTGGGAACGATGGTTGGCTCATTTGTCATCTACGTTATTGGACGCACGGGAGCGCGTCTTCTAAAACGCAAGCCCTCTGACCAGGAGATGAGCCGCGCCAAGAAATGGCTGGTTAAGAATGACTTTCTGACCGTTATCATCGCCTCGCTCTTGCCTCCTCCACTACCTTTTAAGCCTTTCCTGCTGGGTTCGGGCGCTTTGCGAATGAGTCCTCTGCGTTTTGCCAGCGCGCTGCTGGTGGGTGGCGGGTTGCGATTCGGTGCCGAAGCTTGGATCGGCGTTCGCTACGGTGCGGGAGGAGAGACGTTCCTGAAGCAGAACATTATCTGGATATCGCTGGCTTTTGTGGGCATTGTGGTGGTGACCGCGGTGGTTTACCGTTGGTACCAAGGCTCAAACGGCAAGGAAAGTCCCGTATCGTAGCCGAATTCTGCCGCTTCTGATCGCCGCGCCGGCTAACTTCCTTTGAATTTCCCCGTGAAACTGAAAGCTTGTGACCGGACGTGCAGCGCCTGGTCGAACTGGATTCTGACCACGAATCCTCCGCGGCGGAAATTGGGCGGCTGATAGCGGAGATCCTGAATTAGAACGGTGGGTCCTTTTTCATTGGAAATGACTTCCGACCAGGGAAATCGGGCAAAATCCATAAAAATGGCGGCAGTGCGTGTCTTGAGCGCTGCTTCTAAGGCCGGCGAGGGCTCGGGCTTGCGGAAAAGGCGGGCGTTGGCGGTGTTCACGCTGCCTTGGAGGACGTCCACAGGCAGAACGTAGTCCCCGGACTCCGTTTCAACCACGGCGTTCCAGTTAAAGGGACTTCCCGCTGTTGGGAAGGCGCCCAACCGCTGGGGATTTTCCTGACGGTAGGTTCGGGTGTCCAGCATATTGAGCGCCCTGCGGTGCGCAAAGTCGCGCACGCCCATCCAGGCGGCCATCGCGAAGAGCGCTACAAGGGCTCCCCTGCGATAGCCCTTCTTTCTCCCTCCCACTTCCTCCGTAATCAAGCGAGACAGAAATGGAAGCCCCAGTCCGGCTATCAGAATTAGCCACAAGACGGGGTCGATGATGGGTTCAATATCCCAGGCATACCAGTGGCTGGTGAAAGGCATCAACAGGCGAATGCCGTAAGAGGTGGCAAGTTCGAGCAGGAGATGGGTGGCAACGGCAATCCAGCAGGTCATGAAAAGCCAGCCGCCTCTGAGCGGCGGGCCGGACTTCGCGGCGGGCCGCATTTTCCCCGCAAGATAGACCAGCGCGGACAACAGAACCGCCAGTGCCGTTCCTCCTAGGATGGAATGGGTCAGGCCGCGGTGGTACTCGAGATAAGTCGCGTTGCCCCAGAAGTGGCTTACGAGGTCAACATCGGGAAGGTTTGCCCCGAGGACGGCAATGAGGGTGGCGTAGCGGGTCTTGCGATTCAACCCGGCGTAGCTGATCGTGATACCCGTCAGTGTGTGTGTTAGGTTGTCCATCTGCGGAAAAACGCCGTCAGAGCCAAACTGGGATTCTATTTCCCCGGCCGTCGAGCGGGTCTCGCCATTGCTAGCCCGGGTTGGACGAACCCAGGAAACCCCGGGGCGCCAGTAGTGTGAGCGCATCCGGAACCAGCTCAAACGTCACGGGAATCTGGCCGGCCAGCTCTCCGTCAACTTCAAAGTGGATGGGTTTCCCGGAGCCATCCGCGGTGCAGACCACCGGGTCGCCTTGAAGCAAGTTAACGTCGCGAAGCTGCTGATGCGTCCGGGTCAGAATTGCCAGAGCATAAAGAAGGTATCGCGTACGGCGAGGACTGTTGAAAAAACAGCATGCCAGCTGCGGCTGGCGCAGGCCGGAGGACCGCGCCAAGTGGAGCCACCCGGCGTAGCGGAAGGACCGTTGCACAACGGCAAACGTTGGTGAAAAGGTGGCGCCTTTGATGCGGCATTGAAAGCGGGGGAAATCGTACTCGATGACCTGGCGCAGGGCTTCGCGCACATAGGCGAGCACGCCGAGACTCAGTTTGGAATCCGGGTCGAGCTTGCTGATGATGCGGGCGTCAAGGCCGATCCCCGCAACAGCGATGAAGTACCGTTGCTGAGGTGATTCAGGCGTTCCCCAGACCGCGCGCCCCAGCGCGATTCTGCAGGGTTGCCAGCCCGGCAATTCCTGCGCGGCCTTTTGAAGACGAGTGGGAAGTCCCAGCTCCCTTCCAACGATGTTGGCGGTGCCGGCGGGGAGGACGGCCAACGGTACCTCCGTGGGGCCCATCCCGTTGATGACCTCGTTGATGGTTCCGTCGCCTCCGCAGGCAATGATCAGGTCGTGTCCTGACTGGATCGCCTCGCGCGCCAATTCTTTTCCGTTGCCGACGCGCGAAGTGAACGCAAGGGTCGTTGGAACCCCGGCTTCCCGGAGAATACCGGTTGCTTCCCGGGCTTTTTGCTCAATCCGGAAGGAACGATTGCCTGCCGCCGGGTTGCAGATGAGGATGGCGTTTTTCAAGGAAACATTTCGGCCGTTTGAGGAACTTCCAAGTTGTTTTCGAGAGTTCCCCCGTGGCCCCGTACCGGCCGGGTTCAAGGAGCGGCAGCTTTCAGGTTTCAAGCAGAGAGCTGCCGGTCAGAGCTGCAAGTTAACAACAATTTCCCGCCTAGGGCAACCCGGTCATGACTTTCCGCGCGATCTTTTCTCCGGTTTTCTTTTTTATTTTTGCGTCGATCCACACCATGTCACCGATCTTGAGTTCCGACAAGGTGCTGCGTTTTCCGTTATGAATGAACTTGGTGTTGTGTTGTAGTTTGAAGACTTGGCCGTTGCCGTAGGTCGTCTTGTCCAGGATCAATTCATTTTTCTCGATCTTCTTAACCACGCCATAGATATAATCCTGGTATTTTCTTCCAACAGAAAGGGCGTTCTCAAGATGTCCTGTGGCATTAGGTGCCTGGGGCGCCTGATAAACCTGCGCCCATCCGTTCCCGGCTGCCAGAAGGCAGGCGAGCGCTCCCAAAGCGAGGATGCTGCTGGTTTTCATGGACTTCCGTTGCCTCCTTTATTAATCACTATTGAAGCTAGCAACCCGACTGTTTCGGTGTCAAGTTTGATTTGGCTCTTCTTAGCCAGACGGAGGGAATGGATTGGTGTGAAAAGGCGCCGGCCCGTTGGAACAAGGGGATTGACTGCCCCGACGACCGAAGGAGGCGGGAGGTGAGGGCAAAATGAGCTTTTCTGGGGCGGGCCGGCAGGGTTATCATTGAGGTTCGGGCTGAACGCACCACGGCCAGCGATGGCGGAAGATGGGGGAATGGTTTTGATGAGAGCAGTTTCTCTGGGGACCTTGCTGTGCATGCTGATGGCAGGAGCTGCAACCTTGCTGGTTGCCGGCGGGCAGAAGACTTCTGGCGGCACGCTTGTGGTTCCCGAAGGCACTGAATTCAAGTTGCGGCTTCAAACTCCGATCAATTCCAAGACTTCGAAGGTGGGGGACGCTCTGCGGGGCGTCTTGATCGCGCCGGCCTACGTGAATAACACCGTCGCTTTTCCCAAGGGGACACGCATCGAAGGAACGATTACTTCAGTCAAGCGCGCTGCACATCACGGAAAGGGAGGAGTCATTACTCCGGCCTTTAACTATGCCGAGCTTGCCGACGGCAGAAAGATCGCGATTGAGGGCTTGCTCACGGAGGTATATCCGGACAAGCACACGGGTAATGTGCACGTCGATCTCGAGGGCGATCTCAAGGGTGGGGGACCTTCGCTTTTAAAGAAGACCGCCTTGGTGGCGGGAGCAGCGGCGGCTGGAAGCACGGCGGGGGTTGGCGTCGGAGTCGCGGCCGGCATCGGAGGGTTGTTTGGGGCGATCTTTCTTCCGCGCGGCCATGAAGCTGTTCTGAAGGCGGGGTCGGTCATTGGCATGCGCTTGGTACGCAGCACAGAGGTTCCCGTTCCCGCGGCTCAGCCTGAAGCTTCGGGCCTGATTCCCGCCACGCATCCCCAGACCTAGGCAAATTTTCGAAATCCTCCTTTCGTCGGTAACACCATTTCCGCGTCACGTGCTACGAGACTGCCGAATCTGATCTCAAGCGGTCGGATTCCGGAGCGGGAGCACGGCTTGCCAGGACGCCAGCGCGTTCATTCCGGCGAAGACCGGCGATATGATTTCCTGAAACCCTACACCTCCGCATATGATTCCTCCTGACGTCCTCTGTGGCAGACAGTCAACATCTCCAGCTCGTCTTAATTGCTAATCATGGCTTCTTTGAAGAACTTGTCACATAGATGAGTGATTTCCGTCACATCATCAAATTCCAACTTTTCTTAGATTGAAGCATAAAGTGGCTATGAACAACCACCGCAAACCCGGTGCGCCTGCGAAGCATAAGCTCTGTACTTTTGAGCTTGGCAAGACCTCGGCTCGTTCTTTCAATCAGTTCGTCCGCGCTCTAGAGCCCATCAAAGCGATGGTCACATTTCCCAAGCACGGCGTGCTTTTTGAAGAAGGACGGCTCCCCGAAGGCCTCTACATTTTGCAGCGCGGCAAGGTGAAGCTTTCAGTCGATCTGAAAGGCGGAAGGACGTTGATTTTGGGCATCGCACATCCCGGGGAGGTCCTGGGTTTGAGCGCGATCATGTCCGGCAAACCTGCGGAAGTGACGGCGGAAACCCTCATGCCGTCGCAATTCCTGTTTGTGGAGCGCAAGGAATTTTTGCGCTTGCTTGGAGAGCATTGCGAACTCTGCGTGCTGGTGGTAGAAGTTCTCAGCCATCAACTCCGGGAAGCCGTGGAGATGATTCACTATTCTTCCGGTTCGCAACCGGCGGCGGAAAGGCTGGCTGGCTTGCTGGTTTCCTGGAGCGCCTCGGAGGGAGAACCAACCGGCTGGGGCGTTGAGTTTAAGCTTCCATTAACACAAGAAGAGATCGGACAGATGATCGGCGTGTCCCGTGAAACCGTATCGCGGTTACTGGCGGGATTCGAGAAAGACGAAATCTTGTCCTTGGACGGTTCGCGCTTGCAGGTTCTGAAAAAGGACGCTCTCGAATCGCTAGCCAGGCCGGGGGACTCTCAGGCTCAAAAAGCCAAGAAGCTCGGCAATGCAGAAGCGCGCGTTGCCAGTGAGCCCAGGAATGCTTCGGAAGCGCAGCCACGGACCTTGAACCTTATCAAGTCTCCAAAGTTGGTTTGAACGTCCCGGCTAATTTGCCACGGCAAGTGTGCGTGGCTGATAGATGCAGTAAGGGTCGGCGGCAAAAGGGTCACCCGTCAAAGCAAAAGCCCGGGAGCGAGATCCCCCGCACAGCTCACGAAACTCGCACACCCCACATTTCCCCTTTAGATTTGAGCTGTTCCGAAGAGCCCGGAAAAGGGGTGCGCTGCGGTAGATCTCCGGCAGGGACTGGTTCCGGATACTGCCGGCGGACAGGGGCAGGAACCCGCTGGGGTAAACTTCACCGCTGTGGGAGATGAACACGAAACCCTTGCCGTCATTGATGCCGCGGGGAGCGCGCCCGATATTGTCCTGCAAGGGTTTCACGTTCTTTTCGATCGCCGGGACTCCCTCGCGCCTCCTCTCGGCACGTTTCTGGGCCAGG
>JBJKQF010000216.1:0-21597 GCA_046705545.1 Terriglobia bacterium
GCGGGGCGATTGAAGCTTTTGAGGCGGCCAAGAAGGCCGGGAAATGCCGCTTTATCGGGTTTACGGGCCACCACGACCCGTACGTTCACCTGGAAATGCTGCGCGCCTATGACAAGTACGATTCGATTCTGATGCCTTTGAACGCCGCGGACCCCGCCTACCTGAGTTTTGAGAAACTGGTTTTGCCGGTAGCCCTCCAGCGGGGCATGGGCATCCAGGGCATGAAGAATTTTGCCAACGCCAAGCTGATGCAATCCTTCAGCGCGCCGGAGTGCTTGAATTATGTGCTCAGCTTGCCCATCAGTTGCACGGCCGTCGGCTGCACCACCATCGGGCAACTGGAAGACGACGTTCGCATTGCGCAGAGGTTCAAGCCGCTTTCCGAGGAGGAAATGGCGGCGCTCCGCAAGCGCGCCCGGGGCATTGCGGGCCACACGCTGGAAGATTGGAAACGCAATACGCGCCGGCGCACCGCTGCCAGCGCTCGCGAGGCCCCGGCGCAGCTCCACGGGTGAGGCAGTCGGCGGGGGCCGCGGCAGGAATTTTGTGCCGCCGGCCTTTTGCGGGAGGAGGGTTGACGAACCCCATCAAGCTCTATAAAGTACGGTTATCTGGGGGCCGGGCGGGTAACCTTGGCGCCGGTTTGGCGCTGGGGGTTCTTTGCGGGCGGGGACCTGCAAACCTATAATCCGCGGGCGGACCTCAGCTAAACTCTCGCTTAGAAGGCGGGTCGCCACGCTCAAAAAATGTTCTGGTGAGCGTGTACACTTCTATGGGCTGGGGCGGAGAGCAAGATGCCAGTTGAAATCACCCAACGCGATTACAGTCTGATCGGGCGGAACTCCAAGCTTGCCGAAGAGCGCGGGCTGGCCAACGCCCAGTGGTATGCCTGCAATATCTCGCGGGCGCGCCTGAAAGAACTGATGCGGCGCCGCGACGGACCGGCGATCCGCGATACGCTGATCTGGTTTGGCGGGCTCATCGTTACGGGCGCGCTCGGCTATTGGACGTGGGGCACGTGGTGGACCGTTCCGTGCTTCACCGCCTACGGCCTGCTGTACGGGTCGGCGTCCGGGCCGCGGTGGCACGAGGCGGGGCATCGGACCGCCTTCAAGACCGCATGGATGAACGACGTCATCTATGAAATAGGCTCCTTCATGTACTTTTTTGAGTCCGTGCCCTGGCGCTGGAGCCACACGCGGCACCACACGGATACCATCATTGTGGGCCGCGACCCGGAGATTGCCGCGCCGCGTCCGCCGGATCTGCTGAACATCGGGCTGGACATTTTCAGTTTGGTGCGGGTACCCAAGGAATTCGCCAAGATGGTGCGCCACTTTTTTGGACGCCTTACTCCGGCCGAGGAGACCTACGTCCCCGATCAGGAACGCCACAAGGTTTACCGCAACGCGCGCATCTACATCCTGATCTACGCGGCGTTCATTGCCTGGGCGATTGCGATCCGCAGCATCCTGCCGCTGATGTACGTGGGTCTGCCCACCTTCTACGGCGGGTGGCTGATGTCGATCTTCAGCTTGAGCCAGCACGGGGGCCTCGCCGAGGACGTTCTGGACCACCGCCTGAATTCCCGCACGATTTACATGAACCCCATCTTCCGCTTCATCTACTGGGACATGAACTACCACGTTGAACACCACATGTTCCCGATGGTGCCCTACCACGCCCTTAGCAAGCTGCACCAGGAGTTGAAGGCGGACATGCCGAAGCCCTACAGCAATCTCTGGGAAGCCTACCGGGAAATCATTCCCACTCTGCTGCGGGAAGTGAAGGAGCCTACGTATTTTGTGCGGCGCGAACTGCCTGCCACCGCCCAGCCCGTTTCGTCGCTGGAGCCGTCATAGCTTGTAGATTTTGCCTAGACGCAACTTCCTGCCGGGAAATGCTGCTAGCGTTCCGTCCAGGCAGAGGACCGGCTGAGGGCCACGCTCGCAACCGAAGGCAGGGGAAGAGGAGAATCATCGATGGCGAAATTGATCCGCCGGAGGGATTTCCTGGCGTTGACCGCCGCCGGGCTGGCGTCTCCGGTGCTTGCCCGGCCACGGGAAGCGGCTGCCTCGTCGCAGCATCCCGCGAGCTTTCCGGAACCCGGCCTGTGGAACTACGCGACCAAGCCCGTTAAGGTTCAGAATCCGGGATTCAAGCCGAAGAGGATATGGTGCGAATCCACCGATTGGGCCTTTGACGGTTTCGGCGGTTCCACCCACCCCAACGCTGTCGCACACGGCTGGCTTGAGCCGGGAAGGCCCTCCGAAGCGGCGCCTTACTCTTGCACGATTGACTACGGCGTTCCGGCTGCCATCTCGAAATTCCTGCACTACTACTACATTCCTCAGGTCAAAGACTACCGGACCGATCCCTTGATGCTTTCCTGCGCCTTCGCCTCGCTCAACGTCTACCGGAGCGACAATGGAAAAGATTGGAAGCTGGCCGAGCGCATTCGCGGCGCAGAAACCGGCTGGCCGCAAGTCTTCACGCTCTCCCAGCCTCGCGCCGCCCGGCATTACAAATTGGAGATTACGGGACTGGTGGAAGGCGCAGATGGGATTCGAACCTACGAGATTGAAAGTTACACGGGCCCGGCCATTCATCATCCGGTGGTTGAGACCTCGGCAATCAAGGCGGGCGAGCCGTGCACCATCAGCGGCAGCATAGTCTCCGCGGGCGGGCGCACAGGACTTTCTGTTGTAGTGGTTCCGGCCGGAGAGACCGGGCAGCGCTCCGCGCGGGCAAAAGTTCAGTCCGGAGGGCGATTCAGCCTGAGCGTCGTTCCTTTAGCGGCGGGGACGCTTCCGGTAACGCTCGAATTGAAGGACCCGGCGGGAACCGTGCTGGACCGGCGCGCCATAAGGTTCCAGGCCAGCCCACGAGTGGTTGTCAGCGGGGTGAAAGCGGCGAACGGCGGAATCATGGGACGCGTGGTGAATACCGGCGCCCGGCCGGTGGTTGCAAAGATCGCGTATGGAGAGTCCGCTTCCAAGCTGCCCAAACTTGCGCCCGGTGAGCGCGGGGAGTTTCATTTGCTGGATCACTTGCACGCTCAGGGGCAATACCTTGCAGAGCTGGCCGTGACCGAAAACGGAAACGTTTCCAGCATGTGGGCGTTTCCGGTGGAGCGCACAAAGTCCGCGCTCCAAGGAGAACTTTCGGGGAAAGAGATTCAAGCGTCGTGGTCCGCTGAAGGAGAAGCGATCCATCTCGATTTGGCGCCTGCGGGAGCTCAAGCAACCATACGAACTCAACTTGGCCTGGAAATCGGTGGCAGCGCTGCGAGCGTTTGCGGTGTGGAGCGGCGCGAGGACCGGTCAGCCTTTTGGTCCAGGCAGCGGGACGGCTGGCTTGAGAGCACGGTAACTCCTTCGGGTTCCGGCGTGCAGCTTGCTATGCGATGGCTGAAAGAAGGAATCCAGCGGGGAACTGAGCCCGCGGTGATCGAAGTCCGCCTGAGGGCCGCGGGGACGAGATTTCGGTTTGTGCCGGAATACGTTTACAGCAAAGAGCCGGCCAGCCACTTTTCCGGGCCCTATGGAGACGAGTCGCTCGTTCAGGGCGCCTGGTTTGCGCCGACGCGAATGGCGGCTCTTGAAACGGGCGAGGGCAGCGTAGCCTTGGTGCCGGACCACGATCGCTGCCTGATGGGTATCGACGTGAACGATGCGGTTGTCCGGATGCGCCTGGGCGCAGAGCCCGCAACCATTAAGATTCCAGCGGTTTCAGGAAGCTGGCAGGACTGTTTTCAATACGTGGTCAGAAGGATTTACAACTTCACGGAGCCCCGGCAGTTTGCTCCCTTGACCAAGATCGTGATGGAGAGAGCGAAGTACCTTACGCACAACCAGGAAAACTGGAGCCGGAAGATGCAGGTCCTCACCAGCTTTCCAAACCAGGATTTCGTCTTTGTGTTTTACGGCCTCACCTACACCATCCCGGCGCTCTATTCCTGGCATTTGATGAGCGGCGATTCGCAGGCGGGAGATCGCGCTCGCAAGTGTGTCCGCTGGCTGACCGATTATCCGGGAGTCAGAATGATGGAAGGTCCTACGGCGGGAGCGTTCTTTTCGGAATTTGTTTCCCCGGAGATTAAGTCTTCCGGCAAAACAAACTCTGACTGGCTTGCTGAATTCCACAAGATTCCTCTGGAGAATCCGGGAATCGATCAAGCCAAGAACCGCTGGCTGGAGCCGCACGGCACCGGCGCGGCCTGCTGGACTTTGCTGGATTACTATCTGGCGGACGGAAAGCGAGATGCCCGCTCATTGGAGGTGGCGCGAGAAGGACTCGACTGGCTGCTGAAGATACAGAACGCCGCCGGCGGCTGGTACTACGCTTACTATCCTGACGGAACCTTGGTGACCACGAAGGAAGACGCCGGCAATATCTGGAACATATGGGCCCTCTACCGCTTCGGCAAGCTGAGCGGAGATGAGCGCTATCTGCGCGCCGCAGAACGAGGGAAACAGTGGTTTGCCAAAAAGTTTATCGCGGATCACATCTGCCGCGGTTATTGGGAAGACGTCTCGGGGTCTAAAGGCAAAATCCAATTGAGCTGGGAGGCCTACGAGTTTGCGATTGCGGCCAACGCTTTTGCGGAGATGCAGGACGAGCACCTGGCCATTCAAGCGGCCGGGAACGCGGCCACCTGGATCTGGACTCGCGTGATCGATTGCCGCGAATACTTCAACAGTTACGGCCACGTGGATGAGCAGTGGGGCTGGCCCCCCGCCACCTATCTATCGCCGATGTTCGGCCTGGCGGCCCAAACCGCTTACCGCTTGGGCGGCGGGGATCTGTTTCGTGATTTTTCGGGAGCCGCCAAGACCATCGGCTGGTGGACGGTGAGAGAAACTCCGCAGGGACGATGGCCGGCGGATTCCACCGCTGAGGATGTAGGCGGCAGTTTCTGGCCCTTGGAGGCAACCAAGTTTGTTCCTCTCGACGGGCCTCTCACTCCGACATATTGGGTGGATTGGATTTCGTCGCAGCAGTTCACTCTTTGCCTGCGCTGGCTGATTAATGAAGTCAATATAAGAACCGGAGGCAAAGTGGAAGTAGACCAACACACTCTCCGGGGCGTCATCATGGGAAAGCCGGGCAGGGTAAGCCTGCGGCCTGAAGATGTGAGCGTGGAAGCCAAACACCAGCAAGTGAATTGGCTTGGCTACGCGACGGAAGATTCAAAAGTGTTGGCGATCGTTAACCACGATGCGGCCGTCGAAGCAAAACTTCATTTTCCCCCGCCGCGCGCGGAATCTTACCAGGTGTTGGTTCGAACCGAGAATGGAAACTGGAAAGAAGAGAACAGAATGCAGGGCAATCCGCTGGCGATCCACCTGCCTGCCCGCGGCTGCGCGCTGATCGAGTGGAAATGAACTCCACCGGACAATCACGGCAGCGGTTCCTTGTGGCGGGGTGGCGGGGAATCGAGTTGTATCGAATCCGCGAGTGACGTAGTATAAACACACCGCAGGGGAGGACGAATCTTAATTGCCGGCCGCGGAGCGGGCGCCCGAGAAAAGCCTTGCCCCGACAGCACGGTCAGAAACTTCTTGGTAAAGCGGCCGAACTCCGCCGGGCGAAAGGATTCTGAACCGCCGGCTGCCTGACGGAAATCACGCAGAAGAATGCGCATCGAGGGAGCGTTTTACGAATGCCCAAGCTGAAGGGAAGAACGGCTAGTGAATCGGAAGTAGAGATGGTGGAAGTGGTGTTGCCCAACGATACCAACCCGCACGGCAGCATGCTGGGCGGTAAGGTGATGCACCTGATTGACATCGCGGGGGCGATTGCGGCGCACCGCCACGCGCGCAGCGTGGTGGTAACGGTTTCGGTGGATAATTTGGACTTTGTGCTTCCCATCCGGGTGGGCCAGCTGATCATCTTGCGCGCCCGCGTTACCCGGGCTTTCAACACCTCGGTGGAAGTGGGTGTTAAAGTTTACCGGGAAGATTTTGTTACTGGCGAGCGCCGGCAGACCAGCTCGGCTTTTGCGACCTACGTAGCTCTGGACGCACAGGGGCAGCCGACCAAAGTGCCTCCTGTAATTCCGCACACCGCGGAGGAAAAACTGGAATACCGGGAAGCTTTGGCGCGCCGCCGTCATCGCCTGGCGGCCGCAGCACGGGCGCACCGGCGATATTTCGAAAAGCAGAAACGCAAAAAGACGTAATTCGGACGTGCGGAATACCATTCCTAACTCCAGCCATAACCTGCCGGGAGGCTGGCCGGAAAAGCTTGCGAGGAGGAAACAGCCATGAAGAACAAGCGCACAAAGATTTTTACCGGAACGCCTTGGGAGCCTGTCGTGGGTTATTCCCGCGCCGTCCAGGTGGGTGATACAGTTTTTGTGTCCGGCACCACGGGGACCGATTCCGCCGGAAAAGTGTCAGCTCCGGGTGATGCTTACGCGCAAACCGTGCAGGCCGCCCGAAACATTGAAAGCGCCCTGAACCGTCTAGGACTGGGACTCGATCACGTGGTGCGCACGCGCATCTATCTTACCGACATCGATCGCTGGCAAGAAGTGGCCAAGGGGCACGCGGAGTGTTTTGGCGCGGCGCATCCGGCCACCACGCTGGTGGGAGTCTCGCGGCTGGTGGACCCGGAAATGCTCGTGGAGATTGAGGCGGTGGCGGTGTCCTAAGCGGAGTACCTTTGCTCAGGCGGATACGCCGCGCGAAGCTGCGCGGGAATCGCTCACCAAGCTTGCCGGGCTTGCAACGTTGTCTCCCGGAAGCGGTCGCCCGCGGAAGGATGACGCCAGAAGGAATTGTTTTTCGTAGTCTCTGCGGTCAATTTTTTTGCTTGCCCTGTGGCAATTCGTTTGGCGGGAACCGCTCCGGGTTTCGGACCCGGCCCCTTAAGAATCTCAGGAATCTTGGGGAACAGTGCCAGGGCCTTTTGCACCTGGGGATCCCCTTCAACTTCCACTTGGTTTCCCACGCTAAGTCCGAAGAGCAGGTTAAAAACTTCCGTCTTAATTCTTAGTTTCAGGTAGTCCTGATCGTGTGCCCAGAATTTTTCCGGCGTCAGAATTCCGTCTTCGGTCAGAAAATCCCGGAAATTCTTCAGCACTTTGGCGTCAGGCTGGAAGGACTTATCCACGTGACTGTGGAAGTTGAGGTACTGCGAGGCATAGTCCGTGAAGGCGCCGCGCTCGTCGAGAAAATGCAGCCAGGAATCGCGCTGCGGTGCGGGGATTTTGACGTCTGGGGTGATGCCGCCTCCGGCCATGACCGGCCTTCCATCGTCCGTGTGGAAATTGGCCTTCTTGCCGAGTCCGGCATCGGTGGTGGCCAACGCGGTGCCGGGTAGGGGGCGTTGGATGGAGCGTCCGCTGGGCGTGAAGTACTGGGCAATCAGCAACGCTAAGCCGGTTCTTCCGGAAAGGGGAAAAATGTTTTCCACCACTCCTTTGCCGAAGGTGGGCTCTCCGGCCAGCACCGCGCGGTCGTGCTCTTCGAGCGCGGCGGAAAGCACTTCTGCGGCGCTGGCGGTTTGGCTGTTGACCAGCACGATCAGCGGCATTTCAAAATGATCCTTCAGGAGAGTGGTGTGGTAACTTTTCTCGGGTGTTGCGCGGCCCCGAATGGTGAGGACGGAACTTCCCGGGGGAAGAAAGAGGCTGGCCACACCCACCGCGGAATCCACCAGTCCGCCGTGATTGTTTCGAAGGTCGATCAGAAGCCCCTTCAATTTTGCTCCGCCCAGGCGCTCCACTGCGCTTTCCACTTCCTGGACGGTTTTTTTGTCAAAGCCCGTAAGATGGATGTAAGCAATTTGCCCGGAAGGAAAATCAAACGCCTTGTCCACGGTGGGCGTCTCCACCTCAGCCGGCTTCAACTGCACGTCCTCGGGTACCACTTGGCCAGGATGCAGAATTCCCAAGCGCACGGGATGGGACCGTGAGTTGTGCAGGAGCTGAATCAGCGACCGGAAATCGAGGCTGTCAACACGCTGGCCATTGATCTGGACAATCTGGTCGCCCGGTCCCAATCCCGCCCGCCAGGACGGCGAACCTTGGGCGGTTTGGAGAACCAGTACCTTGCCCGGTTGTACGTAAAGGATTGACCCGAAGCCTATCGCCTCACCGCTTGTTTGCTCCTGAAGCGCTTGGAATTGTTGCGGGTCAAAGAAGGCGGAAAAGGGATCCAGCCGGTCGAGCATGCCGCGGATGGCGCCGTTAAAAATGGCGTCGTCCGGGTCGATAGGCTCAACGTAATGCTCTTTGAGCAGCCCGTAGATACGGGCGAACTTTAGGCTGTTCTGAGTGGCGGGGTCGGAGGGTACAGAGGTCTGGGCAGCGAGCCGGGCGGCGGGTAGTAACAGACACCCTGACAGCAGAAGGGTTTGAAAAAACGGACGCCGACCGGGCAAGTTTTTCCTCTTCATGATTCTTCAGTATAACCCAGCCTATGCTTTCCATCCGCAGCCGGAAACCGTCTTGCGCGAAGTGCCGCAAGATCCGCCCTAAGTCCGCCTTTCGGCTCCGGAGGGGATGGAGAAGCCCACGAGGAGTGCGCTATTTCTTAGGCCGGCGCACAAGCCAAAATTCGCCGGACGGGGCCCGGCCGAGCCTCAGTTCCCGGAGGGCGCCGGTGGGGTGGAAACCCGTTTGCGGACGACGGCCAGGGCGCGCAGGGCGGCCGCGGCAACGTTGCCATCGCGGTCATGCGAGGCGCGTTCGAGCGGCTGGAGGCTGCTGCTGTCTCCTGAGAACATCAGAACGTTGCAGAGCCTGCGGCGCACCTCGGGGTCGCGGCTGTCCATGTACGGGTAGAGCTTGGAAAGAGTGCCGGGGTCACGCGCCAGCTCGATCAGGTAAGACTGGGCGATATCGCCGTTCGAGCTTAGGGCGTTGACGAGTGAGGCAAGGTAATCGCTGCGGCCGAGGGCGGTGATGGCAAACTCCATCGCTAGACGCACGTCGGTATTCTTTTCAGCTGGCGCGGCGCGCAGCAAGTCGGGAAGAGCTTCCTTATATTTCGAGCGGGCAATGCCCTCAGCGGCGGAGATCTGAATGGCGTTGTCGGGACTCCACAAAGCCTTCAAGAAGAGCTGCCCAGAAACCGGGTCGCCGATGTAAGCCAACCCTTCCAACGCGGCTTCTCTCGTTCCCTTATTGGGGTTGTTCGCGTACATCGACTGAAGTCTGGGAATCGCGGACTTCGTGTGCAAAATTCCCACTGTGACTGCGGCGTCCTGCTGAACCCCCCGGCGAGGCGAATCCAGCAAGTCCAGCAATTTCGGTCCTGCCGTGAGATCCCCAATCTCGGCAAGGGAACTCAAAGCATCGCGCGCCAGATCCTGCTTTGAGGAGTGCGCCGTGGTGATGAGGTCGGGGACGGCTTCCTTGGCGCGCAGAATCCCCAGGGCTTGGGTCGCTTCACGCATTGCCTTGGGATATCCCGGGTCCATCATCACGCGGTCAAGAGCGGCGATGGCGCGAATGTCCACCGCTGTTCCGGGAGGGACCTCCATCGAGTTCGCAACAAAGGCGCCCTTAACGGTGCGATATTGTTTCATCATGAATCCCATAAATCCCGCGCTGCTTTTTGGTGTCTGGCCGGTGTAGTAACCCTCGATGCCTTTGACCGAAAGCCACCGGACCTCCTGGTCGCTGTCCGTGGTGGCGCCGATCATCGCGTTGAGCGACGCCGGAACGCGAATTGAAGCCAGCGCAATCACCACTTGGCGGCGAACCTTGGGGCTTGAATCATTGAGCGCGGCGGCAAGTGCTGGGACTACGGAAGGGTCGCCGGAGGCTCCCAGTTCCTGTGCCGTTTTCGCCCTAATCTTGGGATTCGGATTTTTCAGATCTTCGGCGTTGGCAGCGCTGCTGGAATTTCCGGCTGCGCTTGCGGCCGCCGCTCCAAAACCCGCGACGGCGGGGAGAATCAAAAGAATCACCAGTAGCAATCCTGAAGAAACCTTCGCAATGCGTCTCAAATTGTCCTCGTCTCTGGTCTAGTGGTGTTGATGGGCGCCCGAAACAGCCCCAACCCATATTGTACAGGTCTCTTGAGAACTTTAAACCAGGAAAGCGCAAGAGTGGCGCCTTGGGCGAAAGTTTTCAATGGAGGGCTGGCGGAGGGAGTTCCCGCGGGAAATAGCGCCGCTCTTGTGAGAACATAAAGGACAACGGGGCAGATGGGTGAGCGACCCGGGGTAGCGCCGGTGGTTCCTGAAGCCCGGACGCCGGGATTCCAGACGAAAGAGTGGGGAGGTCTTGCATGGCGAAAATCACGGCGCTGTTTTGGGATGTGGGAGGAGTTCTTCTCTCCAACGGCTGGGACCATACCGCCCGGCGGCGAGCAGTGGAGAAATTCAAGCTGGATGGGGAGGACTTCGAGGACCGGCACGACTTGGTTATCTCACGCTTTGAAACCGGCCACTTGACTCTGGAACGCTACCTGGAGCGGACCATTTTTTACCGTTCGCGCAATTTTAGCAAAGAGGATTTTAGGGATTTTATGTTTGCGCAATCGCAAGCCGTCGATGGGAGCCTGGATTTAGTGGCCCGGCTGGCGCACTCCGGAAAGTACCTTCTGGCTACTTTGAACAATGAATCGCGGGAGCTCAATCTGCACCGCATCGAGCGCTTTGGATTGCGGAAAGACTTCAAGGTGTTCTTCAGCTCCTGCTTTCTGGGCGTCAAGAAGCCTGACGACGAAATTTTCCGGCTGGCGCTCGACCTCAGCCAGCGCGCGCCGGAAGAGTGCATCTTTATCGATGACAGAGCTTTAAACCTGGAGTGCGCGGGCCGTTCCGGATTGCACACTTTGCACTTCAAAAACGCCGCGAAGTTAGAAAACGACTTGCGCGCAGCAGGTCTGGAGTTTTAATCGAGCTTTTTGCCTTTTACCCCCTGGCCTATGCGTCCGTCGTTCCGCGCCTCTCGCATTGTCATCCCGTGTGTAGCGTGGGATCTGCGTGGAGCCAGGGAGAGGCTTTCCCGGCGATCTGCTTTTTGTTCAGGATGACGACTGTGATAATTCCCGGAGCAAGAGGGGTAGCTGCTGGCTGAAGGCGGAGCGCGCCATGACCTTATCGCACCCTGCGGCTTGCGCGGCTTTCGCTAGGTCTGCCTGCACGTGGGAGAGGAATCCTACCACGGGGATCTTGGCGGTTAGAGAGCTTCGCTTGACGTCCTTGACTGCCTCGACGGCCGCTCCGGAGCGATGATTCAAGTCGAGGATGACAGCGCAAGCACCACCCTGGGCAAGCCGGGCTTGCAAAGCCGCCGGGACAGCTGTCTCCACGGTTATGCTCAACTGGCGCGCGGTCTGCTGAATCTTGGCCAGGAAAAACAGGTCATCAACGACGACAACGATTTTTTCGTCCATGGTATTGCTTTCCGTGGAAGGATTGCCTGGTTACCCGCCCAATCTCCCTCTGCTACCGCTTGTGAACGCTTCAAATTTTAACCCAGCGCTCCGCGTAGAAGAAAACGTTTTGCGGTGGGCGTCATCGGTTGCAGGACTAGCCCGGTTTTTCTCCCCGCCACTCCCTGGGATAGGACTTAGCTTTTCAGATAAATAATTTCGTCCTTTTCACGTCTTACAGAATATAGGCCATTCTCTTCAGGCATGATCTGAAGAGCTGTCAGGCAAGGGGATTTTTCTTCAGGCGATCAGTAGCGATTTCGTTGGGAAGTTATTTCGAGGATGCTTCGTGGCTCAAAATGAAGACCGAATCATTCGTGACCTTCGCCCTTCCGAGGGCGTCCTATGCGGTCCAGCGGGGTGCGGGAAGTCCAGCTTTGCAGCCAGCCATTTTCGTTCCACTCAGATTGTCTCTTCTGATGCCTGCCGGGCCATGGTGTGCGATGACGAACGCGACCAGCGCTATCAGCAGCAGACATTTGACCTGCTCGTTTTTCTGATCAGACAAAGGCTTTCTATTAACCGCCTATGTGTGGTGGACTCGACTGCCCTGTCGCCGCGAGCGCGCAAACCGCTTTTGGATACGGCGCGCCGGTTCGGTGTCCCGGCCGAGCTTTTCATGTTTAATATTCCGGTTGAAAAGTGCCTGGAGATGGACGGCCAGCGCCAGCACCCCTTGGGGCCCAGGGTTATCGGGGAGCACTTCAAGTTTTTTGAGCAGGCGCGGTCACGCGTCGGCGGCGAGGGTTTTGACCGGATCTGGGAACTTCATGAAGAAGATCTACACAGCGTCAAGATTGAGATCCTTTACCGTCCCGTTTCCCATTTGCCGCAAGAACCTGGACCTAGGAAGCGTCCCTCTCTTCGCAGCGTTGGAGCCCACAGTTGACACCACGCAACCCTACCCCCTAGAATCGCCGAGGGAAATACTGTATGGCTTCTGAACCAAAAGCAGCAGTGTCATTTTCCGGCTTGAGACCGGCCTCAGACATTTTGTCTCTCGTCGGTAATACGCCGCTCATCCGGCTGGGGAAATTGGCCGCCGACCTTCCTAGTGTCGATCTTCTGGCAAAAGCCGAGTGGGCTAATCCCGGCGGGTCCGTCAAAGTTCGCGCCGCTTGGAACATTATTCGCGAGGCCGAACTTGCCGGTCAGATGACCCCGGACAAAATCCTGCTGGACTCGACGTCCGGGAACACGGGGATCGCATACGCCATGATCTGCGCGGCGCGCGGGTATCGGTTGAAGCTCTACATGCCCTCGAACGTCAGCGTGGAACGCAAACGCATTCTGAACGCCTATGGAGCCGAGATTGTTTATACGGATCCGCTGGAGGGTTCGGACGGCGCCATTCGTCAGGTGCGTGAGCTGGCTTTGAAGGAACCCGAGACTTATTTCTACGGCAATCAGTATGACAATCCGGCAAATTGGCGGGCCCACTATCAGACCACCGCGCCGGAGATCTTTGAGCAGACGGAAGGGAAGGTCACGCACTTTGTTGCGGGCCTGGGCACCACGGGAACCTTTGTGGGGACGGCTCGGAGGCTGAAGGAATTGAAGCCGGACGTCCGCTGCATTTCCGTGCAGCCGGACTCTCCGTTCCACGGGCTCGAAGGCATGAAGAATCTTGCCACGGCGATGGTGCCGGGGATTTACGACGCCGCCGTGGTGGACGAAAATCTGGAAGTCTCCACCGAGGACGCCTACGCCATGACTTTGCGTCTGGCTCGCGAGGAAGGTTTGCTGGTGGGTGTCTCAGCCGGTGCGGTTGCGGTAGCGGCGCTTCGGGTGGCCCGGCAGATTCAACGGGGCGTGGTGGTCACGATTTTCCCTGATAGCGGAGACAAGTACTTGAGCGAACGATTCTGGGATGACGTTCAGAGCCGTTAGACCGGGCGGATGAACCCGCGTGGCAGGCCTTTCTGAAGCCGTTGTCCCGAGCACTGAGTGAACCTATGCCCATTAATTTCAGTCACGACCGATTTGAGTGCGTCCGCGCCCACGCCCAGAGCGAATATCCCAGCGAATGCTGTGGAATGCTGCTTGGGCACGCAGATGGTGATAATAAAGAGGTTACGGAGGTAGTCCCCCTTCGAAACCTCCGCCATGACCCCAGCCGGGCTCAGGAATTGCTTCCCCTTGATGACCCTGGCCGGGAAACTGAAAAAAATCGTTTTCTGATTGACCCCCAGGATCAGTTGCGCGTGGAAAAAGACTCAAGGCAAAGGGGTTTGGACGTTTTGGGGTACTATCATTCTCATCCCGACCACCCCGCCCGGCCCTCAAATTATGACCGCGAACACGCTTGGCCGTGGTATTCTTATGTTATCCTATCTGTAGAGCGGGGTGAGCCGAAGGATGCAACCTCGTGGGTGCTTTCGGAAGACCGGTTGAGCTTCAAGCCGGAAGAATTGGAGCTTCTGTAACTTAGAGCTGGGGTTTTCATCTAAGCACGAATAGGGATAATCGCCCCAGTTGATGGCGATTGCTTCCCGTGGTATCTTTAGAGGAGAACGAATGGCAGTTAAAGTGGTTATACCAACTCCTTTACGGCAGTTCGTAGGAAAAAAGGATACTGTGGATATCGATGCCAGAACGGTGGGAGAGGCTTTGGCCGGTTTGACCTCACAGTTTGGTGACCTGCGCAAGCATCTCTATAACGACGAGGGCAAGCTTCGCAGCTTTGTTAATGTTTACGTCAATGACGAAGATATCCGCTTTCTTCAGAAAGACCAGACGCCTGTCAACGACAGTGACGTGATCAGCATTGTACCCTCCATTGCCGGCGGTTCGATGATTCGTTGTATCTGTAGGTAGCCTGGGTGCCGCTTTAGCGGGATCCCGGGCTCATCCCCCCAAGTAAGACTCAGCCTTCAAGACAACTGAGAAAGAAATATCCCGGACGCACTTGGGCAACGAATCAAGACCTTTTGGTCAATATTTATGGAGAGGGAAAAGAAAATGGCAACACTGACAATGAACCCGACAGCACAACTGAATAATGACGAAATTCTGCGTTATAGCCGCCACCTGATTATGCCGGAAGTGGCCATGGAGGGTCAGCTCAAGCTGAAGCAGGCCAAAGTGCTCTGTATCGGTGCGGGAGGGCTGGGCACGCCGCTGGCGCTCTACTTGGCTGCCGCGGGCGTGGGCACGCTGGGCATGGTCGATTTCGATGTGGTGGATTACACCAACCTCCAGCGGCAGATCATTCACGACACGGACGACGTGGGCCGTCCCAAGCTTGAGTCCGCCCGGGACACCATCCGGGATATCAATCCGAACGTCGAAGTGATTCCCTACGAAACTCACCTGAATTCTGAGAACGCCCTCGAGATCTTCAAGGACTACGACATTGTCGCGGATGGGACCGACAACTTTCCCACCCGCTACCTGGTGAACGACGCCTGCGTTTTGCTGGGAAAGCCGAACGTTTAAGGCAGCATCATCCGGTTTGAAGGGCAAGCTTCGGTTTTCTACGCGCAGGAAGGACCGTGCTACCGCTGCTTGTATCCCGAGCCGCCACCGCCCGGACTGGTTCCGAGCTGCGCGGAAGGCGGGGTGCTGGGTGTTCTGCCGGGGATCGTCGGCTCCATCCAAGCTCTTGAGACGATCAAGCTGATCCTTGGCAAGGGCAAGCCTCTGATTGGACGCTTGCTGTTGTTTGACGCCCTGAACCTCAAGTTCCGGGAACTCAAGCTCCGCAAAAATCTGGACTGCCCGGTGTGCGGAACCCATCCTACCGTAACCAAGTTGATCGACTACGAACAGTTTTGCGGTATCCGAGGAGAGGAGCACGTGCCTGAAACCAATGTACCTGAGATTACGGCCAAAGAGGTGAAGCAGTTGATGGACGAAAAGAAGCCTTTCGTCCTGGTGGATGTTCGCGAGCCTCACGAGTATCAAATCTGCCGCATTGACGGCGCCAGGCTGATTCCGTTGGGCGACGTTCCGAAGCGGATGCACGAGTTGAACTCTGCTGATGACATCGTCGTGCACTGCCGCTCCGGTGTGCGCAGCGCGCGGGCCGTCGAATTCCTGATGAAGTCAGGGTTCAAGAAGATCCACAACCTCAAGGGCGGCGTTCTCGCTTGGGCGCGTGACGTTGATCCTTCCATGCCCAGCTACTAAACCGTTCGAATAAAGAACCGGCCGGCCGGGACAGTTCAAGACTTGTCCCGGCCTTTGCGCCGGCTCGCAGGGTTTTGCAAAACCGGAACCGGCCTCCCCAGAATTTCTTCCTCCACATCCAATTATCTGAATCCTTCTGTCACCCGCGCGCGGAGTTATCAAGGTGATGCTCCACGGAGTAACGGCCTTCTTTTAAAATTCCCGCAATCCTGTTCACGGGGCTTGAAAGAGGCTATCATCAAGGAAGTGTCCGGCTCTGCCGGAGAAACCGACCTTCCAAGGGGGCTTTATGGCATTGAAAGTTGGAGATATGGCGCCGGATTTTGCTTTGAAGTCATCGACCGGCGGAACTCAAGGTGAGTTCAAGTTATCGGCTCACCGAGGGAAGAAGGTTGTCGTTCTCTTTTACGCTTTGGACTTCACGCCCGTTTGAGCGAACGAACTGTCGGCATTCCAGGTGAATCTCGCCGAGTTTGCCGGCAAGGACGCCCAGGTCGTGGGCGTTTGTACGGACACCGTTTTTTCTCACATGGCCTTCCAGGAATCTATGGGAGGCGTGGAATTTCCCCTTGCCACGGACCGCTGGCCCTATGCTGCTACGGCGCAAGCCTACGGAGTTTTTCCCCCCGCAAAACACGAGATCCCGTTTATTAACGACCGCGCAATCTTCATTGTGGACAAGAGCGGAAAGTTGGCGTGGGTTAAGGTCTATGAGTTGCGGGAGTTGCCGGACGTTGCGGAGGTTTTGCAGGCGGCTCAACAGATCGCCTGAAACTTGATTCCTAAAAATCAGGTCCGGCGTTTGCAAGTTGCCGGCCTGGCGTTCTTGCTATATTTAGGCCGCCGGAGTGGGGCCGCTTCCGGCTCAGGGTTGCCAGCGATGAATCTTGCCGCATTGGTTGCGAAGTACGTCGAGGTTGCCGGCGGTTTTGGGAAGCCTGTGCACCTCTCCTTCCTGGGTCTCTCCAAGCCGGAGACGGAGAAAATCATTTCCGCTTTCGATGAGGATTATCAGGTCAGCCGCTACCTGTTGCTTTCACGGGAGCGCGACGAGGTTCTGGACTCCCTGCCTGAGGAAGAACGAATCTACGTGATCAATGGCCTCGAATGTTCCCACCTCAGCATTCATCCGGACATTCGCCAGCTCCTGTAAAACGCGTCCGGGCGGGGTCGGGCAGGGAAGCCGGGCAAATCGAGAATCAACACTGGCGCTCGGACGCCCTGGCGGTCCGGGCTGCCAGTGTCAATTCTCTGCGGCGAGCGGGGTGTGGCCGTCTCTTGTTTCGCCGCGAATTGCCCCAGCGGAATTAATAAGAACGGCGAGCCCAGAGCTGCCGGCGATCACGGTGCAGGTCGCGCGCTTGGCGAACATACCGGCGCTGATCGCGGCGGAGATGGCGCCGTGCGGATAGTGCCGGCCCGCTCCCGGGACCGAACGTGCGCCGGGCGGCGTGCAGGCGGCGCTGGTCCCGAACAACATGGCGGTTGATGCGCCGGAGACGCCGCCTGTCGTGGCGAATGTCCACCCGAGCGGCCGCTCTTGGGTGGTAGTAACCCTGCGCAAAAACCGCCGGTGCGGCGGTGAAAAATCCTGCCAGCGCAGCCAGAACAATCCAACTTCGCGTGTTGAGTTTCATCTTCTCCTCCTTCGTCTCTGCAATTGCTACTCCTGTTGCATGAACCCACAAGGAAGAAAAAAGTTTCGGCGCGGACGGAGCCGGCAAGTGAAAAGGCTGCTGCGCGAAGACCAAGTCGAGTTTATGATAGGGACTATGAGGCTGAGAAAATTTCAAATGAAACACATGATCTACAGCATGGTTGCCGCTTGCTTGCTGGCGATGCCCGCCCTTGGGCAGCAGGCGGGTGGGAAGAAGGTTAATCCGCTGGTGGATGGGAAGTTGATGTACGTGGGACACATGCCGCAGGACCTGGACTCCTGGATTGTTGCGGACCTTCGCACCTGGGGGAAATACAAGCCCACGCGCGACTCCGAAGGGGTCGACCTGATGATGGAAGCCCATAAACCACAAACAAGACTCGAATACGAAATGAGGAACGGAGTTCCCCAGCCCAAAAGCCGGGAAAGACAGCGTGGTCCCAAAGGCAGGATGTTTACGATTGTTGTGACGGACTGGGTGACCGGCGACCGCGTTTGGGAAGCGGACATCCTTGACAAGAAAGCCAAGAAAGGGCGCCGCGAAACCACAGCGGGCTCCCGCAGTGAAATTTATGCACGCGGACTTTCAGGCCAACAGCTCGCGCAGGCGATCCTGAGGGCTTTACGCTCTTACGTTGACCATCTTGCTTCGCAACCGGGAGCAGGCGCCGGCGGTCCTTCCCACTAATCGGCGCTGCGGAGCATCACTTCTTATATTCAATGGCAGCAAGAGCTGGACGAGTGACACCCTGATGAAGATTGCGATAACCGGATCGACGGGACTGTTTGGCCACGGGCTTGTTCAGGTGGTGGGAGGCCGCCATACGGTCTTTTCAATCGGCCGTGCGGAAGCCGATATCACCAAATCCGAGGAGGTTCGGGCGGCGTTCTTGAAGCTGCGCCCGGAAGTTATCATCCACTCCGCCGCCATTCCCAGCCCGGACGTTTGTGAGGAGAACCCCGCCCTGGCCTATTTGGTCAACGTGCACGGCACGCGCCACATTGCGGATGCGGCGGCGGAAATTGGCGCCGCACTCGCGTACATCTCGAGCGATGCGGTTTTCGATGGGGAGAAGGGAAGTCCGTATACCGAGCAGGACGTTCCTATTCCTCCTACGGTGTATGGCCGCACCAAGCTCCGGGGAGAGCAGATCGTCAAGAAGCTGCCCAAGCATTGGATGTTCCGCGTTTCCATCCTCTTCGGGCCGGGAAAGACTAATACGATTGAGAAGGAACTGCGGGCGCTCACGGCTGGGAAGGAATTTGTGGTAGCCAGCGACCAGGTGGGTTCGGCAACCTACACGCTGGATGCCGCGGAGAAGATTCTGGAGGTTATCGAGAGCGGACGGTGCGGGCTTTACCATCTTTCAAACCAGGAGCCGTGCAGCCGCTATGAGCTGGCGACGTATGCCGCAAAGGCTGCGGGGCTCGATCCCTGCAAGGTGGCCGGAGTGCCCTCGGAACGGATGGGGCGGCCGGCCAAGCGGCTCCAATATGCGGTGATGGAAATGGGCTCGTTGCGCAAGGCGGGTTTTTCTCTTCCGCGTCCCTGGAAGGCCGCCGTGGACGCCTACCTCAAAACCATTCTTCCCTTGGAAGTTTCTTCGCGACAATCAGCTTGAAAGATGACGGCCTCGTTTTGTGCTAAGCGCCGTTCGAGGTGTTCAGGAATTCTGCGTCGTGGCCGGGAAAGATTCGTGTGCCGCGCGCCAGAACTTGCTCACGGTCCAGCCGGGCTTGCTCGCGGTTGTGGGGAATCATGGTCATGACCTTTTCGTCGTCGGCGCGGCAGAGGAATGCGTCGCCGGCGATGATGGTCCGTTGCGCCCCGTCAGGGAGCATCACGGAAACATGGCCGGGGACGTGGCCTGAGGTGATGATCGTGCCGAACCCGTCCGGAAGCCCCTCCTGCTCGATCCAGCGGAATTGCCCCGGTCCGCCCAGCCGCTTCAAATCCCACCAGCGCAATGTGAACTTCCGCATCTGATGGAGCCGTTCCATGGCGTGGGGATACGAAGGCATCTCTGGATAATACTTGGGCAGCAGCGTTTCCCATTGATCGTCCGCAAGATCGGAATAAAGTGAGCGGCACCAGTTGTAGGATTCCTGCGAGGCATAAATTTCGCTGTTCGGGAAAAGCACGTTGTTAAGGACGTGGTCGATATGGAAGTGGGTGTTAATCAAGCAGCGGACGTCGGAAGCTTCCACGCCGTGTTTGGCCAGGGCGTTCAGGAGCAGGTGCGCCTCGTGAGCCATGCCGGTATCCACCACGATGTGGCGGTTTCCTTTGGACACCAGCACCGAGGTGGCGGTTCGCCAATTCCCCTCCAGCAATAATCGTACGTTCCATTCTGAGGTTTCCATGCTGACCTTTCGGGCGGCTCCCATTCTAGCAGGGGGCTCGGTGGTTGGACAGACAAAGCGAGCCGTTGGGTCTTGGACTGTATCCCAGGCATCAGGGAAGAGTAAGGCCGGGGACGGGCAGATATTGACCTTGTTGGCCCCAAATTTCGCTGCCTGACGAAGATGTCGTGCCAGAATGCCGCAAAATCTTTGTTTCTGTGAAGACGATTGTTGACAAAAAGTGTGAAGCCGGGTGATTATAGTAGGGTTAAGCTGATATTGATCGAGGGATAAGAGGGTGAAGACTCAATTTTTGAAGCCAGGGCATAAGACGGTCCAATGGCATTTGGTGGACGCCGAGGGCGTTGTCCTTGGGCGTTTGGCGGCGCGGATCGCCAGAGTTTTGCTGGGCAAGAATAGTCCCGACTGGACGCCCTACGCGGACCATCGCGAAGGCGTCATTGTCATCAACGCCGAAAAGGTTCGGCTGACGGGCCGCAAGCTTGACCAGAAGTTGTATCGCCACTACACCGGGTATCCGGGAGGGCTGCGGGAGGTTTCCGCGCGGCAGCTTCTGGAAAAGAAGCCGGGGGAGTTGGTGCGTGAAGCGGTTCTCGGCATGTTGCCGAAAACCCGCCTGGGTGCCGACCTGGGAAAGCGCCTGATTGTTTACGCGGGGGCAAACCATTCGCACCAAGCGCAGTCGCCCCAGCCGATCAACCTGGGCGTGTAAGAGATTTATCGACCTCAAGAGACATTCGAAGGAGTCGTGGTGACGGAGCTAAACCAATTTTGGGGTACAGGGCGAAGAAAGACCGCAGTCGCGCGGGTCAAGCTGCAGCCCGGCACGGGGAAGATTCAGGTGAATCACCAACCAATCGATCGCTATTTCCCCTCCGAGGTGCTGCGGGTTGAGGTTCGCCAGCCCCTGGTGTTTACGGAAAACGCCGATAAGTTTGACATCTTAGTGATTGCCCGCGGCGGGGGGATTCACAGTCAGGCGGGGGCGGTGCGGCTGGGTATTGCCCGTGCGCTGATCTTATTCGATCCCGAGTTGCGTCCTCGTTTGCGCCAGGGTGACTTTCTCACTCGAGATCCCCGCGCCAAAGAGCGAAAGAAGTACGGCCAGAAGGGCGCCCGCAAGCGGTTCCAATTCTCAAAGCGGTAACCAGCGCAGACTTTTGGATATCTGGACCAAATTCTCGGGTCAGGTCCGCCGAGAGTCCCTAAATTTTTGGAAGTTGGAGGAGATTTGCCGACCATAACGATGAAAGAGTTTCTGGAAGCTGGGGTGCATTTTGGCCACCAGACGCGCCGTTGGAATCCCAAGATGAAGGAGTATATCTACGGCGAGCGCAACGGCATCTACATCATCGACCTCCAGAAGACGCTCAAGCTATTCAAAGAAGCCACGAAGTATCTTGCTGATCTCTCCCGTGAGGGCAAGAACATCCTGTTCGTGGGCACCAAGCGCCAGGCTCAAGAAGCTATTGCCGAAGAGGCCAAGCGCTGCGGAATGTATTACGTGAACCACCGATGGCTGGGCGGTCTGCTGACCAACCACGCGACCATCCAGAAGTCTATCCAGCGGCTGAGAGAGCTGGATGAGATGAGCCGCGACGGCCGGTACGACTTGCTGACCAAGAAGGAAGTGCTGCGGCTTGAGCGCGAGCGGAAGCATCTGGAGCAGAACTTGGCGGGGATCAAAGAGATGCCCGGTTTGCCCGACGCCCTCTTTGTGGTCGATTCGAATAATGAAGAAATTGCTGTGTTGGAAGCGCGTAAGCTCGGGATTCCGGTTGTTGCGGTCGTGGATACGAATTGCGACCCGGACGTGGTGGATTGCGTGATCCCAGGCAATGACGACGCTCTTCGGGCGATCCGGCTGTTCACTTCACGGGCTGCTGATGCCATCATGGAAGGGCGCCAGCTGGCTATTGAAAAGCAGATGGAAGAAGAAAAAATTGCGGCAGAGAGGGCTGCTGAGGAGCTGGAGGCGCAGCGTCAGGCTGAAGCGATTGCCGCCGGTGAGCTTGCGGCGCTCGCTCCGGAAGAAGGGTATCAGCT
>JBJKQF010000217.1:0-3933 GCA_046705545.1 Terriglobia bacterium
TGAAAGGCTGTAGCCACCTCCGTGGCTCGCTCGTAGGTACGGTTGCTCACAAAGATGGCACTGGCGCCGCTGCGGATCAGGTTCTTGGCGGCGATTTCGCTCATCTTGCCCGCCCCGACCACGAATATCGTTGTGCCGGTAAGATCCCGGAAGATCTTTCGAGCGAGTTCCACGGCGGCATAGGAAACTGAAACCGCCGAAGCTCCGATCGCCGTGTCACGACGCACTTTGCGCGCCACCGTTAGGGCTTGGAGAACAATCTCGTTCAAGGTGCCGTTTAGGGCCCCAGCCTGGCGCGCCACGTTGTAGGATTGCTTGAGCTGGCCGAGGATTTGCGGCTCGCCCACGATCATGGAGTCCAGGCTGGAGGCCACGCGAAACAAGTGCTCGATGACTTCCTGCTGCCGGTAACGGTAAAAGTGGGGTTCATAGGGAGCGAGGTCGCAGTGGTGGTGGTCCGCCAGAAAGCGCCGTATCACGGGTTCGGCAGGAACGTCATTCTGGGCATTTGCAATGACTTCTACGCGGTTGCAGGTGGAAAGAATCAAGCCTTCGGTGATGCCATCCCGGTGCGCCAGATCGGCCACCGCCTCTTGCAGGCGTGCTTCCGGGATATTCATTCGCTCGCGGACTTCCACGGGCGCGGTGCGGTGATTAATTCCAACTAATGCAAGATTCATGGTCCTGTCGCAGCTTCATCAAGACACTATTTTGGGCTTCTCGCTGTTTGGCGTATGTGAGCTGCGTCACATTATTGAAGCCTCCCCAGGTTGGGCAAATATCCGTGCCAGCCGCTTACAAAGCTGATTCCTATGAATGTTACCATGATAATTGCAAAGCCCAGAATCGCCACGTAGGCAGACTTTCGCCCCGACCAGCTTCCGCTGATGCGCGCTGAAAAGAGGAACAGATAGATAAGCCAAGTGACCAGCGCAGCAAGGATTTTGGGGTCAAGCTCCCACGGCCCGTGCCACATGCGAGTCGCCCAGAAGAAGCCGGTTAGAATTCCAACAGTCAGGAACGGCAGGCCGAACATAAGCGACCGCCCGTACAATTCATCGCACACTTCAAGCGATGGCAGCCGGTAGTACAGGCCCTGCGGAGTCTTAGATTTCAATTGTTTCTCTTGGATTAAATACATCACCGCGGCGACGAAAGTCAGGAAAAAGCCCACATACCCCGCCAAAACACACCCGATGTGGATAATCAACCATCCGCTCCGAAGAGAATGCGATTGGAAGGACGGTCCGGGGCGAAGGGCGGAAATCAGGGTGAGAACAAAGACCAGGGGGAGCATAAAAATCCCCAGAACATTAATCCGGTAACGCAGATAGGCAAGGAAAAATGCCAGGGTAACAAGAAATCCATAGAAGGAAAGCGTACTTTGGACGTCAATGACCGGAACCCTGTGCAGGCTGAGCGCCCGGACCGCCAGGGATGAGGCGTGCAGCGCCAATCCTATTCCCAGGGCGCCGAGCGCCGCCGGGGACAGGACAGGATGCCTCCGAAGCACAGACGGCACCATGAGCACAATTCCGGCAAAGTAAAACCCCAGTGCCGCCCACAATAAGATTGCGTGCATAGATTCTCCCGCCGCAGACTTCTAATCCCTAGAATTATAACACTCAACGCCGTCTCGCGATCATTGGGCTAGAGCGGCCGGGGTCTTAAAACTCAACTGTTCCTGCCGGGATGGGGAGGATTCCTTGCCGCTTGCAATTTTCTGCGCACTCCTCCGGGGCGCTATGCCCGGCCCAAAACCGATGCTATCTTTAATTGATTTTGCACGCAGGTGGGACCACAAAGGAGGATTGCCATGAGAAGGACGGTCGTCTGGATATGGGCGATGGGGTTGATCTTTGCATTTACGGCTGGTGGGCGGCAGTTAAATGCGGAAGCGCGCAAGGCGACAAATACGCCGGTAGCTTTGGCGTCGCATTCCACGGCGAACTCGACGGCCCCCTCCGCAGCTCTAGTGGGCAAAAAGGGCGTGGCCGGGACGAACGAAGTGGGCGCACCAGGAGAAGCGGGATCGCCTTCAGGCCCCCACGATCTGAAGACTTTGGTCAGGCGCCTTGTGATTACAACGCTGGTGCTGGCCGTGGCCATTCTCTTGTTAATTGGCATCCAGCGGCTCAAACGGCGCGGTATGGCGTATCTTGCCCAGAAAAAGGAAAGCATTCCGGCCTTTCGATTTCGAGGCTTGGAGTTGGTTTCCGCCAGAGTTTTGTTTCGGAACCTGGGCCGTATTCTTTGGACAGTCTACAGCCTCGCCTTGTTGTTCGTGGTCTTGAGCGCTGCGCTGCTTGTTTTCGGGCAGTTCCCATCCACGCAAGGGTACGCGGTCAAGGTCTGCTTCTGGCTGTGGAATCCCGTTGTCGCCATTGTTTACGGAGCGCTGGGTTATTTGCCCAACCTTTTTTACATCCTGGTGATCGTGCTGGTGACGCGTTTTATTCTGCGCATGATCAGTTACGTATTTGGGGCTGCTGACCGTGGGCTGATCAGCCTGGAACCGTGGATCCATCGGGACGTTGCACGTCCCACAGGATTGATTATCAAAGTGGTCGTTTTCGTCGTCGCGTTGTTCTTCATTGCTCCCTTGATTCCGGGAACGGGAAGCACTGCGGCGCGGGGAATTTCGATCATTGTGGGCCTGATGATCTCCTTCGGTTCAACCTCAAGCGTTGGCAATTTGGTGGCCGGAGTCGTGCTCATGTACATGCGTCCATTTCGAGTGGGGGAGAGGGTGCGCATCGGAGAGACCGTGGGGGACGTTATCGAGCGGACGTTTCTTTACACCAAGGTGCTGACCGTCAAGAATGAAGAAGTCATGGTGCCCAGCCTGACGGCGCTTGGAGCTCCCATGACCAATTACAGTTCCCGAGCCCAAGCACAAGGGCTCATCCTGCACACCAGCGTGACGATCGGCTACGACACGCCCTGGCGACAAGTTCATGATTTGCTTTTGGGCGCTGCCCAGCAGACCGCGCACATTGCGAAAGAGCCCAAGCCGTTCGTGCTCCAGACAGCTCTGAACGATTTCTACGTCCAATACGAAATCAACGTCTACACCAACCAACCTTCTGCCATGGCGCAGACCTACTCCGAGCTCCATCAGAACATCCAAGACCGGTTCAACGAAGCCGGTGTGGAGATCTGCTCGCCGCATTACCGCCAACTGCGCGACGGAAACACCACAACGACTCCTCCGGAATATCGGGCGAAGGATTACGAGCCTCCGGCGTTCCAGGTGGAGACACGTCCCATACCGGCGGGGCGATAATCCAGGGTATTCCAGTGCGAAGGGCGGGAAACGGTCAAGGGAGTTCAGTGCCGTGCCGATAACGCGGAGAAGAGGAAGGTTGAGTTTTCCCCATGGCAGAAGCCGAGCCGGCGAAATCCGGCGCGAAAGCACGCCGCACCGAGCGGGTGTACTTACAGATTCCAATCGAAGTATGCGGAGAAGACGCCGGCCGCCGCCCGTTCTGCGAAAGGACGCATACCCTGATTATCAACCGCGACGGCGCCCGAATCAGCTCGGTTCAACCCCTGCAACCCGGTCAGAACCTTACCATCAACAACCTCCAAACAGGTGTTTCCAGTCCCTTCCGGGTGGTCGGAAGTGCCGGAAGGTCTATCGGGGACGCTCCGGAGTGGGGCGTTGAGTGCCTCGAACCCGCAGCGGACATCTGGGGCATCCATTTCCCTTCGCTTGATGAATCGCCACCGGAAGCCGAGCATGTAGATGCTCTTCTCGAATGCACCGTCTGTTGCGCGCGCGAGCTGGCGAAACTGTCTATGCACGATTACCGGGACCTGTCTTTACTGGGAGCTTTGCCGCGCCATTGCCAACGGTGCGGAAAGGAAAGCGAATGGAGGTTTGGCTGCGTCCAAGCGCTGGACCAGGACGCCACGCCGTGGGAGGGAGAA
>JBJKQF010000218.1:0-2937 GCA_046705545.1 Terriglobia bacterium
CCCATAGATGATGTCAATGTCGCCACCGAAGACGCGACGCCAATTGTCCGTCTCGACGAAATACGAGGCCAACGCGTCTCCCTCTTCCTCTGCTATTCGCTGACCAAATGCGAGATTTGTCAAGACCTCTTGCTTTGACATGGTATTAAAGCTCCTAGCAACTAGCGCGGACCTCCGATTGCGGGGTCCGCGGCTCTTTCCGCGGAACAAACCAAAAGCCGCAGGCCGCAAGCGCGGCAGTCACCGTTGCTATCTCGTTGATTGAGCCGCAGGGAATAGGATGGCCGGTGTGGTTGTGTTTGAGGCCGAAGTTATGATTTTCCCTGATCAGCTCGCCTTTCAATTGCCCGAGGCCCGTAGCGCGGCCCTCAGCTCTTGAGGACTGCGGTTCTTTCTCGCCGCCCGGTATAACGGCTAAGAATCCGTTCATGATTCCCCCGCCGGTGGTGCATAGATTCGTGACTCCTTGCAATGTGCGCGGCGGCAGGTGATTCCGCAATGATCATGCCGACTTTATACCCCGCGCCCTCCGAATGCAACAACGGAAAGAACAGCAAGGTAGCCCAAGGCTGTGCGCGCCCGGCAGCCAGAGCGTTTCGATTTATGAGGCTCTGCGGCTTTTGCTTGATCTCCGGGAAAACCGCGGACCTCGGAATCGGAGGTCCGCGCCACCGGCTACGGGCGCTTGCATCAAGTGGCGGCCAGTCGTATATTGCAGGCGGGGCAGAAAGTCGAACAAGGAATTCCGCATGAGGGAGTGCTCAGGTTCCGGGTTGAGAAAAAGATTTCACGCAGCCCTAGCAGCGCCCGCTTGTCTTTTGATCGCGGCGGTTTGCTCGTACGCCGTTCGAGCGATCGCAGCCCCGAAACCACCACTCTCCCCACCTCGAATCGATGGCAATTCGAGAGATCCCGTCAGGTTGCCCTCGCGGTTTTCCTCGCGGACGATGGAGTCTGAAACGTCCGGAGACCCCGGCCAGGGGCAATCCGCTACGCGCACGTTTTCTTCCAGCTCTTACGGTGTTTCCTTCCAATACCCGGCAAGTGCAACTCTGAAGACCGGTAAGGAAGCGGAGATGAGCTGGGGCTATCTTGGGTCGGTGGAAAAGGATTTCATCCAACCGGGAGGCCTGTGGGTGGCGTCGGTGCAGCTGCCGGCAGACTCCTATCCGAAGACGGATTTCACACTCGGGTTCTTCAGCGTCACGGTGCATAACACCATTTCGGCTTCGGAGTGCTCTCAATTTGCCTACCCTACTCCATTGGCGCCCGGGATCCCGCAATTGCCGCCCGTGGCCGTGAGGCTAGGTGAAAACGAGTTCCTGGAGGAGCAAACCTTCGAGGGCGCGATGGCGCAACAGGCTTCCGCCCACCACTACCATCTCTACGCGAACGGTGCTTGCTATGAATTTATCCTCGGACTGGGCACCGCAGGTTACGGATCGAAGGATGGAATCACGCAAGTTGATGGCCGTGCGGTGTTCGCAAGGCTGAAAGGGATTCTCTCCACGGTCAAGATTCGTAAGGCAGCCCTCCCGGCCGTGAAAACGCCGATTCAGGAATTTCGGGCGGCGCCGCTGGGCGCTTCGCAACCGCACTCGTTCCATGTTTCGTGGGACGTCTCCCAGAGGGAAGCCGGACCGTTGTCACTTCAGGTGGAGTGTCAGGTGAGCCTGAAACTCCAAATCGCACAAATCAGCAGCGGGACCGAACGGTCGGCGGACTGCCGGAAGCCCATTCCCCTGTCCTTGAATAGGGGTTCACTGGTCCTGAGGTTTTCAGGCCCCTTCCTTGGGAACCGTGCCTACGCTCATGAGAAATTGACGCTCTTGGTGGGGGGAACGCATCCTGTCTCCGCAAGCCGCCTTGTTCTTGTGCCGTCCTGGTTGCGGATAAGTGCCGTGTTCCGCGGGGACGACTTGGTGCCTCCAAACCGGCCTATCGTTATTCGTCAGGGCGACCCCGTTCTTATAGCCGGCACTGGCTTTTTCCCTCTCAATCCGGTCTGGATCGGTTCTACCCGGATCAACGGGCTGGGCTCAAATTATGGAAACTTCCTCTCGTTTACGATGCCTGAATCGCAGCCCCTGGGGAAGGCTCAGCTTTATGTCGCCAACCGTCTCGGCAAAAGCAACTCGATTCAAGTGGATGTGCGCCCGTCCGTGCCGCCACGCATCGACAGTATCAAATGGACGATAGCAAATACCGGCCAGGCGTTGCTCTCAAAGCCGCCCCGAAGCCCCTTTCTCCTTCATATTCAAATCAAAGGGAGCGGCTTCCTCGAGACCAACGTCGTCTGGATCGGCGCGCAGCCCGATGTTGTGCAAACCACGGTTGGGAGCAGCATCTACCTTGACCGCGATATCGCTCTATCTCCCCAGCCTTATCGGGTGTTCATCGTCAACGCGCACGGGAAAAGCAATGTCGCCACATTTCTATTCTCCCTCGGGAAGAATTAGCGGACCCCAATCGCGGGCGGCAGGCTCCGAAGGAGCAAGGGATGATATAGCCCATGGCGCAAGCCGTGGGTAGGCTGTAGCGGCGGCTTTACGCCGCCACCTGGCGAGATCAACCTCGCGCTACGGTTTTGCCGGCGGGGCGGGGATGGCGGGTTTACTTCATGACCAGCAGGATTCCCAGAACCGCGGAAAAGAAGAACGTCCCGTAAATTCCGAGCAAGAGGAGCAGGCCCCGGGCGCCCCGCGTCTTCAGCATGTAGTACGGGCCGACCGCAATCCAAGACAAAAGCAGAAAGAAACCCAAGTCCCAAACATGGAATTTCTTGCCCCTTTCGCCGTCCGTTTCAATCCAGAATGCCAAAAGCCACGGGAAGCCGAACATAAAGAGCAAGCGGAGGAAGCCGGGGTCCACCCCGCGTGATGAAGTTACCCCTTGCCCAATTCCACCCACCGCCGCGGCAACAAAAAAGAGCGCTCC
>JBJKQF010000219.1:0-16491 GCA_046705545.1 Terriglobia bacterium
CTCGACGGACTGGGCGCGGTTGGCGAGGGCGCCCACGCGATCCAAGAGCACATTGTCATTCGGGAACTGCCGCGCCGGGTGGCATTGCTGGCGGCGCTACTGGCAACACTCTGACAATCGCCGAGAGAGAACCTATCCGGGCGGCCAATGAAAGACTCGCCCGCCCATCACGTGGATGTGCAGGTGAGAAACCGTCTGACCGCCCCACGCGCCGTTGTTGACCACCGCGCGGTAACCTTGGGTGGCAATGCGGCGCTCCCGGGCCAGTTCTGCCGAAACCTTGAACAAGCGCCCCAGGAGCAATTCATCACCGGCCGCGGCATCCCCAAGTGAAGGCAGATGCTTGCGCGGCATCACCAGCAGGTGGACAGGCGCCTGCGGGTGGATATCTTCAATGGCTACAGCCAGCTCATCCTCGTAAACAATCTTTGCCGGCAGTTTTCGGTTGATGATCTGGCAAAAAACACAAGGGTCCATCGTGCCTCCCCGGGGATGGCGCTCTTCTAGTTGAGCCTGACAACGAAGGCATGGGTTGCAAAGTTTGCTTTGAGCAGTTGCTGCTCCAATTGGTCAGCCTCGCTTTCGGTCTTTTCCTGCCCCACCAGGACGCGGACAAGCACATGATTGCCGCGCTGGAGGTTCTCTAATTTTACCGGACCAAAACGCTGCTCAATTCTCTCCTTCAATCGCTCGGCATTTTGCCGGTCGGCAAACGCCCCCACCTGAACCGCATAACGGCCCGTTGTCGCGCCAGCCCCCAGGTTGAGAATTTCCAGCCGCACCAGCGCCGTTCCATTCATATGCATAGCCTGGGCGGCCGCGTAAGAAAGATCGATAATGCGCCCCGCCACAAAAGGCCCGCGGTCATTAATGCGCACCACAACACTTTGGCCGTTCTCAAGGTCATGCACCCGGACCATGGTGCCAAACGGCAAGGTCCGATGCGCCGCGGTCATCGCGTACATATTAAAGGTTTCGCCGTTGGAAGTTCTCCGACCGTTAAAGTGAGGGCCATACCAGGAAGCGATTCCCTCCTGGCCCTGAACAATGGGCGCAGGCTGGGAGGGTGCAGGGCGTGGTTGGCGCCGGGCGGATGGCGGGCCGCTGGGGGGCGCCACGACAGGGCGGCGGTGATGGCAGCTTGTCCAAGAGAACGCCAGGGCTAACAGCAGGCCCAGCAGGCCAAGCTCGCGGAGCGGGCTGCGGCAATTTTTGCGATTCAGGGTCTTGACCCCCAGTCCCTTTCGAGCCTCAATCCATGTCAAGACTTGCGCGCTCGCAATTTCCTCTATTCTCGGGCTATTCTAGCCAAGCCTCTGGAAGCAGACAAATGAAAATCATGCCGGCTTCCGGCCTGGGGTAGTCTATAATATCTGTTTATCGGCGCAAGACCTTCAGTTTTCGGTGCTTATGCAACTTCCTCCCAAACTCTGGTTTAAGCTTGAACGCCTCAAAAACTGGTGGCGCTCTTCCTTCGGCGGGGGAAATGAATCTTACGATACCTCGCACCGCATGTGCCCGGAATGCCGGGCCTTGATTCCCCGTGACACCAAGATCTGCCCGCTCTGCGGCGCCAGAACCGGCCCGCTCAGGGCCAGAGGAAACCCCACGGGAGCGCCAGCCAGGATCATGGGCGTCATTCCGATGCCCACCAACGCTACCTCCGTCCTGGTGGCCGCCTGCGTCGTGATGTACGCGGTGGAATGGTTCCTGACCCAGCGGGCGGGAGCGGGCGGGGGGTTGATGGGGGCCATCAGCGGAAGAGTCATGCTGCGCCTGGGGGGATTATATGGGCCCTATGTTGTTTACGGTAGCCAATGGTGGCGATTAGTAACCGCGTTGTTTCTTCACGCCGGGCTTATTCATATTGGCTTCAACCTATGGTGCCTTTTTGACCTGGGACCGGAAGTTGAGGGGCTATTTGGGATCTCAAAATTCCTTGTACTCTATCTTGCCACCGGGATCATCGGCTTCATCGTCAGCCTATGGTGGAGTCCCATGGCGCTCACAATCGGCGCCTCCGGAGCCATCCTGGGACTCATCGGGATTCTGATTGGTGTTAGCTTCCACCACGGACATCTCGGCAAGGAATACCGAAGCATGTTGTGGCGATGGGTGATCTATATTTTCGTTCTTAGCCTCCTTCCAGGCATATCTATTACAGCACACCTGGGCGGGTTTGCGTCAGGGTTTGCTCTGGGCTACCTCATTCCGGAAGGACAGCCGGAGACCCGCCCAAGCGAAAACCTCTGGAATGGGCTGGCGATTCTCTCCGTGGTAATCATCGCAGGATCGTTCGCCCTGATGGCTCTGCAAATCAAATAACCCTCTCTCCTTCTGAAACTCGCCGGCTTGGACGCCTCCTCTCTGGGCAAAAGGAGACCCTTCCCTATTTATGTGATCAGGTGACGTTCCAGGTTAATAGAGTGAAGCCCTCAGTTGTGGGGTAATGCCTCAAGCGAGCCATAGCGGGTGGCTTGCGGATGATGCTGTTGCTCGTAAGCGGCAATGCGGTCTTCGAAGCGCAGCGAAAGGCCGATGTCATCAAGGCCTTTCAGCAGACACTCGCGCCGGAAGGGATCGACGCTGAAGGCGATCGTGAGGCCGCCCGGCCCGCCCTCTGTCTCGGTGATGGTTTGGCTTTCCAGATCGACCGTCAGCCGGTAGCCTTCGTTCTGCTCCGCGCGCTGGAAGAGCTCGCTGACCTGCGCTTCCGGAAGGGTGATAGGGAGAATGCCGTTCTTAAAACAGTTGTTATAGAAAATATCGGCATAGCTCGGAGCGATAATCGCTCGAAACCCGTAATCGAGGATCGCCCAGGGAGCGTGTTCGCGGCTGGAGCCGCAGCCGAAATTCGTCCGCGCCAGAAGGATGGAAGCGCCCTGGTAGCGCGGCTGGTTCAACACGAAATCCGCGTTGGGCTTTTCGCCGTCGAGATAGCGCCAGTCGTAAAACAAGAAACGCCCGAACCCTTCGCGAGTGATGGCTTTCAAAAACTGTTTGGGGATGATCTGATCGGTGTCTACGTTCACGCGGTCGAGAGGCGCGACAATTCCGGTCAGCTTTACAAAGGGTTCCATTTTTTGCTCCGCGAAATCATGATGAATTCTAAATCCTGAGCAGCCATCACTCAGCGTGCCCCACGTCCCACTGGCGGATATCCACAAAGTGGCCGGCCACCGCCGCGGCGGCGGCCATCAAGGGGCTCACCAAGTGGGTACGTCCGCCCTTCCCCTGGCGCCCTTCAAAGTTGCGATTCGAGGTGCTGGCGCAGCGCTCTCCGCTCGGAAGGATATCGGGGTTCATGCCCAGACACATGCTGCATCCGGCGTCCCGCCACTCAAAACCGGCCGCGCGGAAGACCTTGTCAAGGCCCTCTTCCTCCGCCTGGGCTTTCACACGGCGCGACCCGGGAACGACGAGCGCCCCTTTAATCGCCGGTGAAACCTTCTTTCCGTCCACCACGCTCGCGGCCAGGCGCAAGTCCTCAATCCGGGCGTTCGTGCAGGAACCGATAAAAACGCGGTCGAGAGGAATATCCTCAATGCGCGTTCCGGGCTCGAGGCCCATATAGTCAAGAGCCCGCTCGGCCGCGGCCCGCGCCACCGGATCGCTGAAGGCGCCGGGTTCCGGAACCTGGCCCGTAACGTCAGTAACCATTCCGGGGTTGGTGCCCCAGGTCACCTGGGGAGCAATCTCCGCCGCATTGAGTTCCACCACCCGGTCATACTCGGCACCGGGGTCTGAAACAAAATTTTTCCAACCGTCGACGGCTGCCTGGAAATCCTTTCCCCGCGGAACGTACGGCCGGCCCTCCAGGTAGCTGAACGTCGTCTCGTCCGGGGCCACCATGCCCGCCCGCGCTCCGCCTTCAATCGACATATTGCAGACCGTCATGCGGCCTTCCATGGTAAGCTCGCGAATGGCCTCCCCGGCGTATTCGATCACGTGGCCGTTGCCGCCTGAGATTCCGATCTTGCTGATGATTGCCAGGATGATGTCCTTGGCCGTAACGCCGCGCGGCCGGCGTCCGTTGACCTGCACCAGCATCGCCTTAGACTTGAACTGGGACAGGCACTGGGTAGCCAGAACGTGCTCCACTTCGCTGGTGCCAATGCCAAAGGCCAGGGCGCCGAACGCTCCGTGTGTGGAAGTGTGGCTGTCACCGCAGACAATCGTCTGGCCGGGATTGGTGATCCCAAGCTCCGGACCGATGATGTGCACGATGCCTTGGTTGTGATGATTCATGTCGAACAACAGGATGTTGTTCTCGCGGCAATTGCGCTCCAAGGCCTCAAATTGTGCCGCAGCGCTGCGATCAAGCATCGGAAGCCGACGGTCTGTGGTCGGCACGGAGTGGTCCATCACCGCGAAGGTAAGGTCAGGGCGGCGAACCTTCCGTCCCGCGGCCTTCAGTCCGGCGAAAGCTTGCGCGGAGGTAACCTCATGGATGAGATGGCGATCGATATAAATGAGCGCCGGCTTCCCCGGTTCTTCCCGGACCACGTGGGCGCTCCAGACTTTTTCGTACATCGTATGGGCTGGCATTTTTTTAGTAAATCATCCTGCTTGCAAAATTTTCCCGGCTCGATCTTGCAATTATAATGCCTTCTGCGGGGTTCTACAAACCTACGGCGGTGCGGCAAGGTAGGGTCACTTTGATTCAGAGGCGCCCTGGAGGGCTTTCAGAACGGATCACCCAGAAGGCATCTTTCGATAACTCCCTGAAGTTCCTGCCAAGGGATATAGATGCGGGTTCCCATGCGGAGGGAATAGACCTTTCCGCTTTCCAGCCAGCGATAGAAGGTCGAGCGCGATACGTGCCCGCCCGTTCGACGATGGAGAATCCGCCAGGCTCTGGGAGGGGAAAGCAGGACCGGGTGCCCACGGGCGTCCTGCGCGGCAGCGGCGTTGTCTGGGGCTGACTGCCCTCGAAATAACCCAAAGCTGGAATCCATCCGCTAATCCCTCCCGCTGAAATAGAATCCCTTGGGTTGCAACCTTGCTTCACCGCCTGCATTCGTCCTCCGCGACTGCGCCTCAGGACCGATCGTGAAATCGAGGGATTCATTGCCTGCCGGGATCACTCCGCGAGCCGGCCTGGACAGCTCACCTAGCCGCTGCTGTCCTTTAGAAACTCCTCCCACTGTTTCGCCATACGTCGCCGGTCACGTTTGCGTCCCTCGTCGTAATCCTCAGAATCGCCAGCCGTACAGTGCGCCGCATCGAGAAGAAGCTGCGAAGGCTGTTGGGAGCGAAACAATGCGGGTTCTTCGAACTGGAGTTCATGGTACGCGCATTTCATGGACTCCGGCGAGGCAGCTGGAAACACGCATCCCTTTTCTGAGCAACGCGGGCTGGAGAAGGAAGTGGGCTCCGGATGGGTTGCGGAACCGGTGTGAAAGGAAAACTCACAAGGTTGGCGGACGCAATTTACGGCAGGCTTATTCGGAAGCGTCTCGAAAGTCTGTCCCAGAGGTGAATTTCCGGACCCAGCGAAGTGGAAGCTTCGGTTGGAATTTGCCATAATCGACCTCCTGGTAAGGTGCTTTTATGGTGAGACTTGCCCAACGCAAGCCTCTCAAGGCAAAGTCTGATTGATCGTGCGCATCTTCTAAAGGGCAGGTTATGAGCGGATCCGTGGAGCGACAGGAAGGTGAGACAGCGAGAGCCGGGTTCGCTGGCGTGTAGAGTGCTAGAAATCATCGGTCTTTCTTTATAGGGGCGTCTCAAGGTAAAATGTGATTTATGGCACATTTTGGAAACCCCGAGAATCGATCCATGCGCAGAGCAGAAGGGAGCCGCGCAAACAAGAATCAAGTTCACAGGAGTGGGTAATAAACGTAAAGATCCTCTGCGATACAACCGAAAAAGATGAGCAGAGGAACTTACTGTGGAACGAACTAGCCCATGCAAGGAGTGAAAGGTTGTGAAGGGCTAGAGGGGGAAAAGAACTAATCCGGCAATTGAAGCAGGCGGGCATGGAAAATAAGTTACGTATTGGATTCATAACCACGGGACGCGCGCCTGTCCTTTTGCCCATTGACAGAACTTTAGCTATCGCAGAGAATGCCCAAGGGTTAAGATGCGCCGCTAGACAGGGCGTTCAACGCCGGAAAAGAGGACCGCAAGGCTTAATTACCCGCAAATCGCGCTCTGTGACTAATTCAAAGGCGCGTCTTAAAACCCTGTGATCAAAAGGCGAAATTCCTGATTTAGCCCGACCGTTTCATACTAGCCTATAATAGTAGTTGTGTCAAGTATTTTCTAAAAAGGAACGGACCTGAATATGGCTGAATTGAACGTGCCCAAGGTTGTTCGTCGAGTCCGGGAGAAGCTCCAGGTAAGCCAAGAGGGGTTATCTCGCCTCCTGAACGCTACTAAGGGCGCGGTGCAACACTGGGAGCGGGGCCGCAATCGCCCCGACTTAGCCCGACTGCTGGCCCTGCGCCAGCTCTGTCCTCCTTCTCCCGAGAGGAAGGACCTGGATGCGCTGATCCGTCAAACTCAAGAACAAGTATCTCCCCTCTCCAACGGAAAAGCCATTCTGCGGGGTGTCATTAATGGAAAGCGCCGAGGAACACAACTGCCGCCGGGGCTATCGCGCGAAGGTTTAGATGTGCTACGTCGCCAGAACCAACGTCTGGAACGTGAAGTCGCAAGACTTCAATCTGCCGTAGAGCGCAACTCTGAGCAAGTTCGCATCCTGGAAGAGCTTGCCAAAGACCTCCAGCGGGAAATGGCCCAGTTGCGGGCCACTAAACCAGCCGATTAGACCAAGGCCGGCAGTTGGTCCTCCGCTCTCACTCTGTAAACTGAATCGCCCCTGAGGTCGAGGAGCAAGGTTCGCCGTGGAGGTGTGCCTACGCACCCCGCTCTTGCTTGGGCTCCCCATTCCTTGAAAATACCCACGGAAAGGCTCTTGGCCAAAGGGCTTAGGCCTGAGACCTGCCCGCAATTTATTGCTGCGGGGGTTGCCCTGAATCCTCCGGAGGAAGCGTCACGGTGACCGGACTGCGCAAAGTGAATTGCAGCTCCGTTTCGGATGCAATCTTCACCCGCTGGCCCTTGGTCGCCGCTTGAACCGCAGTTCCCCCGCCGGCTCCGATCGCTGCACCAATGGCCGCGCCTTTTCCGCCACCGGCAATCGCGCCGATCAAAGCTCCAAGTCCGGCGCCGCCGCCGATAACCTTGGCGCTGCGTTTGCCGCGTGACGCCCCTTGTTCTTGAAAGACGCTGCTATCGACGCGGTAGTTTTTGCCGTCAACCCGCAGGCTAACCAGAGACACCTCGACCTCTGACCGCCCCTTGATGGTACCGGCGTTGTGCGAATTGATCAGGCGGATGCGCGCGGCCGCGTTATGAGGAACGACGACCTGGCCTCCATCCATGACGGGCGAATCTACCGTAGCCGCGAATTCCTCACCCGGATGGTTGACGGATGAATCGATAGGGTCAACCGTCCGCACCGTAACAACCGTCCCGGCAGGAATGGTTACGACCACGGGCTGTGGTGGCGGAGGAGGTGGCGGCGGGGCGCTGGGTGCGGGTTCCGGTGATGGATTTGCCCGCACAATGGGCGCCGGCGCATTGGCCGTCTGGTCCTCGGGTGGTTCGAGGGGCATTTCATTTCTCGCCATGTTGCGCCGGCTGCGGCGGGTACTGGTTTGGCGCTCAGGAGGTGCGGGAGATGGGGCTTGCACTGCGGCTGCCGGCGCGCCCGACACAGTTATCTGGTCGATGACTTGCTTAACGCCCGGAGCGCCTTGAGCAAAACGTTCGACAGCGCTCTTCTCCTCATTGTTTTCCACCGTGCCGGAGAGAACCACCACACCCTTCTGGGAGATCACGTGGACATCCTGGCTCTTTAACGACGGGTCTTGGTAAAGCTGCGACTGGATCTGGGCGACGATGGCACTATCGTCTGGGGCGTTGGAACTCTTAAAGAGGCTACAGCCGCTGAAGGTTACAGCGAGACCCAACATCAAGGTTGCAAGACGCAATCTGGGACTGAACATGGTGACCTCCTGGCCGCCCGAAGGGTTGCGGCGCTTTGGAGATTAGACGGTAACAGAAGGTCCGCGGTTGCCCTTGCAAGCCATTCCTGCAGCCGGAACCTTGCGTGCCAGTCAACCCCAATCATACCAATATCTTGCGCCTAGATCAATTTTTTGGGCTGTACTGATCGGGCGTGTTAGAATTCCACAAGCAAAACTATGCTGAGGGAGGATGCGGCAACTCGAGGTTCTTTGATTGTCTGGGAGTTCTCACTGAGTCTCCGCTCCGCGAAAGCAAACCTGTGACGGAAAGTCTATCCATTGTCGTTCCCGTGTACAACGAAGAGGAGAATATCGAGACCCTCGTCGAACGCCTGGCAGAAGCCTTGGCGGCCTGGAGCGGTCCGGTCGAGATGCTTTTTGTCGATGACGGTAGCCGTGACCGGACCTTGGAATTACTGAAGCAGGCGCAGCGTAGCGATTCGCGCATTCGCATCGCCCACTTCCAGAAGAATTTGGGGCAAACAGCCGCGATGGCAGCGGGGTTTCGGCTGGCGCAAGGAAGGGTGGTCGCCACGCTGGACGCTGATTTGCAGAACGACCCGGCGGAAATCCCCCGGCTGGTTGAGATGCTGGGCGAATGGGACGCCGTTTGCGGCGTGCGCGTCAAGCGGAACGACAGTTGGTGGAAGCGGGTATCCTCACGCGTTGGAAATGGCTTTCGCAACTGGGTCACGCGGGATGACATTATCGATACCGGCTGCACTCTGAAGGCTTACCGGCGTGAATGCCTGGAGGGGCTGGAACTTTATAAGGGAATGCACCGTTTCCTGCCGACCTTGATCAAGATGCGAGGGTACCGCGTCACGCAGGTTCCCGTAAGCCACCACCCTCGGCGGGCAGGAAAAACTAAGTACGGCACCTGGGGGCGGCTGGTCAAGGGATTCGCGGATGTCTGGGCAGTCCGCTGGATGAAAACCAACCAAATCCAGTATGATGCTGAATTGCGAGTGATCGAAGCCAGCAAGCCTGCTGAGACCCAAAAAATCCGCTCGTAGCCAAAGACAGGGCGCAATTAGAACAGGCCGCGAGATTCTGGGCGAAGTTCTTTGCCTCTTTCACGCGCCAAGCGAACGGAGACAGGATTTTCGATAACTTGCGGCCCTTCGGAATGACCGTGTGACGGGCCTTCCGGTAACTTGAGAGTTGCCTGAATTCGAAAATGGGTTGGCCTCCCTGGGAGGCGCCCCTTCCCACTCGCAATCTGGGCCACAAGAATCGCATTCGGCATCACGGAGGTTGCCGGAAAACCTTGAGCGTTGAAACACCTTCCCACGTGAATGAAGCCGCTCCTGCCGCCCTACCCCGGCGGCGGTTTCCCGCATCCCACTTTCTTCTTCTGCTCGTCGCCGCCTTCTGGCTCTTCTTTGCGGGGCTGGGGCGCCTGTCTTTGATTGAACCCGACGAGGGAAGGAACGCCGAGGTGGCACGGGAGATGCTGGTCAAAGGCGACTGGGTCGTCCCCCACTTCGACGGTTTTGCTTACCTGGACAAACCTCCGGTCTATTTTTGGCTGGAGGCCGCCACCTTCAAGCTGGGAGGACTCTCGGAAGCCACCGCGCGATTTCCCTCCGCCCTGGCGGCGCTCGGAACTATGCTGCTGGTTTGGTTCTTGGCGCGGCGAATGTTTGGTGACTTTGCCGGGCTCTACGCCGGAATCATTTTTGCCACGTCTCCCTTGGTGGTGATCTTCGCCCGCGAAGTGATCTTTGACATGACGCTGACCTTTTTCGTCGCAGCGGCGATGCTCTGTTATTGGCTGGGGGAAGCTTCCGCGGGCCGGCGCAGGCTTTGGGACGTATTGTTCTTCGCGGCGATGGGCGTGGCCACTCTCACTAAAGGCCCGGTGGGCTTCCTCCTTCCCATTCTCTCCATTACGGTGTACCAAGCTCTGCGGGGCAAGTTGCGCAGCCTGAAAGAATTGCATTGGAGGGTTGGAGTTGCAACTTTCCTTGCCGTCGCTTTGCCCTGGTTTATAGCCGTGTGCCTCCGGCATTCCGATTTTCCACGGTATGCCTTCTGGGAGGAAAGCTTGCAGCGTTTCGCCACCGGCCACTCCCACCGCTCCGGCCCGCTGTACTACTACGTGCTAATTTATCTGGCGGGATTCTTGCCTTGGAGTTTCTTCCTGCTCTATGCGGCGCTCAAACGCGCCAAGCGCTGGAAAGCGCTGCGCGAAGAGAGGCACGCGCCCGTGCTGTTTCTTCTAAGCTGGGCGGGCGTAATCTTTGTTTTCTTCTCCTTTTCGGAATCCAAGCTTCCCGGCTATCTTCTGCCCGCTTTTATCCCTTTCAGCATTCTCATGGCAGTGATTTGGAGGCCGAGACGCTCCCCAAGTGACTGCCGCGCGCCAGATTGGCTAACGGCGGGATTTGCGACACTCATCGTGCTGGGCATTCTGGCTGCGGTACTCCCTCATCTCGAACACCTCATGATCCCGCAAGCGCGGCTGGCCCGGAAACTTCCCCCAGGATTTCTTCCGCTGCTCAATTCCACTCTGCTTTATACGGGAATTATTCTGGCGGCGTTGGGAATTATCGGGCGGGATCTCTGCTCCCGGGCTCGGGCCAAAGCTCCCACACTGGCCATCTTCCTTCTGGCTTCCTGCACCTTTCCACTTCTGTTGGTGCGGTGGTTTCATCCCCTCGAGATCTACGCCGCCGCCGATTCCAGCCGCAACCTTGCGGAGACCATCCTCGCAAGCCCGCAAAAGGACCAACCGATTTACGGCTACTATTATTTCCGAACCAGTCTGCCTTTCTACCTCCGGAGGCCGATCGGCTTGATTTCCACCAACGCGAGCGAACTGACCAGCAACTACATCATTTCACGCTGGCCGAAGAAAGCCCCAGGTCAGAAACAGACCGGCAACCCGCCTCTCAACATTTTTGCTGAAGCAGCCGGTAATATGCCTTTGGTGATGAAAGAAAGAGCGTGGCTGGCTCGCAGGCGCACTTTACCGGTTCTGGTCTTGATCCCAAACGTAGAGGTGTCTCAATTGGCGGCCGCGGTCCCCAGAATGGACCCACTGTGGAGTGGGTGGAAATACTCCGTCTGGGAAATTCCCGCCGACTCGGAAGATCTTCGCCCACCGGCCAAGGTCCATTAGGCTCCGGCGCAAGACTCCGTGCCGGTCCGGCCACCAGGAATTCTATGTGCGGCATTTGCGGCATTCATAATCTAAATTTCGAGCCCTTGGAACGCCAGGACCTCATCGGCCGCATGTCGGAGCGGCTCAAACACCGGGGTCCTGACAGCCAGGGAAGATTCGAGCTTCCCCATCTGGCTTTCGCCATTCGCCGCCTGAGCGTGATCGACCTCCAAACGGGCGACCAGCCGCTTTCAAACGAAACGGGCGACATCACTCTAGTTTTCAACGGGGAGATCTACAACTACCGCGAGCTCCGCCGGGAACTGCTGAGCCGGGGCCACCGTTTCAAAACTCAATCCGACGGAGAAGTAATCGCCCACCTCTATGAAGAAAAGGGCTTGGATTTCGTACGCGAATTGAACGGCATGTTTGCTATCGCGCTTTGGGACCGCGGCGCCCAGCGGCTGGTTCTTGCGCGCGACCGGGCCGGCGAAAAACCTCTCTACTACTGGCAAGCCGGCCACACCTTGGTTTTTGCTTCGGAAATCAAATCGCTGCTTGAATATCCCGGCATCAGCCGCCGTCTGGATACTGAAGCACTGCCCCAATATTTTTTTTATGGATATTTCCCGGCGCCCCGCACCGTTTACGCAGACATCAAGAAGCTTCCCTCCGCGCACCTGATGGTGGCGGAGGCCGGAAAGACGCGCATCGAATGCTATTGGCGCCTTCAGGATTACTTGCGCGCCCCGGAGGAGCGCCCCCTCACCCCTCACCAGGAGCGGAGGGCTTGTGAGGAACTCCGTGGGGGGATTCATGAGGCTTCGGTTTCCCGCCTGGTAAGCGATGTGCCTTTGGGAGTTTTCCTGAGCGGCGGCGTGGATTCTTCCACGGTAGTGGCCACCATGAGCGAGCTCTCACCGGGCAACGTGAATTCCTTCTCCGTTTCATTCCCGAGCCGCTCCTTCGACGAAGGAGGATATGCCGCGTACGTAGCCCGGCATTTCAACACGCGGCATCATGTGCTCATGGCAGACGACGCCAGCATGCGCAAAGCACTTGGCGTCCTGATCGATCACCTGGACGAGCCGATGTCCGACCCCGCCATCATCCCAACTTTTCTTTTGTCCCAGTTCGCCCGGCAACACATCAAGGTGGCGCTGAGCGGCGAAGGCGGCGACGAGCTTTTCGGAGGGTATCCCACCTACTTGGGGGCTCGCGCCGCTGAATATTACCTGCGGCTTCCGAAAACTTTCCGGCGCTTGGTCGTGGACCGCGTCCGCAATTTCCTGCCCGTCTCCTCGGGAGCCGTGCCGCTGGGACTGTTCCTGCGGCGCTTCTTGACGCACGCAGAAAAAGATCCCGCCGAGCGCCACCACATGTGGTTCGGAATGTTTTCACCGGAGGAAGTCGACGGACTTTTTGCGCGCGAATGGGCGGGGCCGCATCCCCCAAGCAGCTCGCTCTTTTCTCCTTTGCCCCGTGTTCTGGAAGGCGCGCGGTTCGATGAGGTTTTGGGTGAAATGCTCTACCTCGATTTCCGAATGTATCTTGAGGACAACCTGCTGGTGAAAGTGGACCGCGCCAGCATGGCGTGCTCCCTGGAGGTCAGAACGCCCTTTTTGGACCACCGTCTGGTGGAATTTGCGGCGGGCCTGCCCACAAGCCTGAAGGTCCGCGGCTTTAAGGGCAAATATATCTTAAAGAAGGCGGTCGAGCCGTGGCTCCCCCGCAAGATCATTTACCGGCAAAAACGCGGGTTTGCAGTGCCGATTGCAAGCTGGATTCGCAATGAGCTGCGGCCGCTGGTGGAGGACGCGCTGGCTGAGGACAAGGTGAAACAGCAGGGTCTCTTTAACCCCGCTTTCGTGCGGCAGATACTCGGCGAGCACCTGGCAGGGCGCGCCGATCACCGCAAATCCCTCTGGACTCTCCTTTGCTTTCAGCTTTGGTACGATCGGTGGGGAAAGGAGAACGAGTAGCCTTGCGCCTGAAGAAGAGCTCCTCACCGGAAGCTTATGCAAAACCGGGGCGTGAAGCCTTTACCCGCTCCGAGTGGAAGTTGATCGAGAGTCTTCGGACACCGCGCCAGGTTCAGGAATTTCTTTACACGCTTCCCTACAACCACGAAAAGGCCGGCGAAACTTTGCGCGGTTTTCGCAGCGTGCTTAAACACCAAACCGCCCATTGCCTGGAAGCGGTTCTTACAGCGGCCGCCATCCTCGAGCAGCACGGGCACCCACCCCTGCTTCTGGATATGGAATCCCAAGACAACCTGGACCACGTGGTGTTCGCCTTCCGCCAACGAGGCCGATGGGGATCCGTTGCCAGGTCCCGGGATGTCGGACTCCAGGGCCGCAAACCGGTTTTCCGGAGCTTGCGCCAAATGGTGATGAGTTACGTTGATCCCTACGTGGACGGGAAAGGGAGAATCACCGGTTACGGTTTGGCGGACTTACGGACCCTGACCGGCTACGACTGGCGCTTCTCCGCCAAGAACGTCTGGAAAGTCGAGGAGATGCTCATCCACATGCCTCACCAAAAGCTCCAGACTTCTGACCGGCGGTATGAGCGGATGCTGCGCCGTTATCTCGGGTTCAAAGAGCAACACCCAGGCCGTCCATTCACTTCTTATTCCAACCGTCGGAAGTGGATGTAAGACGCCAACTCAGTAATCTCGGATGACCGCATTTTGAGTTTTGAGGATCGGCTGCAAGCCATCCCATCATCATGCAAGGAATGGAGGAATTCCGGCTCGAAACAATTTGGGGAGCGGATGGGCTAGCGCCCGGAGAGGCTTATCGCGCTTGCTGAATAGCTTCCACCAGGAGGGAGGCTTTTTGCGCGAGGTTGGAAGCCCTCTGCAAGTCGGATTCCTGAAGCGCCCGCAAGGACTGCTGCAAAAAGCCACGCGCACCCTGGAGGGTTTCACGCTCAGTGGGCGAGAGCCATTCCCTGCTCAGAGAAGTGATCTTTTCCTGAATTTGCTGCTGCGCTTGGACCACCTGCCCGCGCAACTTCGATTCCTTGGCTGTGCTCTCGCTCGGCTCCATGGCTGGCACACTGGCGGGCTCCGGCTGAGGGGCGGCCTCGTCGGCTCGTGAGCGCTCACTGCGACGGACGTGGCGCCGTGGCGCCGGTTCAGGAGGAGGAGGCGCGGGGTTGGAAGCGGCCTGTTGCGGCTCTGCAGGCGCAGGAGGTTGCACCACAATTGCCTGTGCCGGCTCCGTCGAGGCGGAACTCGACGAACTGGCAGCCGGCGGTGGTGTGGGAATATAAACGACCCCCGGGCCCGTATTCCTTTTGGGGCAGCCGATGAACAGCAAGGCAAGAGTGCAAACTAAAGCTTTTCCCTTCAAAACACCTCGATTGTACCATCGACAGGGGCACAGCGCCTACCGGGCCGGGCCACACTTCACCCCTTCAAAAAGTCACACGGAGCAGCGCAACCGCCGGGAAATTGCGTTTCGCACCGGCCGGCAAGAATCCCGCCAGAACTGGAGTTAATGCGCGCTGGCTGCCTTATGCCGAACTGATTTAACCTGCAGCTCGTACTCTTGCTGCCACCCGTGCCGCTTCTTCAGGACGAACTGTTTGGCGTCCTCAAAAGACTTGAACGGCCTCTTCCCCTTGATGATGTTGCAAGGCTGGCAGCAGGTAACGAGATTGTCCATTCTCCGGGTTCCACCGCGCGCGTGCGGGTGGACGTGGTCAATGGTAAGGATCATCCAGTTGGTAATGTCACCCAGACCATCCAAACCACAATATTGGCATTGAAAATGGTCGCGTTGGAAAACCTTCATAGCCTCGACACGCGCTAGGCGCGGAGCGGGCCCGGTGAAAAACTTCTTGAGCACATGAATGGGCATGGCTCCTCCTCTTGAGTCCAGAGTTTGATACGCGCAGGCTGTGGTTCTCACTACCGTTCATGGCAACGAAAGGATCCTCGCTTCCGTCGGCATTTGAGCTACTTGATCACATCTTACTCCTGGTCGGGGATTTTAGATAGCGGCAAGAGCGCTGCCCGGGCAAGGGGCTGAGCGGCCGCCTTCCCGCTGCATCGAGGGCGGTTCAAATAGGCAGGGAGACCCGAAAGGTGGTGCCGGATTGCAGTTCGCTGGAATAGTCAATGGAACCGTTGTGGAGCTGAACGATTCTGTAAACCATGGCCAACCCCACGCCTGAGCCTCCGGGCTTGGTGCTGAAGTAGAGCAAGAAGATTTTGGACCGCTGCTCGTCAGGGATTCCAACTCCCTGGTCGATAATTTGGAGTTCCACGCGCTGGTCAACTTTGCGAGGCTTGACCCTCAACTCGCCTCCGCCCGGCATGGCTTGGCACCCATTCAGCACCAGGTTCAAAAGGGCCTGCTTCATCAGATCGGGATCAACCCAAACCTTCGGGATGAGGCTGTCTTCAAGGCGCAGCTGGACGTTATTCTGGCGCGCCTGCGGCTCCGCCAGAGTGAAGACTTCTTTGACCATCTCGGAAAGATCCGTCTCGCTCAAGTGCAACTCGACGGGCCGGGTGAAGTCCAGAAACGTCTTGACCACCCGGTCCAGCCGCCGGATTTCCGAGGAAAGGGTTTCCAGTTGCGGCTTCACGGCATCGCCTTCGTCGGAGAGCTTGGAGCGAAGGATTTCAAGTTGCAAAACCATGGCATTCAGAGGGTTCTTAACCTCATGCGCGATGCCGGAGGTAATCCGTCCGAGGGCCGCCAGTTTTGTCGCCAAGTCAATCTGGTCTTCGAGCTGCGCGCGCGTGCTGGAATCGCGAATCGTGACCAGGGCGCCGACGGATTCACCCTTCGCCTCCGCAAACTGCACGCTGGCCGCAACCCGCGGTCCCGCTCCTGAACCTGCCTCATCGGGAGATTCCCAAACAATCGACCTGCGAGTCTGGAAAGCCTCCCGCAAAGGGCGGTCGAAGGGACGGTCCGACCCAAAAACCTCCTCGGCCGGGCGATGCAAAAACGTTTCCGGTGGGGCGCCCAGAAAGCGCGCCACGGCGGGCGTGGCCAAGACCAATTGATCCTGGCGGTCAAAAAGCATCAAGCCGTCGGCGAGGTTGGAGAACATTTGGTCGAGGTTCTCCTTGAGTTTAAGGAAAGCCGTTTTCTCGCCCCGCATCTGTTCGCCCAGCAGGTTCAGCTTGGAAGAAAGGATTCCCCACTCATCCTTGCGGTTGATTTTCAAAGGTTCGGTATACTCGCCTCGGGCCATTTGGTCGACGCTGAGGGAGATGGTCTTCAGAGGGCGCAGCAATCGGAAAGAGAGCAGGCTGGCGAAACCGGTGGCCAGAATGATGGCCGCGAGCGCCAGATAAAAAGCCCTGCGCAGCTCCGG
>JBJKQF010000220.1:0-10831 GCA_046705545.1 Terriglobia bacterium
TCTTCCGTTAATCCCAGCGCCTGGAGGACGTAAGAAACGCCTTCGCCCGATGAGTTGCAGGCGGAGCCGGAAGACAAGGCGACGTCCTTCACGGCCATCAGGAATGATTCCGCGTCAATGCCCGCAAAGCTGAGATTCAAGTTATTGGGCAGGCGCTGCTCCGTGGAACCGTTAATCGCAACGCCGTCGAGCCCGGCCAGGATGCCTTCTTTCAGGCGGTCGCGCAAGCCCCGCAGGCGTGCCGGCTCGCGCGGCATTTCCTCACGGCAGATTTCGCAGGCTCTGCCCAGACCCACGATCCCCGGCACGTTCAGCGTTCCAGACCGCATTCCGCGTTCGTGCCCGCCGCCATCGAGAAGCGGCGTCAGTTTCAGGCGCGGCTCCTCCCGGCGGACGTAAAGCGCGCCTACGCCCTTGGGTCCATAGATCTTGTGCGCGGAGAGAGAAAGCAGGTCGACGCTCATCGCTTCCACATCGACTTCGATTTTGCCGATGGCCTGTACGGCGTCCGTGTGGAACAGGATGCCGCGCTCGCGGCAAAGCCTGCCCATCTCGCGAACGGGCTGAAGGGTTCCAATTTCGTTGTTGGCTGCCATTACGCTGGCGAGAATCGTTTGACCACTCAGAGCCTTCTCAAAGTCTTCGAGGCTCAGCAAGCCGTCGCTTCCCACCGGCAGATATGTGACGTGGAAGCCTTCTTCTTCCAGGTGGCGGCAGGAATCCAGCACGGCGTGATGCTCGATGGCCAGGGTCACGACGTGATTTCCCTTTAAGCGGTGCGCCCGCGCAGTGCCCTTGATGGCCAGGTTGTCGGACTCCGTCGCTCCGGAAGTGAAGATGATCTCTTCGGGCTGGGCGTTGATGAGGTCCGCAACCTGCTTCCGCGCTTTGTCCACGCCCGCTTCCGCATCCCAGCCGAAGTGATGAGTGCAACTTGCCGGGTTGCCGAATTTTTCCGTCAGGTAGGGCAGCATCGCCTCCAGCACGCGCGGATCGAGCGGCGTGGTGGCGTGATGGTCCATGTAAACAGGGAGTTTCATGGGAGTCTTAATTTTAACGCTTTTGCCGCCCTCAAAGAAATGCGGGGCAACTTTGCCGGCTGGCTGAAAGCTACAGGTTTTACCAGATTCGGCAGCGCATGTTTGCGGGGCGTACCATAGGCTGGCCGGGCTTGCAATCAAACGCCTTGGCAAAGGCCGGCATGTTCGAGGGAGGCCCGATGGCCCGGAAGCGGGGCAGCGGGTGGGGGTCGATGTTCAGAAGCAGCCGGGCGAACTGCGGCCGGGTATTCGAAGCCCAGTTCTGTGCCCAGGCGATGAACAAGCGCCGCTCGGGCGTGAAGCCGTCGATGTCTTTCGGCCGGGGTTTGCCTTCCAGGCTTTTCTCATAGGCGTTATAAGCCAGGGTCAGTCCGCCCAGGTCGGCGATGCTTTCTCCAAGGACCAACTTGCCGTTTTCGTGGAGCTTGTCGATGGCGACGTAGCCGCCGAATTGCTTTTCGATGCACGCCGCGCGCTCGTTGAAATTCTTGACGTCCTGGGGCGTCCACCAGTTCTTGAGATTGCCCTGCGCGTCGAACTTGCGTCCCTCATCGTCAAAGCCGTGGGTCATCTCATGCCCGATCACCGCGCCGATCCCTCCGTAATTGGCTGCGTCGTCGCCCTGGGCGTCAAAGAAAGGAGGCTGGAGGATGCCGGCGGGAAACACGATTTCGTTTTTCAGAGGGTTGTAATAGGCGTTGACGGTGGGCGGGGTCATCTCCCACTCCGTGCGGTCCACGGGCTTGCCGATCTTGTTCAGGTCGCGCCGGAAATCGAACCGGTTGCCGTTGAGCACGTTCATCACGTAGGGCCCGCGCCCCACATGGTAGGCGGAATAACCCCGCCACTTGTCCGGATAACCGATCTTGAGCGTAATCGCGTTCAGCTTGGCCAGAGCCGCCTTCTTCGTTTGGGGTCCCATCCAAGGCAAGGTCTTGAGATCTGTCCGGAGAGCGGCCATCAGGTTGTGCACCATCTTTTCCGCATGAGTTTTGGCCTCAGGCGGAAAGTACTTTTGGACGTAGATCTTTCCCAGAGCAAATCCCAGTTCTCTGTCGGTGGCCCGCACGCAGCGCTGCCAGCGCGGCAGAATCTTTTTGGTCCCTTGCAGGATGCGCCCATTGAAGTTGAAATTCTCTTCCACAAACGGCGGAGACAGAGCGGGCGCCGCGGCGTCCACCAGATGCCAGCGAAGATAGGTTTTCCAATCCGACAGCGGAAGGGTTTTCATCAGCTCATTGACTTCCGCAAGAAACTTGGGCTGGGCGACGTCGACGGCCGGAATGGCGGGATGTCCCACTCGCCGGAAATAGACCGGCCATGCAAAGTTGGGCGTCAAGGCCTTCAACTGATCCAGATTCATTTTGTGATAGGTCTTTTCCGGGTCGCGCAGCTCCTCAGGCGTCATGGAAGCTTCCGCCAGCATTGTCTCGATACTCATGACGGTCTTGGATTCGGCAGCGGCCTTGGCGGAGTCGTCGCCCAAGAGCTCAAACATTTTCTGGACGTGCGCGAGGTACTGCTCGCGAATCTTCTTCGACTTGGCGTCCGTCTTGGTGTAATAGTTGCGGTCCGGCAAGCCCAACCCGCCCTGCTCGGCTCCCGCAATCACCTCCGAGCTGTTCTTCTCGTCCTGCGTTGACCCGAACTCGAACAGCACATCCACACCGTAGCCCTGCAGACGAGCCACTTCATGCTGGAGTCCGCGAAGGTTCCGAATCTTCCGGATGTGCATGAACTCCGGATCGAGAGGCTTTGCGCCTTCCGCTGCCGCCATCTGCGTGTCCATGCAGCTGGCGAAGAAATCGCCGATCTTCTGCAAGTTTGATCCCTTCCGGGCGTGGCGGTCGGCAGCGGCTTTTTCCAGGATTTGGCGGAGGATTCGGCGGTTTCGTTCCTGGAGTTGGTTGAAGGTGCCCCAGCTCGGATACTCCGGGGGAATGGGATTCTTGGCCGTCCATCCGCCATCCGCGAACTGGTAGAAGTTCACGCAAGCCTTGGCGTTTCTATCTAGCATGTTCACGTTGAAGGCTTTGATCACCGGTTCCGCCTCCGCCTGGGAGGAGGATTTGGCGCTGTCCGGCGCGCGGGAAGGCTCAGATGCAAAGGAATCCTTAAGGGGACGAATTCCCAGAATAGCCAGAGCAATCAGCGACGCGGATACAGTTCCCAGCAACCAGTTGGCTCTAAATTTCATGGATGCTCCTTATCCTTGGTTGATGAGCTTTGAATCTGATACCCACCCTGAAGTGCGGGGGAACTCCATTATAAGGCAGGACGTTCGGGGAGAATTGCCCCTCCTTACAATTGAACATCGGCTTCAACCACGCCCACGCTGTGGTGAATTAGTGTGCGGCGTCGAGCAATTCCTGGGGTGAAGCGGTGCCGGTACCCTTTTTCATCACGGTGACAGAAGCCACGAGGTTGCCGAAGCCGGCGGCCACGACAGGATCGTGGGTGATGGCCATGGTCATGGCGCAGCCGGCGGCAAAGCTGTCTCCGGCGCCGCAGATGTCCACGGGCTTCTCCACCGGATGCGCTTCCGCCCAGCGCTCGCCGCTCTCTTCGAATACCACTGCGCCTTTTGCACCCTGAGTAACAAAGAGCACCGGAGCGTCCACTTTCCTGCGCAAGCCGGCAAAATCAACCGTCTTGAGCAGCTCGTGGCTGGCAGCCTCCGCCTCATCCTGATTGGGCTTCAGCATCATGTTGCGGTAAAGGTGGACGCGCTTGCGGGAATCCACCAGAAAAACCTTCTCGGGGTATTTCGCCGCCGCGGCGATGATAGCCTCGCGCACTGCCGGCGTTACCACGCCGCCCGTATTGGTTTCCGCTTGGTCGGCGATCAGGACGGCGTCAAACCCTGCGATGGCGGAATTGAAATTCTTGATAATCTGCTGCTCGGCCTCTCTGGGCAGAGGCTTTGTGGAGATGAAGTCCACGCGCGGCTTGTCTTCCTCGCCTGTTTGGCTGTTGAGCAGCTTGCTGTAAGTGAACGTCTGCCAGGGAGAGGGAACTTTCACCATCAGGCCTGTATCGATTCCACGCTCGGCCAGGGCGCGGTCCAGCTCAAACCCAAAGCCGTCGTCGCCGCGCACGCCGAGCGCCGAAACTTTGCCCACGCCAATAGCCGCAAGGTTGTTGGCCACGGTGCCGCCGCCACCCGGAGTGACGTCGGAAAGCACCACGCCCAGGCGCGGGATGCCCGTTTCGCGTGAAGCCTCGGAAGCGGTCGGGTCGTAGGTGCACCAGCGGTCCAGGCAGATGTCACCGATCACCAGGGCCTTGAGCTTGGGAAACGCGGACAGAATCTCTTGGTTTGTCATTTCACCTCCAAAAGAGCGCGACGCAACGCCGGCATGGTGGCGCGATGGTCTCCGCATAGATAAAAACTCTCTCCGCCGTCTGCAACCGTGCGAACCAGAATCGTCTTGTGGGGGCGGAAGTAATATCCGGGGTCGGTTTTGGGCAGCTCGTGGTGGATATCGCCCTGGATGGGCACCAGGTCGAGCACCGCAGTGGTAAAGTGATTGATCGATTTCCCTTGCTGGAGCGCCACGTTGCGCGCCATGGAGAGCGCTTTCAGGTAAACCTCCGGGCCCATAATCGCGGAGCCGAAGTCGAGCATCACGCCGCCTTCGAGATTCTGCACAGTGTGGGCGAAGATCAGGAAGTCGCGATACGTCGCGGCGCCCAGAGCGGCACCGTCGCAGTTGGGGTGTTCGTGGATGATGTCGTAGCCGACGCCCGCGTGTACGGTGGCGGGAATCCCCAGACGGTAGGCGGCGGCAAAGATGCTCACGTCTTTGTGGGGGAAGTCGCTCTCCAGGATGCGCCGTCCGACGTTTTCTCCGAGGCCGAGCGAGAGTTCGGCGGCCTCCGCGATGATGCTGTTCAGGTCGCCGGTCTCTTTCCACAGCCCGAATTCGCCGCTCTTGATGTAGCGGGCCACGCTTTCCGTGGTGGCGCCGATCCGCGCCAGCTCGTAATCATGGATGGCGCCCGCGCCGTTCATGGCCACGTGGGTCAGCACGCCGCGCTCCAGCAAGTCGATCACGTAGCGGCTCATGCCCATCTTGATGACGTGGGCGCCCATGATCAGCATACGCGCCGCGCCCGCGGCCTGTGCGGCCTTGAGGCGCTTGGCAATCTCCTCAATCTGTGGGTGGGAGAAGGGAGGCGCTTCCTCGTTTAGGCCCAGGACGTAATCCAGGTTCATGTCATGCGTGCGCGCACCCAGCGGCTTGATCAGCAGTTTGGAACGGTCGAAAAGCTCGTATTTGGATTTCATGGCGGTTGATTACTCCGGGAATAAGGTTTGGAGAAGCTCGTCGAGAGCGAGGAAGTTGGGGATGATGTAATCCGCTCCCACGCCGGCCAGCCGGTCGCGCTTCCATTTGCTGACCACCTGGCAATCCGGCTCGTCGGTGGCCAAGCCCACCGCCACGCCCCCGGCGTCCTTGACGTTCTTGATCTCCACGTAGCCGTCTCCGAAGCCCAGAATCTCTTCGCCGCGGCACTCAAGCGAGCCGGTGATGCGCTTGATTAGGATGTCCTTGGAGAAGCTCTTGTAGTCGTCCTGGGCGCCGTAGATGCGCCCGTCAAAGTAGTGGGCGATCTTGAGCAGCTCGGCCTCCTCGACGGTGTAGGCGTGGTCGGTGCCGCTGGCGCAATAGAGCTTCAGGCCGCGTTTGTGCAGCGCATCCAGAATGCCCCGAGCGCCAGGCACCAGATATTTCTCAGGCGGAATTTTCCCCTCGCGCAACGCTTCTCGGCGCGAAGCGATCTTTTCCATCAGGCGATCGTGATACATCTTCTTGTAAGCGAGCGGCTCCAGCGGCTTGCCGCCGCGCAGCTCGATCTGCCGGGCCAGTTCGATCATCTGGTAGATGGTCTGCTCGCCGGTCAGCCGGGCGACGAATTCATCCACCAGGGCGTGAAGCTCTTCCTTGCTTTCTTTTGTCCCCGTTGCCGCCAGGAGGTCCACCATCATAGGGACCATCACCTCCAACCATCCGGTCCGGAGCAGAGAGATGGTGCCATCAAAATCAAACAACACGACCCGCGCGTTTCGGGCGGACGAGGCGGGCTTAAGGGACTCGATCATGACATCCTATCCGGGCCGTCGTTCAACGGCTCCATGGCAAATTCACCTGCTTGTATCATTTTTCCAGCGCTACATCATACACCAGAGACCCGCGCAGCGTCTCGCATGCCCCGGCTTATTCAATGCGAGCTGTGTAGCCCTGTAAGATCCGAACCGTAATCCATCCTGCCGCCTGCATGGCGCCGTGCCTGTTCGGAAAAAGGAGCAAGTTTCTGCGTTCTCACTCTACAATGTAAATTTTGGAGGAATCCTTGGCAGAGATTGTGGATGCTCAAACGCCCCATAGCGGGATGCCGGCGGCGTGGATTGTTGGTATGGCGCTCTTTCCTTTTGGCTTGGTGGCAGGGTTCACCATTACCGCACTGCCGTTTTTATTGACGCACCTGGGCGTGCGGCTCGATCAAGTGGCGGCTGTAAGCGCCACGGTCATGTCACCAACCTTCTGGGGATTCTTGCTGCAACCGCTGATGGATACCGGCCTCACCCGCCGCGCCTACTCCTGGTTAACGGCCGCGAGCGCGGCGATCTGTGTGGCGGCGGCGCTGTTGTTGCTCTCGCCAGGACACCTGGGACCCACCACGGTGCTGCTGTTGCTGGCCGAGCTCTCGGTTGTTCTGTACGGAGGTGCGGTGGGAGGATGGACCGCGCAATTTACTCCGGACCACCTGCGCGGCTCCGTAAGCGGATGGACCAACGTCGCCAATCTGGGCGGCGGGGCGCTGGGATCGTTGGCCGTGATGTCTCTGGTTCCCCACATCGCTCTCCACTGGCTGGGACTTGGCCTGGGCGCCGTCATCGTGCTGGGCGCCGCGCCAATTCTGCTGTTTCCTGAACCCGTAAAAGCCTCCTTCCACTTCCGGCAGATTTTGACCGACGCCATGAGGGCTACCTGGCGGGCCTGCAAGACGAAGGAGGTCCTGACCGGTTTTTGTCTCTTCCTGGTACCGGCCAGCGCTGAGGCGGCCATCAATTTGTTTTCCGGCATGGGCAATGACTTCCACACCAGCGCCACAACGGTGGTTTGGGTGACGGGCGCCGGGTGCGCCATCACCACCTCTGTGGGAGCGCTTCTGGGTGGATATGCCGCGAACCGCATTTCCCGCGGATATCTCTATCTTGGCGCGGGCCTGGTCACCAGCTTCGTCTCCGTGGCGATGGCTCTCTCTCCGCATACGCCGGCGGTTTTTATCCTGGGCGTCCTGATTTATAACGGCATCGCCGGCGTGGCCTACGCGGCCTTCAACGCGCTGGGCTTTCAGCTGGTGGGCCAGGAGAGCCCCGTCGCCAGCACGCAGCTGGGGCTGTTTGCCGCCGCCACCAATTTCGCCATTGTGTATATGACCTGGGCTGACGGGCAAGGCTTCAAACACTTCGGCGTGCGAGGCCTTCTGCTTACCGATGGCCTGGCCAGCATGATCTCAGCTTCATTGCTGCTGTACCTGCTGGGAAGTCGGCTGAAGAAAAAACAACTTGCCGAAGCGGAAATTCCTCCGGCTTCAAGTTGAGTGGGATAGTCATTCCGGCGGGCGGTTCTTGCGACTTTACCGGAACCACGCGCTCATGCAAAGCCGGTTTCGAATTCTGAGCATTATTCCTGTAACGTTCTGCAGGTTACCCCAGGATCTTCATGGTCCAGAGCAGAACGAAGGCGCCGAAGACGATGCGATAGATGGCAAAGGGCGTGAAGCCGCGGCTGCGCACCCAGGCCATGAACCAGGTGACGGCGGCATAGGCGACGATAAAGGAAACAACAAAGCCGATCCCCACCAAGACCCATCCGTGCAGGCTGATTTGGGAAACACCCACGGGATTTTCTCCCTTGCCCAACAGCGACTTCAGCAGATCGTAGCCCGTAGCAGCCACCATGGTGGGCATGGAGAGGAAGAAGGAAAACTCCAGCGCCGAGGCCCGCGACATGCCAGCCAGTTGCCCCGCCGCGATCGTGGACATGGAGCGCGAGGTTCCGGGGAAGACCGCCGACAAGATCTGGCAGGCGCCGATCCAAATCGATTGCCCCAAGCTCATGCCCTCCATCTGCCAGGTGTGGATGCGGCTTTCGGAAGCGCCCGGCCCGGCTTGCTCGCTCCGCGCCATCCTGGCGTCTACAACCCACATCACGATCCCGCCGATCACTAAAGAGGCGCCCATCACTTTCAAATCCTCCAGGTTCTTGCCGATCACTTTGACCAGCAAAAAGGCCGGAATGGCGGTAACCACGAAGGCCACGCACGTGAGGCTCAGAGGATGTGTTAACAGGGTACGGTCGCCGCGCTCACCGCGCGGAAAGGTGGAAAGAAACTTTATGATCCGGTCCCAAAAATAAACCGGCAGGCAGAGGATGGCTCCCAGTTGGATGACGATGGTATAGAACTTCCAATAGCCGCTGGTCAAGCTTACATGGAGTAAGGCCTCGGCAATGCGTAAGTGCGCGGTCGAACTGACGGGCAGAAACTCCGTCAAGCCCTCGATAACACCCAACAACGTAGACAATAAGTATCCGTTCAAGCGACCTCCCCAAAAACGCCCAAGCAAGGTTCCGCAGATGATGCACAACGATTAGAGCATGAACCCTGCCATGCGCCAATCCCTTTGGGGAGGTTGGGCTTCGCGAGACCCTGGTTCGTAAGGGGTTGCTGTCTCTGTCTGTTGTCCGGCCAGCCTTCCCGCCATTTCGAATTTGTGGTTGACGCCGGCACGGCTACCGGCTGCCGCGGCGCGTTTACGGCCCCGAGCTGATGCTGGAGTTCTGCGCGCGGACCGAGAGCAAAGGCTATCGCCACTTTTTTTACGGCGGTGCGCCGGGCGTGGCCGAACTGCTGGCGGCGACGCTGGCGAAGAGATTTCCCCGGCTGACCGTTGTCGGAACGTTTTGTCCGCCCTTCCGTTCCCTCACGGCTCGGGAGGAGGGGGAAGTGATCCAGACGATCCGCGCCGCCCGTCCCGACGTGCTTTGGGTGGGCATGAGCACGCCCAAGCAGGAGCGCTGGATGCAGCGGTTTCGCGAGGCGCTAGAGGTTCCGGTGATGGTGGGGGCGGGGGCGGCTTTCGACCTGAACACGGGAAGAGTTTCGCAGGCCCCGCGCTGGATGCGCGAGCATGGGCTGGAGTGGCTGTTTCGCTTGCTCGTCGAGCCGCGGCGGCTCTGGCGGCGTTACCTGCTGTACGGGCCGGAATTCGTCTGGAACGTCACAATGGAACTCCTGGGCCTCCGGAAGTTTGAAAGTCCGTCCACGCCTCAGTAAAGACCTCCCAACCTTTAGGTCCTCCTTCCATCCCGGTTTTTCCCTATCCCTGAAAGAATCTTCCCGCTTCCTCAACTTGACTCACCAACCGTGGTGACCAGCCCGGTAACGGGACAATCGACCTCGTGTCGTTTGTAGCGGCGACGCTCCTTAGGCTCTTTGTCCCAAGTTCATCCTGTAGTAAGTGCCCAAGGGGCCATCGGGCGCGTGGGATGGCGGAAGGAAGGCTTGGAGCCGATGTCGAGAGCCCTTCAATTGGCCAGTTTTTTCTAGACGCGCGGTAACAAGGAACAGGATGGCGATCTGTCCGAGAAATCACCCTGGGACGAAATAAATGCCGAGGCCCAAGCCGGAGGGGACCCGAAAAAATTTGTCAAATCATAGAACCTGTAGGATACACTTTCGTCGTCAGGAACTCGATAACGGAAATTCTGAGTGGAATCTACCAATACAGAAAACCAAACCTGCCATTCTGGGCAAACCGCCATAACCCTCACTGGCAGAAAAGGAGGTATCTAACCGTTGAGTGGAATCACGCGACGCTCTTTCCTTGTGGGTACTGCCTCGATGAGCGCCCTCGGCAGTTTGGCCTCTCAGGCCAAGGGGAGAGGCCCTGAAGCTGAGGCCATCGTGCTTGAGAATGATCGCCTCAAGGTGGTCTTTGACGGTGAGCGGGGCGCCCTGCTCGCGCTCGAGAACAAGCAGACCGGATGGCGCGCCCAGGACCGCCACCAGTTCGGCGCCGGATTTCGCATGTACGTTCCGCTTCCGGGACGCCTGGGTCACTTTGTCACGGAAAGGGAGAACCCCCTCACCAGCGCCGAAAAGCATCCCGACGGCAGCGGAGTGACGCTGGTCTGGAGCCACCTTAAGAGCGCGCATGCGGGCGTTTTGGACATTACTCTGCGTGCCAACGTGGCGCTCACGGAAACCCGCCTGGTCATCACCACGCAAGTCGACAACCGCTCGAAATACACCGTCAGCTCGCTAGCCTATCCCATTCTGGGAGATATTTCGATCCCCCACCGGGACGAGGTGCTCTCCCAGGGCACTTGGGGGTATGAAGGAATGTGGAAGGTGCAACTCTTTCCGCATTTTCCCAACCAGGCGGGGTATTGGGGCACCTTGTATCCGATGCAAGCCACCCTCTCGCCGGAAGCGCAATTCGTGCTGATCTTCACGGATTCCGAGGGACTGTATGCCGGGTACCATGACGCTCGGGTCCAAAGCATGGTCCGTTACCAGTTCGAGCTGCAGCCCGGCTACGCGGATTCGCTGATGAGCGCGGCTGTGGACGCCACGCTGCACAAAGATTTCAGCCGCATCAATTTCCAGGTCATCCACTTCCCGTTCGCCGCGCCCGGCGAGCGCAACGCCTCGGCGCCCATCGTCATCGCGCCCTATCAGGGAAGTTGGCACGCCGGCGCAGACGTTTATAAGAA
>JBJKQF010000221.1:0-3642 GCA_046705545.1 Terriglobia bacterium
TTATTGGACGCGTCTCCACCAGAATATACAAGACCGGTTCAACGAAGCCGGCGTGGAGATCTGCTCGCCGCATTACCGCCAACTGCGCGACGGAAACACCACAGCGACTCCTCCGGAATATCGGGCGAAGGATTACGAGCCTCCGGCATTCCAGGTGGAGACGCGTCCAATACCGGCGGGGCGATAATCCAGGGCATTCCAGAGCGAAGGGTGGGAAACGGTCAAAGGAGTTCAGTGCCGTGCCGATAACTCAGAGAGGAAGAAGGTTGAGTTTTCCCCATGGCAGAGGACGAGCCGGCGAAATCCCGCGCGAAAGCACGCCGCACCGAGCGGGTGTACTTACAGATTCCAACCGAAGTATGCGGAGAAGACGCCAGCCGCCGCCCGTTCTGCGAAAGGACGCACACCCTGATTATCAACCGCGACGGCGCCCGAATCAACTCGGTTCAACCCCTGCAACCCGGCCAGAACCTTACCATCAAAAACCTCCAAACTGGTGTTTCCAGTCCCTTCCGGGTGGTTGGGAGTGCCGGAAGGTCTATCGGGGACGCTCCGGAGTGGGGCGTTGAGTGCCTCGAACCCGCAGCGGACATCTGGGGCATCAATTTCCCTTCGCTTGAAGAATCGCCACCGGAAGATGAGCATGTAGATGCCCTTCTCGAATGCGCCGCGTGTTGCGCGCGCGAGCTGGCGAAACTGTCTATGCGCGATTACCGGGACCCTCTCTGCTGGGAGCTTTACCGCAACATTGCCAACGGTGCGGAAAGGAAAGCGAATGGAGGTTTGGCTGCGTCCAAGCGCTGGACCAGGACGCCACGCCGTGGGAGGGAGAAACTTCTCCGGAGGAGCCTCTTGCGAAGGGCGGAGACGGGGAAAAGCTTGTGGCCAAGCGCCTAGCCATCAAACTGCCGGTGCGGATTCGCTTGCCCAACGGGCGGGCGGAAGTGGTGCGCACGGAGAACCTCTCCCGGATGGGCATGTGCTTTGTCTCAGATTTAGAAATGCGGCCGGACGACATGATTCACCTGACGATTAGCTCAGCCACGGACGGAGTGGAAGGCGAGGTTAAGGGAAGAGTGGTCTGGAGGCGGCCCATCGAAGAGACCAACCGCTTTCTTTACGGCGTTCACCTGGAAAGTACGTCCTAGGGGGTGGAAGATTTCAGGATGCTCGGGAATGTTTGGGCGCGAAGCTCTTTTCAGCAGAGCGAATGGACAGCATCAGGAAAAAGCCTACAACCGATGCCGCTATGAGAGTTGCCATCATGCTGGTATCGGCGAAAGTATGGGCAAAAAGCCCGGCGACCGAACCTCCCACAAAACTCCCAAGAAATTGCAGGCTGTTATAGACGCCGAGCGCGCTTCCTTGAGCGCTCTCCGGCCCCGACCGGCTGACTAGACTCGGCAGAATCGGTTCGAGGCCAGTGAACCCGATATAGAAAAGAGTGCCGCCAACCAAAACCGCGGCCAGGTGGTTCGGGTCAAACCCGAGCAAGGAAGGCCGGAACAACAGAATGGCACTGGGAAGAAAGATCAGGAAGGCGATTGCCGCCAGCGGACTGGCCAAGCCGCGGTCAGCTCCGCGCGTAAAAGCAAACATGGTGACACCGCTGATGAGGATCATCGGGAGCAAGAGCTCGTAATAATGAGTCATCTTGAGATGATGCTTTCCGGTCACGATCAGCGGGAAATAGAAGAAGAAAGTACTCATGAAAAAATTCATCAGGAAGCCGCTGCCATCAAGCGCCAGCAGCGCCTTGGAGCGCAGGATTTCCCGAAGCGGAGCCGGAGCAGCCCCGGACGGGGGCATTTCCGGGAGGTACCTTACCAGGAGCAGGTCCGTGCCAATGCCCAGGACTCCTGTAATCCAAAAGAGCGAAGAGGTTCCGAACAACCCCGCCAGAATCGGTCCGGCAACCACCCCGATAATGAAGGCGGCGCCAATTGGAATGCCGAGAACCGCCATGGCTGTGGACCGCCGTTCCGGCTGGATGTGGTCCGCGACGGTGGCAAACGCCACGGAGATGATCGCACCGCCGCCCTGAACCAACCGTCCCAGAATCAAGACCACAATCTGGCTCCCTGACGGAAACCAGTGCGGAACCGCGCAGATAAAAGATCCCAGGCTGAAAAGCGTCATGCCCAGGAGCAGGACCTTGCGGCGTCCAATTCGGTCGGAAAGCCTGCCGAGGGGAATCTGGAGAATGGCCATGGTGAGGCCATAACACCCAAACGCAAAACCTACCAGAAACCTTGAATGCGTGAATTGCAGACCGTAAAGAGTAAAGACAGGAAGGACTAGGAAGAGGCCCAACATGCGCAGCCCGACCACGCTGGCCAGCGCCAGCAGGACTTTCTTCTGAAGGCTTGTGAACGGGGTGCGAGCGGGTTTGGTTTCCCTGGTCATTATTTAGGAAGCTGCGGGCAAAAGAGCCTCTACAAGCGGCTCATTCCTCCTCGCGTTGGCCGCCTGAACTACGGCTTTCACTCACTAACAAATTCCGCGGTGACGGCCTGAGGAATGACTCCTGCCAGGTAGCCCCGGTCCAGCAGGGTTTGCACGGCCTGGCGGCCGCGCTCTCCATAATCACGCGTCCAATCATTGACGTACATGGAAACAAAGTGCTCCGCAGTAGACAATTCCAAGCCTCGTGCGAACTGCATTGCATACTCCAAGGCTTCCTCGCGGTGCTCTAACGCATACTCAATGCTGGCGTGCAGAATCTTATCGGCGTGCCGGATGGTGGCCGGATCAAGAGACCGGCGGATCACGTTGCCTCCCAGCGGCAACGGCAAGCCCGTTTCGCCTTTCCACCATTCGCCCAAGTCAACCACCTTGGCCAGTCCCAGGTTTCCGTAGGTCAATTGGCCTTCATGGATCACCACTCCGGCGTCTGCTTCGCCCTTGGCCACCGTCTCCAGGATCTCATCGAAGCGCACTTCAACCGTCTTGAAATCCGGTTCGTAAAGGCGTAGTGCCAGATAGGCGGTGGTCTGAGTTCCTGGGACCGCGATGCGCTTGCCCTTGAGCCCTTCGCCCTGACTCCCTCCGCGGGTGACGATGATCGGGCCGTATCCATCGCCAAAGCTTGCACCCGAAGTCATCAGGATGTAGCGGTCAGCAAGAAACGCATAGGCATGGAAAGAAACGGCCGTGATGTCATACGTTTCCGTTGCCGCCTTGCGATTGAGCGATTCAATGTCCTCAAGCACGTGGGTAAAGGCAAGGTTTCCCGTCGGGATCTTTTTTGTCGCCAGAGCGTAAAACATGAAGGCGTCGTCGGAATCCGGACTATGCGCCAATCGGAGTTCCGTGGCTGGGACACGCTCTTTGTGCAGCTGTTGGGCAGTTCTTTGCAACATTTTCCTTCCGTTCATCAACTTCCGGTCATTGAGAATCACGATTTTACCACACAACCGGAGAGCCCTCAATCAGGTCTCGTTTTGACAGCGAAGGCGTGTGCCATTCCACGTGGAGTCAGAATGCTCGATTGAGGAGAGGCGCGCGGAATGGAAAGCGCATCCGTTCCGCAGGAGACCGGCTCTTGAGATTGATAGCCGGCAGGGCCTAGTGAACCACAACATGGGTAGGCTTATCGTCGTCGGCGGGCTTGGCTTCACCCACCGCTGCGGGAAGCTGCGA
>JBJKQF010000222.1:0-13884 GCA_046705545.1 Terriglobia bacterium
AACAGACCCTCGGTGCGGACAATCAAGAGGCATGAATAGGTAATGTAGCATTCGAGAGTTAAAGCCCCGCCACTCTTCGTGAGTGGCGGGGCTTTTTCATTTAGCGCAGAAATTATCTACGAGCATACGCTGGGAAACCGCCTCCAGTACACAAGGTGCTGTACGCCAGGCCATTCTTTCCGTTTCTCTCCTGAACCCTTTTCGTTCTCCCACTTGTCCAGCTTCTCAAGGCTTCGGTAGGGAAGAAATGAGAGGATCAGGATGAACAGCAGTCCGGCGGCCACCGGGACGTGTTATACAATTTCTTAGAGCTTTGAATCGTCGTTTGTGACATTGCTTGCGAAAGGGGAAAGAAGACCGTGAGTCCTTTGCCTGGAAATCTGTTTGGCGCTCGAGGGCAAGTTGAAGCTAGGTCGGGAGGAGGATTGCGCGGCGCTCTGGCGGCACTGTATGTTGCTCTGGCACTCCCATTGCTCGTGGCAGCGGCGGTATCATGGGGCCGCTCCGCTGAGGGCCCGCCGCGGGCCAAGGAGCCTCAGGCTTCCGGATTCAAAATTGAGAGCACTGCCTTTAAACAAGCGGCTGAGATACCCAAGAGGTTTACTTGCGAAGGAGAGAATATCTCCCCGGCGATTCAATGGATTCATCCTCCGCTGGGCACACGAAGTTTCGTGCTGATTGTTGAAGACCCGGATGCTCCTTCCGGCACCTGGATTCATTGGGTCGTATACGATCTTCCAGCCGGGGCGCGTGAGCTACCGGAAGGTGTTGCGAAGTTGCCCCAAGTCCCCGGCGGCGGCGTGCAGGGCCGGAACGATTTTGGCCGCATCGGCTACGGCGGCCCCTGCCCGCCGGCGGGCCGCGCGCACCATTATTGGTTCAGGCTTTATGCCCTGGATACAACGCTCGATCTCCGACCAGGGGCTACGCAGAAAGAAGTTGTTGCTGCGGCCAAAGGCCACGTCCTGGGAGAAGCACAACTCATGGGACTGTTCGGACGATAAGGAAGCCGTCCTTCTCACTTCCCAGACGGAAATCCCCGGGGTAAGTTGGAACTCACATCTCAAGGACTTGACCTCGGCTCAACTTTTGCATTAGAAGAAGTTGGAGGGCTTGCAAACGCGTCGGGAGGCTTGGAATCATGCGGCTGCAAGATTTTTTCAGGGAGCCTGCCAAGCTACCGGCGCCCTGATTCTGGCAAGACGATTTATTCCATAGAAGGAGATGGCGGCAGTGAATAACGAATCGGCAGAGCGCGCGAACGGGCAAACCAAAGGAGACGATACCTCGGGCACGGTGGGTCGGGAGAAGGACGCAATCTACCAAAAAGGCGAGCTTGTGGGGCGCACCGCGGACGTTGAAGTGGACCTGAAGGGGAAAGCGGTTCATTTTGGAGAGATCTACAACAGCGATCATCTCCTGATCCCGGAAGAATGTGAATTCCAAGACTTCCGGATTATCATCCAGAAAATCTCCTACGCCACCAAAGTGGACCGGGGAGCGGAACATAAGGGACGGGTTCTGCGCGATAGCGTTGCGGACATTCTTGGTTATCGAGAACAGTGAAAGACAGTGGAGGAATGTTGCAACGGTTACTGCATTGGAGCCGTACCGGCCAGGGGCCGAAACCCTTCCGACGAGGGAACGGTTGCCCTCCTGCGCACTCCCGCCACGGCTCGCCGGATGTTCTCCCACGTATCCTCAGGAATGGATAGGAAAACGCGGACCACATCCGGATCGAATTGCTTTCCAGATTCGCGAATGACTTCTTCCCGCGCCGCCGAAAAGGGGAGAGCCTTGCGGTAAGGGCGGTCGGAAGTCATCGCATCCAGCGTATCAGCCACCGCGAAAATTCTAGCTCCGAGAGGGATTTCCTCCTCGATCAAACCTTGCGGATATCCCGTGCCGTCGTAGCGTTCCTGATGGGCCAGGACGATTTCGGCGGCGGAGGCGAGGAAGGGAATCCGGCTGAGAAGTTCATACCCAATGCGCACATGGGTCTGCATGATCGTCTGCTCTTCCAGAGTTAATTTCCCCTCTTTCAGAAGGATGGAATCCGGAATCCCAATCTTTCCGATATCGTGAAGGTAAGCGCCGCGGGCGATGGTTTTCAGTTGCTCCGTAGTGCAGCCCATGACACGGGCGATCTCCAGGCAATAAAGGCTCACGCGCCGGGAATGGCCGGCGGTTTCGGTATCGCGAAGATCGAGGGCCGCTCCCAGGGCTTCGAGGGTGTCGTCGTAGGTGTGCTCGATGCGCCTCACGGCGGCTTGGAGCTGCCGCGTGCGCTGGCCGACCATCTCTTCCAAGTGTTCCCGGTATCGTTCAACCTCCAATTCCAATTGTTTCTTTTCAAGCGCCCGGCGGATTCCTCCCACGGCCGCATCCAAGTGAAACGGCTTGACTAGGTAGTCGTCCGAGCCCTGTTTCATGGTTTCAACTGCGACTTGCAGATCGGATTCACCCGTCGCCATCAGAAAGGCCAGATGGGGATAACTCTTTCTTGTTTCCTTGAGGAGGTCCATCCCCGACATGCCGGGCATATTTAGATCGGAGATAACCGCGTCGAAGGATTCCCGTTCCAGCCAGCCAAGCGCCTCTTCGCCGCTTGAACACCCCCGCCACTGGAAGCCGCTCCTTCGCAGTTTCTCTCCCAGAAGCTCCCACACGGGCGCCTCGTCATCAACCAGCAAAACCCGCGGAATTGAACCAGCCCTGTCCATTTTGACTTCCTCAATTGCTAATATCGGCACAACTGGAAAAGCGGCCAATCGAAGTTGTGCCCATTACACTTTGAAGGCCGGAGAATTCTGACCGCTTCCACCTCGACTGTTTGCACCCCCGCCTCGATTCCGGGACGCCCGCCATTTGACTCCGACTGTTTCATTTGCACTTCTTTTATCGGAGTCTTGCTTGAGAAGCGTTAGGGGGAAGAACAACACCAAAGAACCGCCTGCTTCGGCGCGGTCCGCCCCAGCAAAGATTGAGCCGCCGCTTCATGATGGTTGACGCTTGTGGGGCCTTCGGGATATCTTCTGGACGATCACTGATTAAAGCCGTCGCCGGGTTTTCTGGAAGGCCGCGCAGGGGGGAACGTCCATGAAGCTGCACCATGTCATCGAAGCCCAACAATTTGACCTGCCCACCATGAACCATCTGTTCAAGGTGACCGAGGAGATGGAACAAGTCGTGGCCCGCGGCGGAACCGATGACTTTCACTCGCGGCTGATGGCTACGCTCTTTTACGAGCCCTCCACGCGGACAAGGTTTTCCTTTGAAGCCGCCATGCACCGGTTGGGAGGGCGGGTAATTTCCACGGAAAACGCCGCGGAATTCTCTTCGGTTGCAAAGGGAGAGACTCTGGAAGACACGATCCGTATTATGAACGGTTACGCGGATGTCATTGTTCTGCGCCACAGCGAGGTTGGAGCGGCCAAGCGCGCCGCGGCGGTCTCGCGGGTGCCCCTGGTCAACGCCGGGGATGGAGCGGGGCAGCATCCCACCCAGTCGTTGCTGGATCTTTATACGATTCGAAAAGAGATCGGCTCGATCGAAGGACTGAAGATCGCCATGGTAGGCGACCTTGCTCAAGGACGCACCGTCCGCTCACTTGCTTATCTGCTCAGCAAGTTCCAGGACATCAAGATCTATTTTGTTGCTCCGCCTTTGTTAAAAATGAAGCCCGATATTCTGGAGCACCTGCGCGAGCACGGCATTTGGTTTGCCGAGGAGACCAAGCTTGACCAAGTGCTGCCGGAAGTCGATGTGGTCTATCAAACGCGGGTGCAAAAGGAACGCTTTGGCGACCGCATTGCCGATTATGAGAGTTGCCGCGATGTCTACATCCTCAACCAAGACTCCCTTCGCCTAATGAAGCCTCACTCCATCATCATGCATCCTCTCCCACGCTTGGCCGAGATTGCCATGGAAGTGGACCAGGACCCTCGCGCTGCGTATTTCCGCCAAGCGCAGAATGGCCTGTTTGTCCGCATGGCCCTCCTGTCAAATCTTTTAGGTTGAATAGCTTACCGGATTTCCGCGGTGGTTGGTACTTCGGTGCTAGTACTCAGGTAGTCTTGTCTACCCCAGCCGATCTCGCTTAGTCTATGCGCGGCAAAGTTTATGCAGGCCGGCTAAGTGATTGGAGGATTGGAGCAATGGGCATAGGCGAACGAATCCGCGTTATGCGCGAACAGCGGCAGCTTTCTCAAGGGGACATCGAAGAGAAGACGGGTTTGCTGCGTTGCTACATTTCCCGGGTGGAGAACGGACATACGGTTCCCTCTCTTGAGACCTTAGAGAGGTTTGCCGGGGCGCTGGACGTACCACTCTACAAGCTTTTCTACAATGCGGAAGAGCCCACGCTCAGCTTCACCACATCTGACCCTTCTTCGCTCGAACGCCTTTCCCACGCCGAAGGGCCGGAAGGCGCGGAAGCCAGATTTCTACTGAAATTGAGAGAACTGCAAGAGCATCTTTCTTCTACAGACCGCAACGTGTTGTTGGCTCTTGCAAAGAAGATGGCCGTTCGCACGGCGAGCCCTGAAGGGTAATTGTTCAAACGCACGCGCTGAGTGGAGGTAGACCTTGCGAACGGCCCCTATAGCAGAGCTCAAGTTCGCAAAGGACCCGCAGCGGCAGGGCTCGTTACCCCTATAAATTCTCCTGGGACGGATCTCGAGGACCGTCCTTCCGATTAATCCTTCCTTTGGTTTTCCACTCCTCACAACCCGTACTCGCCACAGGTCATCGAATACCGTAAAATATAATATTGGCCCACACGCCCAAAGACTTCGTGTTGGACCACGCATTGGGAAACGCTGCATTTCAAGGGTATCCGAGGATTCCGTGCTGAAGTTAATGCTCAGGCAATTGCTGCATCATCCGGTCAGGATGTTTCTATCCATGGCCATGATCAGCGTCGCCTTATTGCTCGGCTTGGTGATGAAGGGCTTGGCGACCGGGGTCATGCAGGAAAAGATCCATCGGACGGAAGGCATTGGTGCCGACCTGATGATTCAGCCGCCTCATTCTTCCTACATCCTGGGGCTCGGTGAAAACGTGATGCCGGACTCGATGGCCCGGAAGATTTTGGAGGTCATGGGGGTCGCCGCGGCTACCCCCACGGCCACCAATGTAAGCTTTACCAACCGCCTTGAGGCGATTTTTGGAATCGACCTGGCAAGCTTTAGCCGCGTGACAGGGGGGTTCCATTTTTTGCAAGGCGGTCCCTTTACGGGGCCCTATACGGCCCTGGTGGACAATGTTTATGTCAGCACCCATCACGTGGGGGTGGGAAGTAAGTTGGACTTGTTGAATCATGAATTTACGGTCAGCGGAGTGGTCGAGCACGGTAAAGGCGCTCGAGTCTTTGTGCCCCTCGCGACTCTTCAGAGCTTGGTCGCTCCCGGGAAGTGCGCGGTGATTTTTGTGAAATGCACTTCTCCGGACTTGGCCGGGATCGTTCAGAAGCGGCTCGAACAATTCGCAGGCGGTGCTTTAAACGGCTATCAAATCACCAAGATGAACGATCTGACCTCTCTGATCACCCCGTCTTCTTTCCTGGGATTGAGGCAATTCTTGCTGGTCGTGATGGTGTTTGCGGGGGTCATCAACTTCCTGGTTATCTTCCTGGCTCTTTATGTTCAAATGCTGGGGCAAACACGGGAAATCGGAGTCCTGCGAGCCCTCGGGGCAAGCCAGCGCTATATACTGAAATTGTTTCTGGGGCAAGCGTGCCTGCTTTGTTTATTTGGCGGGGGACTTTCGCTGCTATTGTACGTGCTGACCAAGGCGATTGTTCTCTCAATTTATCCGGCTCTTCACTTTTTGCTGCCTGTTCGCACCCTGTTTTGGGTAGCCGTCATCACGCTTTCCAGTGCCATTCTGGGAGGCGCCTACCCGGCCTACCGCGCGAGCAGCAGTGAGCCGATTGCCGCTCTTGCTTATGAGTAGAGGGAACATCCACGAAAACAACCACACTCGGCCGATGCTGGAGGCGCGCGCGCTGACCAAGACATATGACCGAGGGGCAAAATCTCCGCCCGCCGTCAACGGGCTGAGCTTGAGCGTCCAGGCGGGCGAATTCGTGGCGATCATGGGGGCCTCCGGCTCGGGCAAGTCAACGCTTCTCTACCTTATCGCGGGTCTGGCATCGCCGACTAGCGGCGAAGTCTTCATCGACGGTACGCCGATTGCGGGCCTGCCGGATGCCGCCCGGGCGCGCCTGCGGAATACCAAGATTGGCTTTGTATTTCAGCGCTTCAACCTGCTGGGATTTCTCTCCGCAAAGGGCAACATTGAAGTGCCGCGGTTGCTCGGCTGGAGACATGGCGGCCCGCGCAGGACTATGCAAGAGCTTCTCGCGGCGGTGGGGATGCATGAGAAGGACCTTCGCCGGGTTAACGAGCTTTCCTCCGGCGAACAGCAGCGTGTGGCCATTGCGCGCGCTCTGATTAACAATCCTGACATTCTCCTGGCTGACGAACCCACCGCCAACCTGGATTCCAGGAATGCGGCGGCCGTGCTTGACTTGATCCTTCAGCTCAAGCATGACTTCGGCCTGACCACCGTGTTGGTCACTCACAACCCAGCAGTGGCCATGCGCGCGGACCGCGTCGTCGAAATGCAGGATGGTATGATCCTGCGCGAATTGACGCCGGAGCAGATGGCGTCATCGGGAGGATCGGTTTTCAAACTCGCCGGGCGTTTGCCGCGATGAAATTGGGGATCCGAGGGATTGACTCCAGGCGTAGCCATCGGGGCCGCGGGCCTGGGGAGGAAAGAGTTTGTTCTAGGGAGGTGTCAACATGCGTCGAATTTTAGGCGCTGGTATGGGAATCATTATGCTGTCGGCCTGCTTACAGGCCAAGGGGCTTAAGAAAATAAAGAAGTCGCACTTTGACCGAAAGTCGGCTCCGAACGTCCTTTTTATTACATTTGATACCACGCGTGCGGACCATCTTGACTGTTATGGATACGTGCGCCGAACCTCGCCCACAATCGATGGGCTGGCCGCTCACGGCGTGCTCTTTGAAAATGCCTATACCGCCGAACCGCTTACAGGGCCTTCCCACATCTCCATGATGACGTCGCTTTATCCTCAGCAGCATGGCGCCACCATCAACGGGATGCATATGTCCACCCATCCGCGGCCCATCCTTCTTGCCCAAATTCTTCATCACTTGGGCTACAAGACGGCGGCCTTCATCAGCGCTTGGACTCTGGAGAGCGGCATCACGGGTTTGGGCAAGGGTTTCGGGGTGTACAACCAGAACTTTTCATACTATTACAAGATGGTGAACTCCGCGCGCCGCGGCAACGAGGTTGGCGATGCCAGCCGCCGCTGGCTGCGAAAGCACGGGCATTCACATTTCTTCCTTTGGGTGCATTACTTCGATCCGCACGAACCTTACGACCTCCACAAAGAATTCGCTAACCTCCCGCACGAAAACCACGCTACGATCTTTCCGATACCCCCTTCGGATGATGCGAAGCGGGCGGAGAAAATCAGGGCCTACGACAGCGAAATCGCCTTTGACGACAACGACCTTGCCAAGACCCTCAAGCTCCTCGTCGACTTGGGCGTTCGGGACCACACCCTGATTGTTTTTGCCGCGGACCATGGTGAAAATCTGGGCGAGAACGGAATCTGGGGACATGGATACCACATTGATCAGCCTGCCGTGCACGTCCCGCTGATCTTTTCCTATCCCAAGGAAATTCCCCAAGGTGAAAGGATCAGCACAAATGTCTCTACCGTGGATATCCTGCCGACTATCCTCAGCTACGTGGGCTTGAATTTCAAAGTTCCAGGCCAGTCAGGATACAGCCTAAAGGAGCTTATCAGCCGCGGTGGGAAGAACGCTCCGGAGCGGCCGACTTTCTTCCTGGCATATTCCGAGCCAACGCTGTTGCCTCCCCGCTGGATGAGCATTTTTTGGACGTGGGCTGAAACCAAGCGAACTCCCTCGTTGACCGGGTTGGTTGATGGGGACTTGAAAGTGATTTCATCGGGAAGCAATGACGCTCTTCGGGTTTACCGGCTGAGTGACGTCTTTTCCAAAGCCGAGCCAATTCCCTTGAAGGATGTCACTGTTTCAAACCAGGCCGGATACCGGGAAGACCTTGACTCCTGGTTCAAAGCGACCAACCGGGGTCTCAAGCCGCAAGGCCACCTTTCAAAAGAAGATGTCGAAATGCTGAAAAGCCTTGGCTACGTGAGCCCTTGAGGCTGCAAATGGAGGTTGAGGGGAGAGATTTGTTGCGCTTACTTGGAGGCCCGTCGTTTTATTTTGAAGGGAGACGGGAATTCATGCGATTCTTGATCGTGGCCTCATACTGAGGGAAATAGTGGGCAATGACTGACAAATCAAACTTCCTCAGGATGGATTCCTTGGGCTCGTGGCTGAGAAGAAACTCAAACGACTCTTCGACGAGATCCTCCTCCCGGACTTTCCCTCCCGTCAGCCTCTGGTAATCATCGGCCTTCAGGGTGACTGTGTGTTCGCTCTGGCTGCCGGGCTCCTTGACCGTTACCCTGAACTTGCCTGGCGCGCTCTTTGCGACTTCAATGGTTGATGCCATGAAGGGCCTCTTCAGGTAGAGTGTACAGGTCCGATGTGCTGCTGGCTAGGGGAATTGCGCTGCACAGATAAGAGTCGGGATGGAAGGCAATAAAACAACAATTCCGCTGGTCTTGATCGTTGCCGGTTCAGATTCGGGCGGCGGCGCGGGGATTCAGGCGGATCTCAAGACGGTTTCCGCGCTCGGAGCCTATGGCATGACAGCCATCACCGCCCTGACCGCCCAAAACACCCGAGGAGTCTTGGAAGTCGCCGCCGTGGAGGCGCGGTTTGTCGCCCGGCAAATGGAAGTGTGCCTTGAAGACATCGGATGCGATGCGGTCAAAACCGGCATGCTCGCTTCCATAGAAATCGTAGAGGCCGTCGCGGAAACGCTCGGCAAGTATCACCCCATTCCCTTGGTGGTTGACCCCGTTATGACTTCAACGTCGGGCGCTCCTTTGCTTGACACGCAGGCTGTTGAAGCGCTTAAAAGCAGACTGTTTCCCCTGGCAACTGTCGTAACGCCGAACCTGCGCGAAGCGAGCGCGCTCCGGGGGAGCAGCGTTGAAACCCTTGAGCAGATGCGTGAGGCGGCGCGCGCCATTCAGGGTGAGGGGCCGCAGAATGTGGTGATTAAGGGAGGCCATCTGGAAGGGAGCCCGGTTGATGTGTTGTTTGATGGGCAGGAGTTTATCGAGTATCATTCCGAGCGGGTTCCTGGAGGCAACAGCCACGGCACCGGATGCATTTTTGCCTCGGCCATCGCTGCCGGTTTGGCCAAGGGGAAGGGCGTCCCGGAGAGCGTGGCCGCGGCTAAGGAGTTTGTGACGGCGGCAATCGCCGGGGGATTGGCGCTGGGAGGCGGCCCAGGACCGGCAAATCCGATGTTTTGACGGTGGGGTTGAGGCGGCGGGTCTGAGAATTACCCATAGACTTTAACAGACCTTCAGATGTTCTTCTGTACCCACTTAAGCGCGAACGTTATAAAATACAAAAGATATGCGAAAAGCACTGCAGATGGCCTTGAGTTTGCTTGGATTGTTTGACTCCCTGTATCTTCTGTGGGTCTATACGTCTCCCTCCAGCCCGATGGTTTGCCTGGGAGACGGCTGTGATGTCGCGAGGGCCAGCTCTTATTCTCACCTCGGCGGACTTCCGCTGCCAATCTTTGGCGTGGTGATGTATGCGTTGCTGGCACTCTTGATTTTCATCCGTCCGCTGCTCCCCGTTTCATTGGCCCGTTGGTCGGAGTACGGCGTCTCGCTGGTATCCGGGGTGGGATTCCTCTTCTCGGCTTATTTAATGGGAGTGGAAGCCTTTGTGCTTCATACGTGGTGCATCTGGTGCGTCACCTCAGCGCTTACGGTCACGGCGATCTTCATCCTTTCCCTGGTGGATCTAACCCGGCCGACCGCTCCGCTCGAACCCAAACAAGCTCTTAATATTGTGCAGACGAATTTTGCATTAGTCCTATTTGGTTTTGTGCTAGCGGTCCCATCTTTTGTCATGCTGACCCGCCACGGCAGTTTTCCCCCCGCCAAGCCTCCTACCGTCAAGACGATGAAGACTCACTTGGTTCGGCCGGATACCCATTTCTACGGGAATCCGGACGCCAAAGTTACGATAGTGGAGTTCGGCGACTTCGAATGCGGGGCTTGCCGGCGCGCGGAGAAATCGGCCAGTGAGATCCGGAAAAAATTTGGAGATAAGATCCGGTTTGCCTTCCGCCAGTTTCCTTTGATGGCAATTCACCCGCAGTCTGAGAAAGCTGCGGAAGCCAGTGAATGTGCCGCCCAGCAGGGCAAATTCTGGCAGGCCGTGGATACGTTCTATGCGAACCAGTCCGACCTGAGCATGGCTGCCCTTAGCCGGTATGCCTCAGAGATGGGACTCGACTCCAGGAAGTTTGTCGGGTGTCTCCAGAAGGGCGAAATGGCCAAGCGCGTTCTGCGGGACGAAGAGGACGGCCGGGCTTTGGGAGTTCACGAGACACCGACCTTCTTTATTGATGGCAGGATGGTTATCGGCGCCCTCGATTACCAGCAATTTGCCCAACTCGTTGAGAACGAATTGAAGCTGAAGAATGAACAGCAGGCGGGAACGCCCTCTCCATCACCTTCCCCCGCGCCTGCCAAACAGAAGGCGAATCCGTCCCAAACGAAATCGAAGACTCCGGCGCCTCCAGTTCAGCCCGCCCAGGCAAGTGATACGATGCCGATCTTGGGCTCCGCGACGCAAAACCTTCTCGCGGCGTCGCAGGACTCCGCTACGGCTTGCAGCGATGCTGAAGCCAAGATGAAGCAGCCCACCATGATCCGCACCTCTGAAGCCGAAAAGCTCTTTAAGAAGGAAACCTCCCAGACACTCTTTGTGGACGTTCGTCCATTGAAGGCTTTTAGGTCAGGCCATATTCCCGGCGCGCTCAACATCCCCATCGACTACTTCCAGCACGAATGGAGCCGTGTTCCTAAGGGCAAGACGATCGTATTGTACGAAAGCGGCCGTTCCTCCGGAGATATCTGCGCGGCAAGCCGGGCGGCGGGCCGTATTCTGCTGGCCCAAGGCTTTAGCCAGGGGAACGTCAAAGTCTATCAAGATGGGTTTGCCAGTTGGAGAAGTGCCGGCCTTCCCGTAAAGCGCTGATGTTCTGTTGACCCCTCCATCCTCCCCTGCTTGAGCGTCTCAAAAGGCCAAGCGGTGGGAGGATAGCACCTTTCTCAAAGCCGGAGATGGCGACCATCCGGCTTTTCCAGTGTGGCCATTTGATAAGCAATCCGGCGAGGGTATTCTTGCCTTTGCCTGCAAGGCAATAAGGTTTGCTTCACCACTGAATAGCGATATTGAAGAAGAGCGGCTGAGTTACTCAACCGATGCTCGAACGCCGACTTCATCCAAGTGGCGTAAGAGATCGGCCGGATCTTCGTAGACGCGGTAGGCGCCGGCCCGCTCCAACTCCTCCCGGCCATAACCGCCGGAAAGCAGTCCTACGCCCAGGGCCCGGCAGCGGCGGGAGGCCAGTAAGTCCCAAACGCTGTCTCCAACCACCACGGATTCTGTGATTGCAACCCCCAGGCTGTCGGCCGCGGCGATGAAGAGATCCGGGTCGGGCTTGGCATGTGACACCTGATCGCGCGTGATGACTGGCACTTTAGGATCGAGTTCCAGCGCTCTCAAAGCGCGCAGCGCCGTCTCTTGCCGACCGCTGGTGGCGATGGCCCACGGGACGGCGGCCCGCGTCAGGGCTGTCAGGAGCTCCCTCGCGCCGGGCAAGGGGCGAATCTGCTCAACCCGCCGGGTGTAAGCCTTCTCATGCAGGCGCTGTAATTGCGCGGCCTCCTCGGCCGTTATCGGCCGGCCGGTTTCGCGTGCCAGAGCGTTCATGAACAGTCCTCCACTCATGCCGATTCGTCTGTGGATGCGCCAGACCGATAGGGCAATGCCAGCTTCCTCCAGGGACTCGCGCCACGCCAGAACGTGCTGATAAACGCTGTCGATCAATGTGCCATCAAGGTCAAACAGGAACGCCGGCCCTGCTTTTGAACGCTGATTCATAATTCCCCCAGTGTGCTGCGAGTTTTTGGCGCTCGCGATATCTTGCCAGTTTCCCTCATTGTAGCTTGGCCGGAGTCAGAGATGCTCGGCCAATCCTTTGCGGACGTGGCGGAGGCGCTTCGCGGGCTTTGTGTTACGGACGGGGACCGAAGATCTTGCGCCGGATCGCTCTGGTTCAGACTCCGTACTCATCCGGCGATGCCCTGCGCCAGGAAGCCGCCGTCCACGGGGATAAAGGCGCCGGTGATGAAGCTTGCTGCGTCGGAAGCGAGCAGGATGGCCGCGCCCTGGATTTCCTCCAAATCGCCGAAACGCTTCATGGGTGTGTGCGATAGGATAGAAGCCTTGCGGGCGGGACGATTGATGAGTTCTTTGTTGAGGGGAGTCTCAAAAACGCCGGGAACAATGGCGTTAACCGCGATGTTGTCTTTGGCCCATTCGGCGGCCAGGCAGCGGGTGATCTGGGCGACGCCCCCTTTGCTCGCTCCATAAGCCACAACTTCGTTCCCGCTCACAAAAGAGAGGAGCGAAGCGATATTGATGATGCGTCCGCCGTTCTGTTCCTTCATGACCCGGCCCACGAGTTGGCAGCAATTCCACGTTCCCTTCAAATTGATGTCCAACACGCGATTCCATTGGTCTTCTGTGGCTTCGAGGGATGGAGCGCGGGATGTGATCCCGGCTGAATTTACCAGAATGTCAATCCGGCCCATGTCCTGACCCATCTTGTCGATCGCCGCTTGGACCTGGTCCCGTACCGTCACGTCCGCCGTCAGTTCGAGGGTTCTCTTTCCGAGCGCCCGGATTTCCTCCGCGGTCTTGCGGACTTCTTCGGCGCGGCGGCTGACCGGAACGACGTCGGCGCCTGCTTCCGCCAGGCCGACTGCGATGGCTTTTCCCAGTCCGCTCGTTCCGCCAAAGATCAGAGCGTGTTTCCCCTCCAGGCTCAATTTCACGTAACCGGACACGGCGTTTCACCTCACTGTGATCTGAAATGCAGGCTGTCATGCTAGCACCCGCGGAGAAACAGAGGCAAGGCAAGAAAGGCGGGCCCATCCCTTGCGATGGTGTTCCGGCCGGTGCTAGTCTGCTGGGGAAGGTTCCACGCAGGATCGCGGGGAGGTTTGAAGGAGGCGTACTGTGGCGATTGGCAAGGGATTTACCGACCGTTATCTGACCGAGGATGAAGTCTGCCGCATCGTGCAGGAGGGTTTGGGCTCGCTTGCGCTGGATGGAAAACGCGTGCTGATCATCATTCCTGACGGCACTCGCACCATGCCTGCCCCGCTGATGTTTAGCCTGTTTGAAAAGCAGCTTGCTCCGCGAGCCGCCGCCCTGGACTACTTGATTGCTTTAGGAACGCACCAATTGATGAGCGACGAGCAACTCACCCAGCTGATCGGGCGTCCGGTGGAGGAGGGTAGGGCCGGGAAGAGCCGCATCTTGAACCACCATTGGGAAGACCCGGCAACCTTTGCCGACATCGGAGTGATTCCGGCCGCCGAGGTTGCGGAGATGACTGGCGGGCTCATGAAGGTGGATATTCCCGTCCGCATCAACAAGCTGATCTTTGACTACGATCAGGTCATCATTTGCGGGCCGGTCTTTCCGCACGAGATTGTGGGGTTTTCCGGGGGGAGCAAGTATCTCTTCCCCGGCATCAGTGGAGGAGAAATTATTGACAAGACGCACTGGGCGGGCGCTCTGATCACCAACATGAAAACCATCGGGACAGGATACACGCCCATCCGCGCCATGATCGACC
>JBJKQF010000223.1:0-2654 GCA_046705545.1 Terriglobia bacterium
CGGCTGCGCTCTACCTGGCCTGCCGGGCAACGCTGCGTCCGGGCGATGAAGCGATCGTTCCTGATTTTACCTTTGTGGCCACCGCGGCCATGGTGGCGGCGGTGGGCGCAACCCCGGTCCTCGCCGATGTTGATCCTGTCACTTTCAACCTCGACCCCAAACAAGTTGAACGCTGCATCACCCGGCGGACTCGCGCCCTGGCGCCGGTTCACCTTTACGGTCACCCCGCAGACATCCCCTCGCTCACGCGGCTGGCGCGCCGGCACAAGCTGCGCATCATCTGGGACGCTGCCCAGGCGCACGGAGCGCTGTTCCGGGGCCGCAACGTTGGTTCTTTCCCCGATGCCGTCTGTTATTCCTTTTATCCCTCAAAAAACATGACCACCGGCGAGGGCGGCATGATCACCACTTCCAGCACCGCGTTCGCGCGGGAGCTTCGCCTGCTGCGCTCACACGGGGAAGAGCGCCGCTACCGGCACGTGCGTGTGGGATATAACTTTCGCACCACGGATGTCGCTTCCGCCATAGGAGTTGCGCAGTTGGAGAAACTGCCCCGTACCGTTCGCGCCCGTCAAAAGAACGCCGCCTTTCTGGCGCAAGGGCTTGCGGGAATTCAAGGCCTCGCGGTTCCCCAGACCGCCCCCGGCGCAAGCCACGCCTTCAATCTTTTCACGGTGCAGGTTGATCCGAAACAGGCTGGAATCTCTCGCCCTGCTTTCGCGGAAGCTTTGCGGAAGCGCGGCATCCAGACCGCCGTGCACTATCCGCTCCCACTCCACCGCCAGCCGATTTTCCGCAGTCTGGTCCGTGACCGCGATTTCCCCGTCAGCACTCGCCTGGCCAAGACGGTTCTCTCCCTGCCGGTTCATCCCGGCCTCAGCAAGCAGGATCTCGCCGCCATCGTCGGAGCCGTGCGGGAAATTTTGCAGGCTGAATAGACAGGCCCCGTTCCCTGAAAGTAAGACTCCTTCGCGCTTACGAAGCCGTTTAGTGTTCCTGAAATGCGCTTGGTTGGCCAATGTAGGTTGGAGCGTCTTGAAGTGAAGGGCAGGGATAAGTTGGGTGGTAAATGGGGAATTGACGGTAACGACTCCCTGCCCCCTCCCGATAGTGTATTAACGATGCACTAAACGATACGTATCAGTCAACAAACGAAGGTTCTAGAACCTCGGTCTGTTCGGCAGAGTTGCGCTCGGGAGCGGGAGCATTAACGGCGGGTTTTCTTCTTTGCTGCGCGGCGCCCCGTCGAGGATGTTGAGGATGGCTGGGAGGACGCATCGGCTCTCTTGCAGATTTCCCGATTGTAGCGGTCCACGGCCTCCAGAAGCGGCGCCCCTCCGGCCTCGCGGGCGGCATAGATGATGGCGCCCATGTCTTTGGGCAGGCAACGGCCGCGATAGCCGCGCTCCTGGGTCACAATCGTGTGAGATCTTCCCACCCGCTCATCGGCCAGCCAGAGCTCGCGGAGTTCATCGTAGTCCACCCCAAAGCCCTGGGCTAGATCGTAAAACTGGTTGACGAAGGAGACGTTGGTAGCCAGAAAAGCGTTCTCCATGTACTTGCAGAGCTCGGCGGTCTTGGCGGTTGTGATGATGTAGCGGGGCAGCGGCCCCAGAAATTGCTGGTAGGCCCGGATAACCAAATCGCAGCCGGCCCGCGGGCCTCCTACGATGATGAAGCCGTGGCTCTCGATGCCCTTCAACGGATGCCACAGGGTCTCACCCACGTATTCCGGGCTGAAGCAGATCGTTTTGCGCGTGCGTTTGGCTAGGCCGTCCACCGTTCCGGGCGGTACTGTGGACTTCACGCACATCACGGGCGATATCCAGGAGGCCACTTCCTCCACCGCGCTGGTATCACAGCTTCCGTCGGCCCTGGGTGGGGTCGGGACAGCGACAAAGACCAGATCGCACTTCTGAATGGCCGCCCGGCGCGCCGGCGTATTCATTCCCTTCAGAAATTTGTCATAAATGACCAGATCGGGATTCCCGGAATCAATACGAAAAACTTTAGCCAGCGCCTTGCCGACAACTCCATAACCCACAATCCCCAGCTTCATTGCCATTTCCCTTACCTTCTATCACAACATTCGATCTAAGCGGCCGCCTCTTCCTGGTTCCACACACACGTTCAAAAAGGCAGCGGCAACGATTTTACCCGCTCGCTCCCTTTTTGGAAAATCCTTTTCGCTCGGGAGGGCCAAACGCTGCGGAAAAACAAAACGGGCGGCAACCTTTTATAGCTGCCGCCCGCTCTCATACTCTTCTGTTTGCCTGCGTTCTTACGGGCAGGAATAACCCGGAGGAGGAACGTAAGGACTCGGAGTCCCAGGATTGGCCTCCGCGTTTGCTTGATTCAGCGCGCACCCTACGGCATTGGCATTGGCCCCCGCCGCGTTGGCCGCCGCGGTGGCGTTGTTGGCTGCCGTGGTAGCAGCGTCGGCCGCTGACTTCGCGCTGTTCGAGCGTGAAAGCGCGATTCCCCCTAGCACCGCCCCCGTACCGCCGGCGCCAAGCGCCAGCCAGGTCAGCGCTGTCGAGGTGGTGATGTGCGCCTCCGAGGAAGAGGGAGGAGCCGGATTCGGCATCGGGGCGCGCGCCGTGTTCACCGGCAGCGTCACCGTTTGCCCTTGTCCTACTTCCTGTGTCCGTCCT
>JBJKQF010000224.1:0-4556 GCA_046705545.1 Terriglobia bacterium
GATCCGGGGGAGTGGCATCTGCTGGGGTCCTTCCACAATCCACGTTATGTGACGCTGACGAACGCCGCTAACGGCGCGGTCATCGCTGATGCATTGAAATTTGTTCGGACCAGTCCCGAGTAACGCCGGGAGCAAAACTTAGCTGAGATGGGGGGGGACAGATCCCTCGCTGCGCTTGGGATGGCAGGAAGGCCGGTTAGCCGCGGTCCTTCCGCGGTTTCTTTTCGCCTGCGCCGCTGGCGTTTGTTTCCTCTTGCATCTTGCGCTTGCGAACCCAGCCGCCTTTGGTGACTTGGCGGGCTCTTCCCAGAGCCAGCGATTCTTCCGGCACGTCTTCCGTAATGACGGAACCGGCGGCCACGTAAGACCCTTTCCCGATGCGCAATGGGGCCACCAGCATGCTGCCGCTGCCGATAAAGACGCCGTTGCCGATAATGGTGGGGTTCTTCTTTTTGCCGTCGTAGTTGCAGGTGACGGTTCCCGCTCCAATATTCACCTTGCTGCCCAGTTGTGCATCGCCCAGGTAGGTGAGGTGTGAGGCTTTGGCGCCCCGTCCCACGCGCGACTTCTTGACCTCCACAAAATTTCCCACGCGCGCGTCCTGCTCCACCACTGCGCCGTCGCGCAGATGGGCAAAGGGGCCGATCATTACGTTGGAGCCGATCTCGCAGCCTGTAATCACCGAGCAGGGACGGACCAGAACGCCGTCGGCCAAAATGGTGTTCTCAATGGTGGAGTAGGCCCGAACCGTGCAGCCACGTCCCACGCGAGTTCTTCCCAGGAGACTGACGCCGGGTTCCAGAACGGAATCGTTGCCGACTTCAACCTCCGCGTCGATGTAGGTTGCTTCCGGATTGACGATGGTCACTCCATCCCGCATCAACGCCTCAGCCTTGCGCAGGCGCAGAATGCGCTCAACCTGGGCGAGCTGCACACGGTCATTCACGCCCAGCACTTCGCGAGGGTCCTCGACGGGGAAGCCGGTTACCTTCTTGCTGCGGCGGTTGAAGATGGAGACCAGGTCGGTCAGCAAATATTCCTTTTGAGCGTTCTTATCGGAAAGTTGACCGAGGTCTTTAAGAAGATCCAGCCTTGAAAAGCAGAGAATGCCGGAACTGACCTCCTGGATTTTCCGTTGCGAGGCGGTGCAGAGCTTTTCTTCCACAATGGCGCGGATCCGCGCTCCCTTTGAATGTACGATGCGCCCGTATCCGCGGGGCTGGTCGAGGCGCATGGTCAGGACGGAAAGCGCGGCGCGGGCTTTCTGATGAGCGGCGACGAAAGCCTGCAAGGTCTCCGTGCGCAGCAGGGGCGCGTCACCCACCACGACGACCACCAGGGAGGACTTGAGCGGCTCCAATTGCTCCCTCGCCACCATCAGGGCGTGGCCGGTGCCCAGTTGCTGCTTCTGTTCGACAAACTCAACTCCGGGGCGCGCCAGAACCTCGCGCACGGCTTGGGAGTCATGTCCGATTACCATCAAAATCTTTTCGGGACCGGCCTCGATGCCCGCCCGCACTACGTATTCGCCGAGCGGCCGGCCCGCCAGCGAATGGAGCAGCTTGGAACGCTCCGACTTGAATCGCGTCGCCTTGCCTGCCGCGAGAATAACAATGGAAAATTGCCGATTCGCCATATGAAGTTCACTTTCTATTGGAACCTCTGTCATCTTACCGGAGAAAGCTGGAAAGCCCAAGTGGCTTTACCTTTGGGTTGATAACTTGGCCTGAGGCGGGCGTAGTTGCAGCTTGCGGGTTTCAGGATTGCGATGAGACCTCGCGGGTTTTGAAGGGGGGACACGCTCAAGGCGCTGGAGTCGGTACATGCTCTTCAGCCTACGCCCATCCAGTCGCCCCAAGGTTTCAGCTTTTCAACATTGTCGCAGACGGCCTTAAAGGCTGCTGTGATAGGTACCGCCAGAACCAGCCCCACCGCTCCCCACAACCATCCCCAAAACAGCATGGCAATGGTGACGGTTAAAGCGTTCAAGCTCACCTGATGGCCGACAAATTTAGGCGTGAGGACGTTCATCGAGAGAAAATGGACCACCATGACGGTGACCGCAATGACGATGAAAGGTCCCGCCGTGGTAAATTGCCCCAGCCCCATCAATAAAGGCGGAATGATCGCGAGCGCCACGCCAAGATAAGGAACCATGCTGAGAAAGGCTGCCAGCGGGCCCAGCAGCAAGGCAAAGCGCAGCCCTGTGAGCGCAAAGACAGGCGTGATCAGGGCCGCAGCCATTAAGGCAACCAAGATATTTCCCAAAATGTATTGGCGGACCATGTGGCCGATGCTGTGGATGATGTGCTCGGCCTGGGCGCGATGCTCGCCGGGAAACAGGTTCAGCGTCCCTTTCCAGATGTGGTCCTTGGCCGTCAGCATGAAAAAGACCAGGAAGGGAACAAACATCACCGTGACGATAAAGGTATAAACCGACCCGATTCCGCGCAAGAGATACGGCCCCCAGTGCGACTCCCGTTGCAGCCGGATTGTGGGTAGGTTCTGCTGCTGCGGCGCGGCAACGATGTTGGAAGTGCTGTTTTCAATGTGCTTGGCGAGGTTTTGAATACTGTTGACAAAGTGTCTGAGCGGCTCTGCGTACGTGGGAAATTCCTGGAGAAAGGTCATGACGCGGTTGTAGATTCCGTAAACAACCAGGTAAAGGATCGCCAGGCCCAGCACTAGCATCAGCAGAGTTCCCAGCCAGCGCGGGATGTGGATGCGCTCCATCAACTTCACCCCGGGCTCCAGAACGAAGGCGATCAGGATCGAGCAAATCAGCGTGATGACAATCGAACTGGCGTAGTTGATGCAGGCGATCACCACCAGAACCGCGATGATGCGCAGACCGGTCGATGCAACTTTGGGAGTCAAGATCGTCTCGGAATTCGTCTCGGGCATGGGCACGCTCGTGACATTGATTCTAGCTTGCCCCCATTAAAAATTCCACCAACCTAGTTCGATTCCTTCCATAAAAGAAGGCGGGAAGCGGCAGCTTAATTTGGGAAGATGATGGTGCAGCGAACGGCTGCCTTGCATTTACTTACCCGTGGTTATAATATCGGCTAATTATGTCTTATGATGCATCCTGGTTAGAGGACCAGCCGCCCCGGCTCGGTGACCTGATTGATGATTACTGCCCGCGCTGCAAGCACTTGCTGAACCATGCCATCGCCAGCTTTGTTGGTGACAAGGTGGCCAAGGTTATCTGCCAGACTTGTTTCACTGAGCACGCCTATGGGGAGGGGAAGGAGAAGAAGAAGGTTCCGAAATCGGCTTCTACCCCCTTTGATCAAGTTTTGTCCAAGGTCGCTCCGTCTGCGGACCCTCCGGCAGAAGATGCGCCCTCTGCGGGCGCACCGAAGAAGGCCAAGCCCCACGCTCGCTATATCTCGCGGCACCCGGCAAAACCGCCCAGGGAAAAGAAATAGACTAGGGCGTCCGGCGGCCCAGTATTTCAACCTCGCGATCGGACCGCAAGTGGTAAGCAATGCCGCCCCATTCGATGCGGCGTGTGAATCCAGCCGTCAGGAAGTTCCAGAGCATCACCCAGGGAACCAGCGGCGCAAGTTGCCAGTAGCAGCTTCCGTACTCGGACAGGCAAAGGCGCTCCTCAGGGAAGGCCTCGCGCGCGACCGTGCTGCGAATCCTCCCTTTGGCCATTCCTAGAGCGAGGATCGCGGCAAGAAACGCCAGGATGGCAAGCTTTTCCACCGCCGGAAGCCGGGGACTCAGCAGGAGCAGCAAGCCAAAAACCAGAGTGCCGGAATAGAGAAGGTGGGCCGCAAGCCCCTTTACCCACAAGCGTGCAGAGTAAACCCGCGTAATAATAATCTGGCGGTTGGTCCAGCGCAGGAACTCTCCGAAGCTCGAGTCTTCACGCGAAGGCACCAGGCAGCGCGGCTCAAAGCGGATGTTTCCACCTGACTCGTGGACGGCGCGAGCGAGCGAATAATCATCACTGGCCGAGGACGCCCAGTAGCGCTCCGCCACCTGAAGGCGCTGGAAATCCGCCTGGCGAACAGCCATCGAACCTCCCCAGGGAAAGCTGCAACCCTGCTCGCCAAGAAGCATAGCGATGGAAGTATCCCATGCCGCACGCAGGCGGGAGACGAAAGTCTTCCCCGGAAGATACCAGCGAAATCCTGTGCTGACTGTGACACGGGAATCGCCGAGCGGCGCCACCAAGAACCTTAGCCAGGAGGCGTGGGGCCGCGCGTCGGCGTCTGCAAAGGCCAGAACTTCGGCCCCGGCATCCACCGTCTTGAGGGCCTGGAGCAGGTTGTGGACTTTTTGGCCGTTTGTCTCGCACGCTCCGGCAAGCACTACGGAACACTTTTGAGGGCCAGGCGAACCGGCCTCCGGGGAATTGGCCGCTAGAGTGCTGATCTCTGGAAACGCCGGGTCCTGTTGACCCTCCGAGACGAAAATTAGTTGGTAGTGGGGATAATCTTGTCTCGCGAATGCCAGCAGGTTCGATGAGATCGAAGCGCCAGTTCCCTTGACGGGAACGATCAGCGCAAGAAGCGGCGCGTAATCACCGGGAGGCCGGC